>DATJEP010000039.1:0-21537 GCA_035496475.1 Candidatus Udaeobacter sp.
TGCTGGTTCAGATTCCATCCGCGGGAATGGAGCAGGCGGCGATCGCGCAGCTCGGCCTGGTGCGCACCGTGGCCGAAGCGATCGAGAGGAGCAACGCGCATGCTTGAGCTCAAGGAGCGCGACTTCAAGGGCTTCTTCGAAGCGCCCGAGCACGCCTACGGGAAGAACTCGGCGTTCGTCTCGGTGTTCGATGCCGATCTCAAGCGATTCCTCGACGCGAAGCAGAATCCGCTGCTGAAGCATTTCGGCGCGCTGACCTATTTCAGCGCGCACCGCGACGGCGTTCCGATCGGCCGGCTGACCGCGCATGTTCACACCGCGTCGAATCAACGCCACGGCTGGAACCGCAGCAGCTTCGGATTCTTCGACTGCGCCGACGATCCCGAGGCCGCTACGCTCCTGCTCGGCGCCGCCGAGCGCTGGGGACGCGAGCGCGGCCATGCCGAGATCTGGGGCAACTTCAACCTCACCGCGATGGCGCCGGCCGGCGTCGTCACCGAAGGCTTCGAGCACGCGCCCTACTCCGATCAGATCTGGAATCCGCCGCACATTCCGAGGCTGCTGGCGGCGAACGGCTACGCGCCGGAGTTCCCGATGTCGCAGTTCGAGGTCGATCTCGCCGCCATCGACGCAGGCGCGGTGCTGAGGCCGGAGCATCGCGCGCTGCTCGACGATCCGTCGCTCAACTGGGGGCGCGTGCAGGTCAAGGGCCTCGACAAGGTGCTGCCCGAGATCTGCGACGCGTTCAACGACGGCTTCGCCAACAATCCGATGTTCGTGCCGCTCACCCACGAGGAATTCCAGTTCGCGGCCAAGGATCTGTCGTGGGTGATCGACTCGCGCATCTCGTCGGTGGTGCGCGAGAAGGGCGAGGTGGTCGGCATTCTCCTCTGCATTCCCGACTTGAACCCGCTGCTGCGGCAATGCCGGTCGCGATTCGGACCGCTCACCCTGCCACGGCTCCTCTACTACCGGCGGCGCTGCCGGCGCGCGGTGGTGATCATTCAGGGCGTGCGCCAGCGGCTTCAGAATCGCGGCATCGGCGCGGTCATGATCCATGAAGTGCTGACGGCGTTGCAGCGCGCCGGCTACGAAAAGCTCGGCATCACCTGGATCTCGGACGTGAACATTCCCTCGCTGCGCGGCGCGATGCGCGGCGGGGCCAAACCCCTGCACCGCCTGCACCTGTTTCGGAAGTCGCTGCGATGAGTACGGTGTTCGATCGGGCAACGCTGATCGAGCTGATCGACGAGGCGCGGCGGGCGCCGAGCGTCCACAACATTCAGCCTGCGTGCTGGTCGCTTGGAGGCTCGGGCGTGCTCGGGCTCCATGCCGATCCCGAGCGCCGGCTGCCGGTGGCCGATTCGACCGGGCATGATGTGCGCGTGAGCCTCGGCGCGGCGTGCGAAGGCATGGCGATCGCGCTGGCCCGGCGCGGATTTGTTGCCGGGCCGGCGGAGCCGGCGCCAGCCGAGGAAGCCGCGCATGTGGCGTGGCTGCCGTTCGAGCGCGGCACGCGGCCCGACGCGCTCGCCGATGCGGTCCATCGTCGTGCGGCGTATCGCGGCACTTTCGCCGCGACCGATGCCGCCGCGCTCGATCGCGTGGCGGGCGCGATCGGCCCCGCGGGCCACGTGCTGATTCGTGATCGCGCGCGGATTCGCGACCTGGCGAAGATGGCCGATCAGGCCGGCGATGAATTCCTGCGCGATCCCGCCTACTGGCGTGAGACCTGGCACTGGCTGCGGCTGTCGCGCTCCGATCCCAACTGGAATCGCGACGGGCTCAATGCCGACGCGCTGGCGCTCAGCGGCATTGAGCGTGTGCTCGGTCGCGTACTGATGGCGCCGCCGGCGTTTGAATCGATGCGGAAGATCGGACTCGCCGGCGCGCTGATCTCGGAGCGCTCGAAGATCGAGAGCGCGGGCGCGCTGATCCTCTTCACGGCGCCGGTCGGCGAGGATCCGTTCGTCATCGGGCGCGCGTTTTACCGCACCTGGCTCGAGGTGACGTCGTGCGGGCTCGCGCTCTGCCCGATCTCGGTGCTGTCGGATTCGAAGCGAACCCATGCCGAGATCCGCCGGCTGTTCGCGCTGCCGGCGGAGCGGCGGCTGGTGAACGTGTTCCGCGTCGGCGCCGCGCCGTTCGGGTTTCCGAAGCAGCTCACGCCGCGGTTGCCGGCGGAGGAGCTCGTGTTTCCGCGTCCGTGATCAACTCTCCCCGGGGAGAGTTCGGCGTTTACACGTGGAAACGCCGTAGTCACTTCCGGCCTACAACTTCTTCAGGTACTCCAGCACCGCGGTCTTCTCGTCCTCGCTGAGATCACGCAGCGGGCGCTCGTGGCCGCGATTCGATCGTCCGAGCTGCGAGGTGTCGTAGATCTCGGCATGCGATCGCGCGGAATAGCCGGCGGGATAGCGCCAGACGTGATCCGGTGATTCTTCGAGCGCAATGCCCATCTTCCGGTAGTCGAGCATGTGACCACCGACCTCGAAGCGCGCCGGGCGCTCCGAAGGATGCAGCAGGTGCCAGAGCGTCGGTACCGAGCCATTATGAAGGTAGGGCGCGGTGGCCCAGACGCCGGTCAGGATCGGCGCCACGTAGCCGCCGGTGCGCGCCGCGTCGACATGCCGCACGAACGGGTGGCTCGGATGCGTGTCCTGCCACGTCAGCACGCGGTCGTCCACCGCTCTCCAGCGCACCGAATCGGTGCCGATGAATTCCTGCCGCACCAGCCGATTCGGATACTCCATCAGCCGCGGGTGATCGAGGCTCTCGTCGTAGTGCCCGTGGCAGGACGCGCAGCGCTTCGCGAACACGTCGCGCCCGCGTTCTACGAGCACGGCATCGACGTGCCCTGGAAACGGCGGCGGCCGATACTCGGCGAGCCACCGCATCACCTCGCCCACTCGCGGAATCATGCGCTCCGCGGTGGGCGGATCGTTGCCCGCGGTGCCGAGCGTGAAGAACGCGATGATGTTCGCCAGCCGCTCCTCGCGCTCCGGCGTGGCCTGATCGCGCGTGATGTCGCGGAAGTGCTCCTCGCCGCGCACCGCATAGGTGCCGTCCCACAGCACCGAAGTGCGGAAGGCGCGATCGGAGAGATCGGGAATCGACGTCAACGCCATCTCGAGCGGCGCGTAGTCGAGCTTCGAGATCAGCGCGAGCTGAAGCTTGAGCGCGGCCACGCCGTTGGTGAGACCGGGGCCGCCGTTGTGGAACGCCAGGGCGCGATCGCGCGCGGCGACGATCTTCGGCAGGTCGCGGCGAAGACGCGGGAAGATGAAGTGGCGGTAGGTGAAGCGCTCGCCCCACGACATGTGCCGGTGCACCTGCTCCATCGCCTTGAAGAAGGCCTTCTCGTCGCGCATGCCGAGCTTCAAGCCCTGGAACACCGCCATCGAATAGCCTTCGAGGTCGATCGAGACGCTCGGCATTCCGATCCACGCGGTGTGGGTCGGCAGACCGGCGGCGTCGTAGACCACGCCGCTGTGGCAGGTGGCGCAGCCGTTGTTGTGCACCTCGAGACCGAGCCCCGGCAGGAATCCGTGGATCATGCCGCGCGTCATGCCGACCGGCGCGTCGGTGAAGCGCGGCTGCGGGCCGGCGGCCGGATTCCAGTTGCCGATCGAGTCCGGAAAGATGAATCCGAAGTGCGCGAGCGCGGGGCGAATCGAAGAGTGCTCAATCGGCAGGTGAAGCTCGGGCGCGGTCGAGAGCAGGAGCGCGGTGGAATAGAGCTTCCACGGCGCCGCGACGGATTCGAGCGCGTAGGTGTCGAGCGTGCCGAAGTCGTCAAAGAGCAGCCGCGCTTCGCCGAGCGGCGCGCGATCCGGAGCGGCGCGCCTGGTCGCGCGGAGATCGGCGCTCGTGCCTTTCATGCTGCCAAGCGCGGCGCAGCCCGCCGAGACCAGCGCCCACAGCGCGAGCAGAACCGCCGCCTGATGACGGAATCGCATCGGCGGGAAGTCTAAGCGCGGCCCCGGTCAAACGGTAGCGATTCCAATTGCGTTTCGGGGCGAACGTATTGAGACTCCGCACGATGCTCGGCCGCCCACGGGTCTGGATCGCGCTCTGGCTGCTGATCGTAATCGGCGCCGGGTTCTTCGCCTCGCGCCTCGCCGGCGTTCTGCGCGGCGGCACCGATCCCATCGCCGGCAGCTCGTCCGAGCACGTCACCAAAGAAATGGAGCGCGCCTTCGGCGAGGGCACGCTCTATCAATACATCGTCGTGGTG
The DNA here is from genome assembly GCA_035496475.1 of Candidatus Udaeobacter sp. Taxonomy (GTDB): domain Bacteria; phylum Eisenbacteria; class RBG-16-71-46; order RBG-16-71-46; family RBG-16-71-46; genus JACOSU01. The sequence goes on from DATJEP010000039.1 coordinate 4,238, forward strand.
AGCGCGCCGCCGAGCTTCTCCCCCCGCGACCATCGACTCGCTCAGGCCGGCACGCGGCTCGCGCAATCGATCGGCAAGCTCGATCTCGTGCGCTCGGTCGACACGCCGTGGACGTCTATGCGTCCGGAGCTGTTCAGCAACGATGGCCGCACCGCGCTCGTGGTGGTGACGCCGCGCGTCAATGCCTACCTCGAGGCCGAGAGATTCGGCGCGGCGTTGCGCGGCGCGATCGGCGGCGCCCAGGTACCGAAAGAGATCGATGTGAAGGTCACCGGCACCACCGCGGCGATTCACGCGATGGACATCGAATCATCGTCGGACCTGCTCGCCGCCGAGCGCATTGGCTTGCCGCTCACGCTGGTGATCCTGCTGGTCGTGTTCGGCGCTCCGCTCGCCGCGCTCCTGCCGATCGTGCTGGCGCTGATCGCGGTCTCGATCGGATTCGCCGGTCTCTACGCTCTGCATGCGTGGACGCCGGTTACCGTGTTCGCCGAGAACGTGGTCTCGATGATCGGGCTCGGCGTCGGCGTCGACTACGCGCTGTTCGTGGTCAGCCGGTATCGCGAGGAGCTGTCGCGCGGGCGCAGCGCCGCCGATGCCGCGGCTGCCGCGGCGCGCACCGCCGGACACTCGGTGCTGTTCTCGGGCGCCACCGTCGCGGTGGGATTCCTGGCGCTGTTCCTGGTCAACGCGCCGTTCCTTCACACCATCGCGCTCGGTGGCGTGTTCGTGGTGGCGGGCGCCGTCGCCGCGTCGCTGACCCTGCTGCCGGCCGTACTCGTCGTGCTCGGCCGCGCGCTGATGTGGCCGCGGAAGATCGTCGTGACGCCGGTGGCCCGCGGCGAAGCTTCGGAGCCTCAGGTCTCGCGTTTCTGGAGCGCGTGGACGCGCGGCGTCATGCGCCAGCCGTGGATCTCGCTCGCGCTCGCCGCCATCGTGCTGGCGTTCCTGATCGCGCCCGTCGCGCACATGAAGTCATGGAACGTCGGCGCCGCGCACTTGCCGCCGACCGATGAAGCCCGCATCGGCTACGAGCAGCTCGGTGCCAGGTTCCCGCGCGGATTCATGTCGCCGATCGTGGTGCTGATCGAAGCGCCGCCCGGCCACAGCCTGCTCGAGCCGCGCTATCACCGGCCGATCCTTCAGCTGGCCGACAGCCTCAACGCCGACAAGCGCAGCGGCATCGTGGTCGGGCTTCATCAGATCGTGCGGTTCCTCGGCCCCACGCCGGTGACCGATCCCGCCGCGATGCCCGAGCCATTCAGGAGCGTGCTCCATCGCGTGATGAGCAATGACGGCCGGGTCGGATTCCTGGCACTGATGACGCCGGGGCCGCCCGAGGATCGCGCCACCATGGACTACGTGCGCGTATTGCGCGCCAGGCCGTGGCAGATGCTGCGCGACGCCGGGCTCAGCGTTCAGTGGGGCGGCTTCGCCGCGGTGCTGGTCGACTTCGATCGCGAGCTGTTCGGGCGATTGCCGTGGGTGGTGGTGGCGGTGGTGCTGACCACGTTCATCGTGCTGGCGATGCTCTTCAAATCGATCGTGCTGCCGCTCAAGGCCACGCTGCTCAACACCGTGTCGGTGCTGGCCGCGTATGGATTTCTGGTGCTGGTGTTTCAGGAAGGGCACGGCGCCAAGCTGATCGGGCTCGATCCGCCAGGCGGGCTCAACGCGTTCGTAGTCGTGATGCTGTTCACCATTCTCTTCGGCCTGTCGATGGACTACGAAGTGTTCCTCCTCAGCCGCGTGCGCGAGGAGTTCCAGAAGAGCGGCGACAACACGCGCGCGGTGGCGCTGGGCATCGGCGGTACCGCCGGCATCATCACCAGCGCGGCAATGATCATGATCTCGATCTTCGCCTCGTTCGGCTTCACGCGGCTGGTGCCGACGCGCGAGTTCGGCCTGGGACTGGCGTTCGCCGTGGCGCTCGATGCCACGCTGATTCGCGTCGTGCTGGTGCCGGCGCTGATGGCGATCTCCGGGCGCTGGAACTGGTGGTGGCCCGGCGCGAAGTCCCGGAGCTAGATCACTTCTCGCCCGGCTGCGAGCCGCGGCGCGACGTCGTCAGCGTATCGAGCACGGTGCGATAGGCCGCGACCACGATGCTGTCGCGCGCGCTCCAGCGGCTCATGGACCAGATCAACGCCGGGCCCGGCCGCACGCGATGGAAGACCGCCGTGCCTGAGCCGTCGGTCATCATGCTGTCGCGCAGGCCTTCGCTGTCTTCGAGGATGACCAGCATGTCGCGCACGCTGCCGGCGCTGAACCGATTGCGCGTGCGGACGACGACCGTGCCGGAGCGACCCGGCACCGCGGGAAGATGCCCGTGCGGTGGAGGCGGTGTCTGATCCGCGACCGCGATGCGGGGATGAATCGTGAGCAGGGCCATCATGGCCACGAGCGCCGATGCACGCACTGAAACCTCCGTGTTGAAGAGAACCTCGGTGTGAATGCTCTGAGGGGATGTTACCGCAGACCGTAACGACGCATCTTGTTCAGCAGCGTCGTGCGCTTCATGCCGAGGGAGCGGGCGGCCTCGGTGCGCGAGCCACGATGCTGCTCCAGCGCCTTCGCGATGCGGCCGCGCTCCGCGTGCTCCAACTCCTGAGTCAACGTCGTCGGGACGTGGTCGTCCGCAAGCTGGAGCTGCGATTCGCGAATCTCGCCTCCATCCGACGCGAGCAGCACCAGCCGCCTCACCAGCGACCGCATCTCGCGCACATTCCCCGGCCAGCCGTAGCTGATGAGGCGTTCGCGCGCCGCACGCTCCATGCGGATGTGCTTGCGCTCTTCGCGACAGTAGAGGTCGAGGAAGTGATCGAGCAGCAATTCGACGTCGTCGCCGCGTTGCCGCACGGGCGGCAGAACGAACACCGCGTGCGCAAGGCGGTAGTAGAGATCGGTCCGGAAGCCGTCGCCGCGCTCGATCGATACGCGGTCGCGATTCGTCGCGGCGATCAGCCGAGTATTGACGCGCGTGCTCTGCGTGGCGCCGATCCGCCGTGATTCGCCGGTTTCGAGGAATCGCAGCAGCCTCGACTGAAGCTCCATCGGCATCTCGGCGACTTCGTCGAGGAACACCGTTCCGTCGTGCGAGATCTCGAACAGGCCCGGCTTGTCGCGCGTCGCGCCGGTGAACGAGCCGGCGATGTGTCCGAACAGCTCGCTCTCGAACAGCTCATGGGCGACCACCGCCATGTTGAGCGGCGTGAACCGACCCGTGCGACGCGAAAGACGATGGATGCCCGCGGCGATGAGTTCCTTGCCGGTGCCGGATTCGCCGAGAACCAGGATCGGCGCATTGCTTCGCGCCAGCTTCGCGACGTCGTCCAGCTGATCGAGCAGCGCGCGATTCCGCGTGATCAGCTCGAAGGTCTCGAACGCCCACTGAGAGCGGCGTTCCAGCTCGGCATCGCCGCGCGGGCGGCGCCGCGGCTTGTCGGACAATGACGCATCGATCGCGGCACTCTCGCGAACCAGCCACGGTTGGTCGGCTTCGAGCTTTTCAAGGCGCCGGCGTGCCATCGCGAGCTTCGCCGCCGCGCCCATGCGTTCGAATTGATCGATGGCCGCGCGGTAGGCCTCGCGTGCCCCTTTGATGTCGGCATAGTCGCCCGCGTGCGGGCCGCGCAACCAGTCGCCATAGCTCATCCACAGCTTGCCCCATTCGAAGGGCGTCTCGATGTCGTCGTAGTAGGCGAAGCCCTGATCGAAGTGTTTCTTCGCTTCTGAGGCGTTGCCGAGGGCCGCCGCCGCGAGCCCGAGGACGCGATACGTTGCCGCTTCCTCGTAGCGATCGCCGAGCTCACGGCAGTGATCGAGGCCCGTCATAGCTTCGGTGTAGGCGTCGTCGAATCGATCGAGCAGGTAGAAGCATTCCGCGCGACGGCGGCGCAGCTCGGCGACGATGTCGCCCTTCGGGACCAGCGCCATCGCCTTCGGGAGGACTTCGTCGTAGAGCGCGAGGGCGGGTGCGGCTTCTTCCTGTTCGAGATGAATGTCGCCGAGGAATTCCGTGGTGAGGAGAGATGGGCGTTGCGTGACTTCCGAGCTCCATTTCTCTCCGCAATCGAAGAGAGCCCGCGCCCTGGCGTAGTCGCCTGCATGGAGCAAAATCATTCCTTCTAGCAAGGCTCCGTACCACTTCGACGGTGCGTGTTGGATTTCTTGGATCCTTTTCTGGTGTTCACGCACGGCATTCATGGCTTCGCCTAACAGCCCTCGCTTCCATTGCGTTATGCCGAGTTCGCGGAGCGCATCACAAGCCTGCCGCCTAAATCCAGCCTCCTCGCTGATACGAAGTGCCTCGGAGCCACTCTCATAGGCAATCGCCCACCTGCCCAAGGCGCGCTCTCGCATTCCTATCAGTAGTAATGCGTGCGTTTGGAGGAAATGGCTACCGCATCGACGTGCTGAGACAACTGATTCAACAGCGTAGCGTCGCGAGGATTCATAGTTGCCGCGAACTGTCTCGGCAGCCGCCAGTTGATACGCGCACCATCCCAAGAGATAGGAATCAGGTTGCATGAGCAATTCGGCACGCACGGAAACGAGCTCACTGACGGCCTCATCCGCTCGATTGGTCAGCCAATAATTCGCAGCGCGACAAATCCGAAGAAGAGCCGTCTCTTGGGGCAGCGTCTTGAGTGTGTCCTGGTAGTCACGGACTAACTCGGCGATCAAATCAATCGACTCGTGAAAACGCGCCGCGGCCAACAGGGCGCGCGAGCGTGCAATGAGAAGCCTCAGCCGCCATTCGGACGGGGCTTTCGGAAAGGCAGTGACCGCTCTATTCGTAAGGTCGACAGCTTCATCGGCCTCACCACCATGAATGAGTTCTAAGGAACATGAGATGGCAGCTTCGGCGAGCGCCAATTGACCGACGGGCTGATTGCCCGCGTCTAGGACGTCACGTAATGCCTGAGCTCGCGCAACCGAGCTATTCATGGCGTGGCCTCGGCATCGCAGCCGAGCCCGGCGCAGAAACAAAAAACGACCCCTGCCAGCGCGCGGCATGCGCGACAAAAGGTCGTACCCAGCTCAGGTCGGAATGAGGGGATGCGGTCATGGCGCCATCCGAACCGAGACATCAAGAATTCCCGGACGGCTAAAGGTTACGTTTCGGTCAGGCCACGGGTCAACGGCTATTAGGACCGTGCTGGCAGCCCGAAAACAGCTGGCCGCGGCGTGCAACAGGGCTTCCGATCCACGCCGCGGCAGTTGGTTTTCAGAGGTTTACGCGTTCGTGGTCCAGCCCGGAGGCGGCGCGAACTCATGCTCCCGCGGCGGGCCATGGCGCACGCGCTTGTTCATCGAGAGCTTCAACGCCGTGGTGCAACGTGAGTGCCTATCGCAACACTACTTTTCGACTGTCGATGAGGCCCGCCTAATGCTCAGCACGTGGCGGGAGGAGTACAACAACACTCGACCCCACAGCGCGCTGGGCCAGAGAACGCCGGCTCAGTTCCGTGCTCAGGTCGAAACCACCGAGGACCGGAGTCTCGCTTTTCGGGGGTCGTGATGGTCCAAGGTTCGGGGACGGGCCAACATTGGGGTGTCGGTCCCACGTCGTGGTCCTCAGATCAGGGGACAGTCCAAGGCGCCGACGGTTGCAATCAAACGGCTCGCGGCGCTCAGCAGCGAGGGTTGAGCGCCGCGACACTATCCGCATCAGTGAGCGTCAATGAGCGTACTTGACCTTTAGTTGGCCCCATGACTCCTGCCGGGCGGGCATTGAGCCGTTCGGGACAGGTCCCAGATCCATCCATACGCCTCCGACCTTGCCCCAGCCTTCTCCGGAGTCGGTGATTGCAACTACTCCGGAGGCGTAGTTAACGAGGCTCGAAACGGGAACTGGTGGGAGCGTGAGCGTTCCCAATGGAAGCTGTTTCCAACCGGCGGGCCCGTTGCCTGTGTCGAGAAGGTAGACGCTCTCACCTACGACGACTGTCCCTGGTCCAATCACCCTAAACGTCGTTCCCTGTCCCCTTGCACCACGTGCTCCTAGCGTAAAGACCGCCGCCAAGGCCAAGAGGGCAATGACATTGACTATTAGTCTTGAACGCATCCTTTACCTCCTGGTCTCATGTCGCCTGTACCGTCAACCATCTGCCGGGGGTACCACCGTCCCAGATTCTGAGTGTCGAACCTGTTGTGTCGAAAACGAGATAGCCTGCAGCTGATCCTGTAATCAATGGAAGAACTCCAGAAGCTTCCTGTAGAGGGGGCACAAAGACCCCACGGCTCGCTGTCCCTAGTTTTCGGTTTCCAAGCGCGACGATGCCCGAGTCTGAGAGCGCAGTCGGAAACTTCATCGCCCCAATGCCTGCACCGATTCGCTGCGGAAACACGACGCAGTCCTGGGCGGCGACGGTCGTCGTGGACGAGGCAGTACCGTCGTCGATCTCAATGGCCATGCGAACATTTGAGAACCGTGCGCTGCAGCGGAGCGGCCCTGGGTCGATGACGCAGGCGACCTACGCAGTATAGAGGAAGGTCCATGGGCAACAGGCACCTTCCAGTGCGTTCATGGGAATACCGCGCTGGCGGCCGAAAAACGCACCGCCGCGGCGTGGAACAGGGCATCCGATCCGCGCCGCGGCAGTTGGTTTTCAGTGCTTTAAGCGTTCGTCGTCCAGCCCGGAGGCGGCGCGAACTCATGCTCGCGCGGCGGGCCATGGCGCACGCGCTCATGCTCGGCCGCCCACTCAGCGCCGAGCAACATGATGTACGCCGCCACCCAGCACCACAGCATGAACAGCATCATGCCGCCGAGCGCGCCGTAGATCGCCTGGTAGTTGTTGAAGTGCGCCACGTAGAACGCGAACGCATGCTTGCTCAGCTCGAACAGCAACGCGGCGATCAGCGCGCCGGGCCACACGTCGCCGATGGTGTGCTTCACGTTGGGCACGAAGCGGTAGAGGAAGAGGAACGCGAAGAACGAGAAGATCGCGGGAACGGCGAGCCCGATCACGGCGAGTGCGCTGCCCAGCGACTGCGAAACCGCGCTGCCGTTCTGCCCGAGCCCGAGCGTCTGAATCAGGTGCACCATCATGGTGCCGCCGAGTGACAGGATGAACAGAATCCCCAAGCCGAGCACGGCGCCGAGATCCCACACCTTGCTCATGATGAAGCCGCGCGGCTTCTCCACTTCCCACGCGATGTTCAACGCTTCACGGATCGCGCTGAACATGCCGCTCGCCGCCCAGATCAAGCCGACGATTCCGATCACGGTCAGCGTGCCGGTCTGATTGGCGGCACTCTTGATCGAGTCGAGAACGAAGTTCTGCCCCAGCGGAATGGTCTGCAGGATGCGATTCATCGCGTCCTGCTGCCGGGCCGGATCACGCATGATGAATCCGAAGATCGCCACCATGAACGTGACGAGCGGAATGATCGAGAAGAGGACGTAGTAGGCAATCGCCGCGGCCAGCGCGGAGCCGTGATCGGCGCCGAACTTCTTCCACGTGCGAACGACGATATTGCGATGACGGGCCATGGCGGGACTCCCGGGCGATCAGGACGTTGTCAGGCGGCCGTGCCTTCGCAATCTCAGCCGTGCATAGGGCGGGCCATGACATCGAATGGTCTAACTACCGGGAATCGCGGGGTCGGGCGGCGGGAACGGGGCCCGACGAAGGGCCCCGACTTCAATCCTTCTTCTTCTCTTCCCCGCGTTTGAACAATTGATCGAGGCGTTTCCGCGCCTCTCGCGCGCGATCTTCGGGCGTGCCGGTTTCGCGCAGCAGCTCGTCGAGCCGCTCCTTGGCCCCCGCGGGCGTCGGGCCCGGAGCCTCTCCCCCGCTCTTGAACAGGTTCGACAGCCTGGCGCGGGCGTCGGCCTCGCGCGCGTTCGCCTGCTTTACGAATGGCGCGGTCGAAAACGAGAAGAACTCGCAGAAATTCCGCCGCTGCTTATCGACCACCGGCTCGGCCTCGGTCTCGCGGCACGAATTGTTGTAGTTGACGTCGTAATGCCGGCAGTTGATGCAGCAGCGCAGGTCGTTGCCGCACGCCGCGCACTCGGCGTCGCGCGGCATCGGCTCGTCGAAACGCACGGCCGCGCCGCAGTGGTGGCACTGAACGCTGGGCATGTGTCGAGCGTGCGCGCGGCGACGAATCGAGTCAAGGCTCGAGCCGCGCCGTGTCACCGCCGCGGGACGACCACGCCACCAGGACGCGGCGTGCGATACTCCGCCGACGCTGCTAGCGGAACCTGCGCCGCCGAGGAGATCCGATGACGCCAGTCCTTCTAATCCTCATTGCGCTCGCCGGAACATCCAAGGGTGCGCAGTTCTCGGTCGCTCCGCCGGAAACGGTCACCGTGAAGAGCGATTCGCTCGCGCTTCGCGCCGTGCTCTATCGACCCTCCGGCCGCGGACCATTTCCCGGAGTTCTCTTCAGCCACGGTAGCGGCCATGCCAGCGGAGTCGGCGCGGATGGCCTCGCCGATCAACGACACCCCGAGCTGCTGGGTCCGGTCTTCGCGCGCCACGGCTATGCGTTTCTCTACCTCTATCGACGCGGCGAGGGCCTGTCGCGCGGCCAGGGCGAGGCGGCCGCCGATATCATGGACAAGGAGCTGGCCGAGCATGGACAGACCGCGCGCAACGCGGTCCAGATTCGCCTGCTCGATGACGGCGACCAGTCGGATGCGGTGGCCGGACTCGCGTTTCTGCGGACTCTGCCCGATGTCGATCCCCGGCGAATCGCCGTCGCCGGACATTCGTTCGGCGGTTCGCTCACCCTCCTGCTCGCGGCGCGTGATACTTCGCTGCGCGCGGCGGTTCTGTTCTCGGGCTCGGGGCTCAGCTGGGACCGCTCATCCGAATTGCGTGCGCGGCTGCGCGCGGCCGCCGACAACGTTCACGCGCCGGTCTTCTTCATTCACGCCGCCAATGATTTTTCGACCGCGCCGGGCGAGAGTCTCGGCGTCGAGATGGGCCGGGCGGGCCGGCCGCACCGCGTGAAGATCTATCCCGCGGTCGGCCATACGCCGGCCGATGGACATGATTTCATTCATCTGGCGATCGCATCATGGGAATCTGACGTATTCGACTTCCTCGATCCCCTGATGAAGAAGTAGCGGCGGGCATCCTTGACCGCGCGCATCGCCGGCTCCTAGGCTCGCGCCGCCCGCGGCGATGGCGGGCATCCGATACCTCCATCTCCGATCGAGGGGCCCGATGAAACTCTGCCTCGCCGTCTCCTGCCTGCTGACGCTGTTCTCGATGCCCGCACTCGCCGCCACGACGTCGAAGGTGGCGTCATCCGCGAAAGCCAAGGGTGGAGCAAACGCCGATCCCTACCTCTGGCTCGAGAACGTCACCGGCACCAAAGCGCTGGCATGGGTCAAGGAGCAGGACGTGCGCAGCAAGAAGGCGCTGGCGGAGAGCCCGGAGTTCGAGGCGATGAACGCGCGCTTTCGCACCATCCTCGATTCCAAGGAAAAGATTCCCTTCGTCGAGAAGATCGGCGACCGCTACTACAACTTCTGGCGCGACGACGAGCATCCGCGCGGCCTGTGGCGCCGCACCACGCTGGCCGAGTACCGGAAGGACCATCCGGCGTGGGAGTCGGTGCTCGATCTCGATGCGCTCGACAAGTCGGAGAAGGAGAACTGGGTCTGGAAGGGCGCGAATCCCCTGCCCCCCGACTACACCCTTTGCCTGGTCTCGCTGTCGCGCGGCGGCGCCGATGCGGTGGTGGTGCGTGAGTTCGATCTGAAGACCCGGGAATTCGTGAAGGGCGGCTTCACGCTTCCCGAGGCGAAGAGCAACACGGCGTGGAAGAACAAGGACGAGCTGTGGATGGGAACGGATTCCGGCCCGGGCTCGATGACGACGTCGGGCTATCCCAACGTGGTCAAGGTGTGGAAGCGCGGCACGCCGCCCTCTGCCGCCAAGCTGGTGTACCAGGGCAAGGTCGCGGATGTCGGCTCGGGCGGCTTCCACGACTTCACACCCGGCTTCGAGCGCGACTTCATCCAGCGCGCGCCGACGTTCTTCACCAACGAGCTGTTCCTGGTGCAGGGCGGCAAGCCGGTCAAGATCGAGAAGCCGGACGACGCCGATGCCGGCGTTCATCGCGAGTGGCTGCTGATCCGGCTGCGCACCGACTGGAGCGTCGGCGGCAAAACCTGGCCGGGCGGCGCGCTGCTCGCCACCAGGCTCGACGACTTCCTCGCCGGCAAGCGCGAATTCGAGGCGCTCTTCACGCCGACCGAGCGCAAGTCGCTGGATGGCTATTCCACCACGCTCCATACCATCCTGCTGAACGAGCTCGACAACGTGAAGAGCCGGATCGAAGTGCTGCGCCACGACGGACGCGGCTGGACGCGCTCCTCGATTCCCGCGCCGAGCGAGTTCGGCGCCATGGGCGCCTCCGGCGTCGACGACTTCGAGTCCGATGACTACTTCCTCACCGTCACGGATTTCCTGACGCCGACCACGCTGTTCATCGGCACCGCGGGCACCGGATCGCCCGAACGCCTGAAGCACTCGCCGAGCTTCTTCGACGCGAAGGGACTGCGCATCAGCCAGCACGAAGCGGTTTCGAAGGATGGAACGCACGTGCCCTACTTCCAGGTCGCGCGCGGCGATCTCAAGAACGATGGCACCGCGCCGACCATGTTGAATGGCTACGGCGGATTCGAGGTGTCCAATACTCCGACCTACAGCGGCCTGCTCGGCAGTGGATGGCTGGAGAAAGGCGGCGTCTTCGTGCTCGCGAACATCCGCGGCGGCGGCGAGTTCGGACCGAAATGGCACGAAGCGGCGCTCAAGGCGAATCGGCTGCGTGCCTATGAAGACTTCGCGGCGGTGGGTCAGGACCTGATCCAGCGCAAGGTCACGAGCCCGGCGCACCTCGGCTGCATCGGCGGCTCGAACGGCGGGCTCCTCGTAGGCAACATGCTGACGCAGTATCCGGAGCTGTTCGGCGCGATCGTCTGCGAATCGCCGCTGCTCGACATGAAGCGCTACAACCATCTTCTTGCCGGCGCGTCGTGGATGGGCGAGTACGGCAACCCCGACCTTCCGAAGGAGTGGGCGTTCATTCGCACGTTCTCGCCCTACGCGAACGCGAAGAAGGACGCACACTATCCGCCCACGCTGTTCACCAGCTCGACGCGCGACGACCGCGTCCATCCCGGACACGCGCGCAAGATGGTGGCGAAGCTGGAGGCGCAGGGGCACGACGTTCTCTACTACGAGAACGTCGAGGGCGGACACGCGGGCTCGGCCGACAACAAGCAGCTCGCGTTCATGACCGCGATGGCCTACACGTTCCTCTGGCAACACCTGAAGTAGCGATTGATGGCCGCGCCCGCTGATCCGGCCGCGCGGCGCGCGCTGATCGTGCGCGCGCTGAAGAAGCAGCGGCAGCGATTGAGCCGGAAGTTGGAGGCGCTGCGCGGCGATCTGACGGAGGCCGAGCGCGCCACGCTCTACCGGCGCTTCGGCGAGGCGCTGCTGGCGTACCTCGGGCAGGTGCCGGCGCGAAGCGCGCGCGTGAAGCTGCCGGATCCCGCCGACCCGGCCGGATCGCTCGACATCGAGCTCGATCCCGCGGTGAAGCCGCAGGTCAATGCGGCACGCTACTTCAAGCGCGCGGCCAAGGCCGAGCGCGGGCTGATCGAAGTTCCGCCGCGACTCGCGGCGGTCGAGGCCGAGACGCACGCGCTGGCGCGGCTGATCGAGCGCGCCGAGCGCTACGACGAGCGCGAACCGATGGCCGAGGCCAGCGCGATGGTCGAGCACGAGAGCGATGCGACGCTCGATCAGGATCTCGAAGCCGCGTTGGCCGCGCTGCCGCCGGTGGTGCGGGCGGGAATCCCCGTGATGCGGGCGGCGCCCGCGAGGAAGCCGTCGGTCGAGGCGGTGGCGCGGGGCGAGATGCGCGCGCCGTCGGCGCGGCTTCAGCCGCGGCGACTGAAATCATCGGAAGGCTGGGACGTGCTGATCGGCCGCAACAACGAAGGCAACGTTTACCTCACCCACACGCTGGCGCGGCCCGAGGATTACTGGTTCCACGTGCACGGCGCCGCGGGATCGCACGTCGTGCTGCGGCGCGGCAAAGGCCAGAACGAGCCGTCCAAGCGCACCATCGATGAAGTGGCGAGCTGGGCGGCGTTCTTCTCTCAGGCGCGGACCGCCGGCAAGGTGCCGGTGATCGTGACGCGCAAGAAGTATGTGCGGAAGCCGCGCAAAGCGCCGCCCGGGCTGGCCGTGTGCGAGCGCGAGAAGACCGTGATGGTGCGGCCGACCGAGCCGCCGGACGTGAAAAGCGAGAGCGCCGAGGCGTAGCCGCCCCGGCGCTCGCTTTCTTCCGCTTCAGCTACTTCTTCGTGGCCAGGAGATCGTGCCGCTTCTGCGCGAAAGAGGCGCGGAGTTCCTTGCGCTGATCGTCGTAGCTCGCGCGCAGCTTCTCGATGTCCGCCTTCTCGTGTGAGTCGAGATCGGCGATCTGAGAGGTTTCCTGCTCGTTGAGCGAGCGCAGATCCTGAGACTCGCCCTCTTCGATCAACTGAGTACGCTGATCCTGCAGCGGCTTGATCTCGGCGTCGAACTTCTCGCGCGCCGCCTTGATCTGCGCCTCCAGCGGATCGATCTCGCCCTTCAGTTGTTCGCGCATCAATCGGATCTTGTCGTCGAGCGCCTTGATCTCGGCGTGGCGCTGCTGATCCACCGGATTCGTCGCCGGCGTCGACGGCGGGGACAGCTTGGTGTTCGGACCCGTGTCGCGGATCGGGTTCGGCATCCCCGGCGCCTTGGTGGCGCTCGGGTTTCCGGCGGCACTCACCGCGATCGCGGTGGCGGTCAGCAGCGTGAGCAGAGTGACGGTGGGGATCGATGCTTTCATCGGCTCACTCCTCCTTGAACGCGGCCGGGTCACGTTCGCCAGGACATGGGCACGGGTAGTGCATGGTACACCGGATCAGTGGCGATGGTGCCCGCTATTGCCCCCACATTTCGATGCCTCATGTCCTCTCATCCACGGCCGGCGCCTGCTTCGACGTGTTACGCGCCAGCTGACCTCCCGCGCGCCGCTCGTCGCCGGCGCGAAGGGTCCAGCCCACGCGATCCGAATGTTCGAGCAGCGGCACGGCGTACTTGCGGCTGGCGCCGGTCAACTCGCGAAAGTTCGCGACCGACAGCGCGGGTTGCCGCGCGAACCAGGTCGCCAGCGTCTCGCGCAGCCGCTCCATCTGCTTCGAGGTGTAGGTCAGGTCCTGGCTCACGCGGACCAGGCGCCCGAGAAAGAATCCCAGCGCCGTGACCTCCGCGGCGCGCGAGCCGAGCTTCGCCTGCCATGCCGGAGCTTCCGGCACCGCGTAGCCCGCGGCCTCGAGCTCGCGCTCGATCGACTCCAGCGCCTGCAGCATTTCGGCGGGCGGCTCCCACGGCGTATCGGCCGGTCGCACGTGCTCGCCACGCTGCTCGACCACGGACTCGGCCACCAGCGCCACGAACGCGGCGTCAAACAGAGCGCTCTCGACCTTCGACTTGAGCCCGCTCTTGAGATCGCCCTTCATCACACCGTAGCGGGCGGGATGTTGCTCGGCGTACGCTCGCACCTCGTGCTCGATCGCGCCGCGCGCGAGGTCCCATCGAGTCTCGGCCACGTAACGAGACTCGGGTGTCACGACGACCTCGTGCGCGGCGCCGAGCCGGGTCAGCGCGGCGGTCGCATCCGCGACCGGCGCCCCGACCACCTTCGCCAGAACCTCCGCGCTCGCGGGCCTGGTCTCCTTCTCGAGCTGCTCGAGCAGCCGCGCTTCGAGCGAGCCGCTCTCGTGCACCGCCAGCGACTCGAGCCCGAGATCGTGCCGATGCCGCTTCTTCGCGACCGGATGAATGACGCTGCCCCCGCCGACGGTCCGGCTCGGCGAGTACTGGCGGATCACGAAGCGATCCCCGCGCGCCGCCACCGCCGGCTTTTCCAGTCGCATCTGCGCCAGCGCCGAGCCGCCGGGCGCGACGGCGGCGGCCTCGAGCAGCACCAGGCGACCGATGATCTCGCTGGCGCCGAGATGAAAACGCACCCGCGTGTTCGCCGGCCATTCGCGCGGCATGTCCGGCAGCAGCTCGAAGCGGACGTCGAGAACGTGCGACGGCGTGAGACTTCCCGCCGCCACCAGCCAGTCACCGCGGGCGAGGTCGTCACGGTCGATGCCGTGCAGCGCGACGGCGGTGCGCTGGCCGGCGAGCGCCTGATCGACGGTTTGGCCATGAACCTGAACGCGCCGCACCCGCACGCTGGTTCCCCGCGGCAGGACTTCGAGGCCGTCGCCGGTGCGGATCGCGCCCCGCCACAGCGTCCCGGTGACGACCGTGCCAAAGCCTTCGACGGTGAAGACGCGATCGATCGGCAGTCGTGCCGGCTCGTCGCTCGCTCGCGTCGCCGCGGTCTCGAGCTGCCGGTCGATCTCGGTGAGGAGCTCCTGCTCCCCCGCTCCGGTGACCGCCGAGAACTCGACGACCGGCGCGTGCTCGAGCAATGAGCCGGCGACCAGCGCGCGCGCGTCGCGCGACACTTCATCGAGCCAGTCGTGCTCGACCAGATCCGACTTCGTCAGCACGATCACGCCGCGAGGAATGCCGAGCAGCTTCACGATCGCGAAGTGCTCGCGGGTTTGCGGCATCACGCCTTCGTCGGCGGCGATCACCAGCAGCACCAGATCGATCCCGCCGACGCCGGCCAGCATGTTCTTCACGAACCGCTCGTGCCCCGGCACGTCGACGATGCCGACGCGGATTCCAGCCGGCGTCGTGAGCGGCGCGAAGCCGAGGTCGATCGAGATGCCGCGCTTCTTTTCCTCGGGCAGGCGGTCGGTGTCGACACCGGTCAGCCGACGGACCATCGCGGTCTTGCCGTGATCGATGTGTCCGGCGGTGCCGAGGACCGCGAGACGCGCGCGCGGAATCCCCGGAGTCGCGCTCAGAAGCGCACGACCAGGGTTACGGCCGGGGTGCGGCCGTCATCGACCGTTCGTACTCCGACCGCGGAATGAGCGGCGAGCCAGGCCTGATTCTTCCGCTCGACATCGGGCGAGACAGTGACGACGTCGATGAGAGCGGACGTCCCGACGATGACCATCCCCATCACGGCCGCCAGGGCTCCGTACGTGATGTCTCCGGAGGACTCGCTGGGTAGAGCGGCGGCGGCGATTCCGAAGCCAAGGCCGCGCGCGACCATTCCGGCGGCGGCGCGTCGGCCGAGTCCGGCGTAGAGATGGCCGGCGGCGGGCGTGACGATCTCGGCGCCCAGAATGGCCAGGAAATCATTGCGGCTTTCGGAATGCGGGTGAGGCCGCGTCGCGATGGCGATCGGCACGGCGGTGCCGACGGCGCTGAGCAGCAGCGCGCGGCCCGGCCAGGGATGCGGGACCGAGTCGAGCGCGGACGGAATGCGTGGCGGCTTGCCGATCTCGATCAGCGCGCCACGATGGCTCGAGTCGTCCGCAGACACCGAAGCAAAAGCCCACGCCGCAGCGATCATCGCCAGCGCCACGCGCCCCCGCCAGCGCCGGATCATGGCTGAATCAACACTCCGAAGTGAACGCTGGCGAGATCGGCGCGCCCCCGCACCAGGTTCGCCATCGATCCACCCGCGCCGTCGCTCACGTACGGCGGATTGCCGAAGTAGCGTGCGTTCGATCGCGTCAGGTACTCGCCTTCGAGTCGCAGCAGCGTGTGGGGAAAGATCTCGAACGGCCAGCGCAGCCCGGCGCCGATCGCGGCGCAGAAGCCGGTGTTGGTTCCGGCGGGATCGGTCGGACCGTAGGTGTAGAGCGAGGTGAAGTCGCCATCCTGGACCGGCCGGATGCGCAGCAGGCCCGCGGCGCCGAACGCGTAGAGGCGGCCGCGTCCAAGCCCATGCTCGAATTGCGGACCGAACGTGATCCATTGCGCGTCGTTGTGCGACCGGAAGTGCACGGTCGCGGTGTCGCCGAAGATGTCGATCGCGGACCCGATGGTTTCGCGGCCACCCTGCTGCGTGAACCCCAGCTCGGTGCGGATCGCGAGCCACGGCCGGAAGCCTAGGACGAGGAGCTGAACTCCGACTCCGGCGCCCGCCGACGTGGTGCGGCCGAAGATCGAGACCGGGAACGATCCCAGCACTTGCGGGCCGAGGAGCTGAGTCCAGCGCGAGTTCTTGTGGTGACGCTCGGGGCGGAGTTCGACCGGCACCGGCGCAATCTGGACCGCGGTCGAATCGAACCGTGGCACCGTGGCGGAGTCGGGGCGTGTGGGCGCGGAGGGGGCCGGCTGGTTCTCAGACGACGCGGGCGTCGCCAGTGCGATCAGCGCGATCAGACCCGCGGCCGAAACCCCGCTGCGGGCCCATGAAGTCCGACGCATGCCGCGAATCTTCCGGCGTTTCCCCGCCCGATTCAAGCGAGCGGATTGGCCCGCGACGCGCTACTCCCGGACGCGCTCGATTCTGGCGCCGAGCTTGGTCAGCTTCTGTTCCAGATTCTCGTAGCCTCGGTCGAGGTGATAGATGCGCGAGATGCGGGTTTCGCCACGCGCGGCGAGCGCGGCGATGACCAGCGCCCCGCCGGCGCGGATGTCGGTCGCCATCACCGGTGCGGCCTCCAGATGGTCGGTCCCGGTGACGCGCGCGGTATTGCCGCGAAGCTCGATCTGCGCGCCGAGACGCTGCAGCTCGGGCACGTGGGTGAAGCGATCGAGATAGATGGTGTCGGTGATGACGCTGGTGCCGTCGGCGATCGAGCACAGCGCCAGCATCTGTGCCTGCATGTCGGTCGGGAAGCCCGGGAAGGGCGCGGTGGTAACGTTGACCGGCGCCGGCCGCGCCGGACCGGTCAGCATGATTTCCCCATTGCCGGGCAGCACGTCGCAGCCGGTGTCTTCGAGCGTGTGCATGACCGACGCCACGTGACCGGGATCGCAATGCTCGAGCGTGATGCTCCCGCCGGTGACCGCGCCCGCCGCCATCAGTGTGGCGGCCTCGATGCGGTCCGGGATGATCGTGGTGTCGATCGGATGCAGCTCGCGCACGCCATGGATCGTCAGCTTGCGCGTGCCGAGGCCGTCGATGCGCGCGCCGCTCTGCACCAGCACCTGGCCGAGCACGGTGACGTCGGGCTCGAGCGCGGCGTTCTCGAGCACAGTGGTTCCCTCGGCGAGCGTTGCCGCCATCATCAGCTGCGCGGTGGCGCCAACGGAAACCGTCTCGTGAACGATCGACGCTCCCCGCAGCTTGACGTTGTTGCCGGTGATGTAACCGTGGTCGATGTCGAGCGCGGCGCCCATCGCGGCCAGTCCATC
>DATJEP010000040.1:0-46012 GCA_035496475.1 Candidatus Udaeobacter sp.
GCGGCCGGCGTGATGGTGGTCAACGTCGACATTGGCTTCGGCGCCGGCTACGCCGCGCACCTCATCAACAGCGCCGGCCGGCGCTGACGGAGGCTTCGTGCGCATCGCGACGTTCGACTGCTTCTCCGGGATCAGCGGCGACATGTGCCTGGGCGCGCTGGTCTCGGCGGGATGGCCGGCGGCGGAGCTGCAGGCTTTGCCGGCGCGCCTCAGGATCGAAGACGCGCGCGTGCAGGTCCTCGACGCGCGGCGCGGCCCGTTCGCCGCGACCCAGGTCGTGGTCGAGGTGAGCGGACGCCAGCCGCATCGCCATCTCCACCATGTGGCGGCGCTGATCGACGGCGCCGACCTTGCGCCCATCGTTCGCGAGCGCGCGCAGACCGTGTTCCGGCGGCTCGCCGAGGCCGAGGCCGAGGTGCACGGAAGCACGGTCGAGAAGGTGCACTTCCATGAGGTCGGCGCGGTGGACGCCCTGATCGACGTGGTCGGCACCATCGAAGGTCTGAACGCGCTCGGGATCGAGAGCGTCCATGGAACGCCACTGCCGCTCGGCGGCGGCTTCGTCGAGTCCGAGCATGGCCGGATCCCGATTCCCGCGCCGGCCACCGCGCTGCTGCTGCGGGGCGCACCGGTCCGGACCACGAACATCGAGGCCGAGCTGGTGACGCCGACTGGAGCGGCGCTGCTCACCACCCTGATCACGAGCTGGGAGCCGCCGCCCGCCTACCGGCTCGACCGCGTCGGCACGGGCGCCGGCGGCCGTGACCTCAAGGAACAGCCCAACGTCCTGCGCATCCTGATCGGCGAGACCGACGATGCCGCCGTGGTCGCGATGCGTCGCCAGGTCGCGGTGCTCGAGACCGCGGTCGATGACGAGAATCCTCAGTACGTCGCCGATCTGCTCGCGCGCGTCACGGCGGACGGCGCGCTCGATGCGATGGTGACGGCGACCGTGATGAAGAAGGGCCGCGCCGGGCTCCTTCTCACCGTGATCGCCGAGCCGGCCGACGCCGAGAGAATCGCGCGGAGGCTTCTGTCCGAGACGTCGACACTCGGCGTTCGCGTGCGGCGTGACGAGCGGTTCGAGCTGCCGCGGCGATTCGCCGAGGTCGAGACCGCGTTCGGGCGGGTGACGCTCAAGATCGCCGAGCTGCCGGAAGGCGGCGAGCGCGCGGTTCCCGAGTTCGAATCGGTGCGCTCGGTCGCCGAGCGCGCCGCCCGCCCGCTGCGCGAGGTGGCGGAGGCGGCGCTGGCCGCCTGGCGGCGCGACGGCGCGTAGCTCGATCCGGCGGGCCGTTTCCTTTTCCGCGGGCCGAATCATGGCGGCTTGCCGGCCTCGTTTTTTCTCGTCTACTGTGCGCGCGTGATTCGCTGCCCGGCCGATGGTCCGGGCGTCGGCTGGGCAGTCCTCGATGCCGCGGGAGCCACCCTTGACGCGATCCACACGGCGATCGCGCCGCCAGGAACGCACGACCCGCGATCGCCCGAAGCAACCTCGAAACACGTCCGGCGTTTTCGGCGGCCGCGCAGCGGTCATCGCCGGTGCGGTAGTTGCCCTGCTGCTCTACCTGCCGTCACTTCAATTTCAATTCGTCCGCGACGACCACGACCTGATCGAACACAATCCGGTCCTGAGCTCCGGGCCGGTCCGGATTCTGACGTCGGATTTCTGGACGACGTTGCAGACGCATTCCGGCCTGTGGCGGCCGGCAACGACGCTCAGCTACGCCGTCGACTTCAAAGTCGCGCACGACACGCCTGCCTGGTATCACGCGGTCAACCTCACGCTGCACGCCGCGGTTACCGCGCTCCTCATTCTGCTCATGATCCAGTTCGGCGTCGCCGCTCTCCCGGCCCTGGTCGCCGGTGTGTGGTTCGCAGCCATGCCGGCACACGTCGAGTCCGTCGCCTGGATCTCGGGACGAACGGATCTGCTCAGCGCCGCGTTCTGCCTGGCGACGCTGTGGCTCGACCAAAGGCGTCGCGCACGGGGCGCATCGAACCCCGGGATGCTCGCGCCCGCGATGCTCGTGCTCGCGCTCCTCAGCAAGGAGGTCGCCGCCGGTCTCATCATCGTTCTGGCGGCGGTCGCGTGGATCGATCCCCGCAACGCGTCGAAATCCGCCGGCGATGCGCTGCGAGACATGGCCCGGTGGCTGGCCCCGTATCTCGCCGTGACCGCCGTCTACGTGACGGCACACCAGCTGGTGGTCGGCGCCGCCGCGACTCGCGGCTATATCGATGCCGCGACTCGATCCCACGCCCGCCTCGCCGCGCTGACGATTCCCGCCCATCTGATCGCGTTCCTCTGGCCCGGTTATCCCCATTCGCCGGAGATCGCACTCCCGCTTCCCGGCTCGTGGGCGAGCGGAATGGTGGTGATCGGCTCGCTGATCCTGATCGCGATGCTGGGAGCAATCGTGATGCTGACTCGCCGCCGCTCCGCCCTGCTCCCGCCCGTGACCTTGTTTGCCGCCGGGATCGCTCCGACGCTTCTCACCGTATGGCTTCAATCCTATTTCGCATTCGGGGAACGGTTGACCTACCTGCCGTCAGCGGGGATCGCATGGGCGCTCGCGCTGGCCTTGGGCCGAGTGGGTTCGGCGGGGTCCTCCCGCGCATGGTCCGCGGCTTTCGCGGCGCTCGCGGTGGCGAGCGCCGTCGTGACGCATTCCATTCTTCCGGCGTGGAGGGATGACGCGACGCTGTTCGACGCCATCGCCGCCACTCAGCCCATGAACCCGACCGGCCACATCGGACGAGCCGAGCAGCTCGCCGGGCAGGGTCGGCGCGATGAGGCCCTGGCGGAATTGAACCGGGCCGAGGCCATCAATCCGCGGCTGCCCGAGATCCCGCTGGCGCGGGCCCGGATCGCCTATCGTGCCCGGGATTGGAGTGCGGTGCTGGAGGGCACCGCTCGAGCCCTCACGCTCGAGCCCGCGAACGACGATGCCTTGCTGCTCCGGGCTGGAGCACTGGTGCGAATGCGACGCCTCGACGAGGCCCGACCCCTGTTCGACCGATTGCGTCGCGATCGACCCCAGGATCCACTGGTGGCGAGCGAGTGGGGGCAGTACCTCTTTCTCTCCGGACGTGCTGCCGACGCCGTGCCCTTCCTCGAGACCGCGGCGCAGGCCAATCCAGACGATCCGGAGATCCAGTTCGCGCTCGGTCAGGCGGGACTGGCGTCAGGAGACCCGAAGGTCGCGAGCGAGGCGTTTCGAAGGGTTGTGGCCGCGGATCCCGGCGACGCGTTCGCCTGGCTTCGACTCGCGGTGGCGCTCGATCAGCTCGGTGACCACACGGGCGCAGAATCCGCTCGCCAGCGATCCGCCGCGCTGCGCGGCTCGACACCCACGCCGGGCGGGGGCGGCGAACCTCCCCGATGACCTCGCGCTCACGCGCGAGGGTACGATGCGCGAATGGCACTACTTCGTTGCGCTGACCTCTCGGCCGCGCCGCCGGGCGTTGCCTCCGCCGTGATCCGCGGGCTCTCGTTCGATCTCGACGCGGGCGAATGGCTCGCGGTCTCCGGGCCGAATGGCGGGGGAAAGAGCACGCTGGCGCTCACCGTCGCCGGACTCTGGCACGCGAGGGACGGCACCATCGAGCTCGAAGGAGACCCGGTCACGTCTCGACGGAGCGAGATCGGCGTGGTCTTCCAGGACCCGGCGATGCAGCTCCTCGCCACCACGGTCGAGCAGGAGCTCTCGCTCACCGCTCGGAATCTGGACCGGCCCGCCGCCGAGGTCGCGCGCGACACCCGGCGGTTCGCGCTTCGCCTCGGGCTCGAGGCCGATCTCGCCCGCGACCCGCGCACGCTCTCGGCCGGGCGCCAGCAGCTCGTCCTCCTCGCCGCCGCCCTGATCGCGCGGCCCCGCCTTCTGGTCGCCGACGAGCCTGCCGCGCACCTCGACCCCGAGGCTCGAGCCCGCGCGCTGGCGGTGGTTCGCGAAGAGGTGGCGCGCGGCCTCGCGGTGCTCTGGGTGACTCAGGACACTGGGGAGCGCGAGGCGGCGGATCGCGCGCTGGTCGTCGGGTTCGGGGATCGAAGGACGGATGCTTCTGGCGCGCTCCCGCCGCCGGGTCCTTACTCGGATAAAGTCGCCGCGATGATCCGGATCGAGGCCTGGCGGGGGGAGGACGGACCCTCGGTTCGAAATCGGCAGCCTCTCGATCTGCCTCTTCCTTTACAGGGAGTGGTCGCGCTGACCGGCCCGAACGGGTCGGGAAAGAGCGTCCTGATGGCGGCGGTCGTCGGGCTGATCGACTCCCCTCAGATCAAGGTGGCGTGGTCCTCGAGCCCGATCCCGCCTCCTCTGCTTGCCTCCCAGTACCCCGAGCAGCAGATCTTCGAGGAGCGCGTCCGGGACGAAATGGCCTTCGCCGCGGTCAGCCGGGGCCTCGGGGGACCCGAGGCGACGGATCGCGCCCGGGGCGCCCTGACGGCTCTGGGTTTTGGCGACCCGGCATTCCTGGATCGGCGCTGCTGGGGCCTATCCGGCGGGGAACGCCGCGCTGTTGAAGCGATTGCCGCCCTGATCGCGCCGGCGAGCCTGGTCGCGCTCGACGAGCCGACGGCGGGATTGGATGAGGCCGGCCGGGCGGGGATGGCGAGGCTCGTGCGGGAGCGTTCGCGGAGCGGGCCGGTGCTGGTCGCCAGCCAGGACCGGACCTTCCTCGAGCAGCTTGGAACCACCATCCTGGAGCTTCCCGGGCCCGAGTTTAGTGTGCCAAGTCTTAGCAAAAAAATGGATTGACACAACCATGTCGTGAGGCCTAGCCTTTGTTCCGTGCTGGGGTCCGGTGCGTCCTATTCAACCCCCAGGAAGCACCTCAAGTTCCGCGGTTGATGGATGTGATGAGGCTGGCAGCGGCCAATCATGTCCCTCAACACAACATCGAGTTCTGCGCATCCAGAGTGCCGTTCTTCACCCGAACTGCCTAAGGGTCGAAGCGCGGCAGCGGAAAGGGGGGATTGGAAATCTCCAAATAACGCCCGACGATTTCGGTCGTTTTTTTTTCGACCGGAGTCGCAGGCGCCGCGGTACCCGCGACACCTCGCTCGCAATCCGTATTCTCGGAAGACTTCGCATTGCCCATGCATTGCGACGATGGAGGTAGTCAGATGAGAAAGTCGTTCGTTGCGCTTCTCCTGCTTCTTGGGATGACTGCGCTTTCCGCGAACGCGTTTGCTCAGATCTTTGGCTCGGATGCCGGGGGCGAAAAGGTCCCCATGAAGTTGAGCCAGATGCAATCGCGCGCCGCGAGGCTGGGCGTTTCGGCTGGAGTCGCCAACGATACTGTTTGGGTCGGCTACAGCTCAGCGCTCTCAGGCTCGCAGCTGGCCAACAACTACTGGTCAGTCGGTGCGGTCGGCGGCGTCGTCGGCACGGTCAACGGTCCGGTTCAGCCCGGAACCGCGGCCGGCAAGCGGCGCCCTGGTCCGAACACGGGCGGCGTGCAGAACGGCACGAATGGTCTGTGGACCTGGGAAAACCCGGTTCACGGCGATTCGCTGCAGGGCTGGTGGCCGGTGCGTCAGTATCAGCAGCGCGCTGGTGGCACCACCCAGTACAATCCGGACTACAACCGCCCCTGGTGGGCGGCGCAGTTCGGCAACATCGCCAACTACGTCATCAACGAGCGGCGCGACGGCTCGGGCACCTCGCCCGGCGATCGCACCTTCGGCGTGATCGGCGTGTGGCATAGCGATCCGGGCAACGTGGTGACCGACTCGACGGCGGGCTGCAATGTGCACGCGCCGGCGTGGACGGTGATCTCGGGCACGAAGTCGGCGTGGATGGGTCAGCGCGGTCATGGCGACCTGACGGTGAAGGATCCCATCACGAAGAATCCGTTCAACGCGGATTGCACCGACTTCCTCGGCACGGATCAGAGCAACAACGCGTTCACGAACGAGAGCAGCAAGCACTTCCCGGGCTACGGCGCGGTGCAGGATCAGATGCTCTACCGTGACATCTCGGTGGACGGCACCAGCAATGGCGTCGACCTCCGCTTCACGTTCAAGACCGCGATGTCGACGGGCAAGGGCACGTCGACCACGACCCGTACCGGCTGGTTCGAAGGCGATCCTCTGTCGCCGACGGCCGGCGGCATCGGTGTCGCGGCTGGCAATTTCATCAGCGCGGAAGCCGGAACCCCGGCCAACGCCGAGGCTCCCATCGACTCGTTCCAGGTCTACGTGGGCGAGCCGATCGGCAACGGCTCATCGGCCGATTCGTCACCGGGCGCCAGCTGGACCGACTCGAACAGCAACTCGCACGCGTCGGTTTACGACTACGCGCGTCGCTGGTTCAACGAGGTCCTGAAGAAGGGCAACCGGCTGTGGTTGGCGGGTTACTTCGGTAACAATTCGCAGCAGACCGTCACTCTCAGCATCACGGGCGCCCAGAAGAACGCGCTCAAGGGTGCGACGGGCCGGCTGCGTTATGTGTTCCGCGTCCACACCAACCTCGGGTTCGACGACGAGAACACCCTGATCTCGAACTCGACCAGCTACAACTCGGCCTACCAGGGCGCCGTGCAGCTCGACGACGTCAAGGTCTGCACCGACGGCTCGGGCACGAATTTCACCACGATCGGTGACTTCGAAGGCTCGCCGGCGGCGAACGACATCAACAATGCCGGTAATGTCACCGCGCTGAATGCCTGGAAGTCGACCGGCAAGCCGCCGGCCATGTATTTCCACGTGCACGACCTCAGCGACCTCGCGTCGCGGTGGGTCGACCTGTGCGGTGGTCCGAACTCGGCTTCGAACATCTGCAACATGTTCGGACAGGTGATTTCGGTCGGTGATCACGACAACGGCGAAGCCAACACCGGAACGCCGGGGACGACCGAGCAGAATCACTATCACGGCATGTTCTCGCCCTCGATCAACTTCGTGGGCAACGGCACCGGAAACCTGACGCCGAACTCGTGGAACCTGACGACCGACATGGCGGAAGCCACCTCGGACTACTATCAGGAATACGAGCTCTACACCGGTATCTTCAACCTCACGAGCACCGGCCAGCTCTGGCAGTTCGGGTTCGAGTGGTACCCGGTTCGCCAGGCGGACGGCGCGAAGTGCTGGACCGGTCTCAAGCGTCCCGGCTTCCGGTACTTCAATCCTGATCCTCAGTGCTTCACCACGATCGATGCTGCCAAGGTGAACGGCGCATTCGTCACCTCGAACGCGAGCGGCGTTCCGGACTCGGCTCGTGTCTTCCAGTCGAAGCTCTCGGAGTGCTTCCGGTTCGGTATCCCTGACGCCGCGTGCGGCGGTGGAACCGATCTGGCTCTGTTCGACAACATCGGTCTCATGATGGTCGATGGCGATCCGCAGACGATCGGCGTCGACATCTGGCAGTTCTACGTCGACACGTTCCCGATGAACGAATCCGTGAACCCGGCGACCGCGGATTTGGATACGTGCGGTGCGCAGGTTCGCGCTGGCCTCAATGTCGCGACGACGACGGGCAGCACGACCCGCCTCGACGTCGAAGCCGACTCGTGCGTGATCAACGCGGACGGGTTCGGGGCCAACATCCGGCTCGATATGGTGTTCCGCATCAAGCCGGGTCCGGGCAACTACGTGACTCTGGGCGACGTGACCAGCGGTCTCCGCAAGGTCCCGTCCTCGGCGGTGGCGTACGTCGCCGGCGACAATTCGTTCTGGGACGTCTACACCACGGATCCTGGCGACAAGGCCTCTCCGGGCGCGGCATCGCTGCACGCGGCGGCTCCGAGCAAGTGGAATCCGCTGGTGTGGAACAGCGCACGCTGCGATACCACCCGTGCCGGGAGCTTCTTCCCGACGCTGGGTGACAACATCGATCCGTCGGGTGGAGGCCAGTCCTCGGTCTGGACCGCGTCCTACCACGAGTCCGAGATCGGTTACGACGGCGTGCCGCCTTCACCGAACAGCCATCCGAAGCGCGTGGCCTACGCGAACAACAATCGCCGGCTGCTCTGCTTCGTGAAGGACACGACGATCAGCAACATCAACGTGGCGAACCGCATCTGCGGTGCGACGCCGGACTGGATCCGTAAGAAGCCGGCGAACGTGACGGGATGGACGGGAGACAGCCTGACGACGCAGGGCATCAACATCCTGCCGGACGGCATGTTCACCCCGGGCACCCACGTCGAGTACTTCTTCCGTCGTGAGGACCTGACCGGTCCGCGCCTCGGAATCGTGGATGTCTGTCCGGATACGAACTTCGTCTACCCGCAGGTCACCGAGAGCAACTTCGACGGTCATAGGTGGCAGGAATTCTCCGTGCTGCCGGATCGTTGGAAGAGATACACGGGTCCCGGTGATGCCTGCGCTCTCTACATCGACTGGAACGATCGTCGTGGCGACGAGATCATCTGGACCAGCGTCGCCGACTCGATCGGTGCTACCGCCGCCGCGAACCGCGGGCAGAACAACGGCTGGGATGCTCCGGGCGGTGCGGGAGTATTTGGTGAGGTCAACAACCCGGCGTACTTCGTGAACAAGAATCAGTCCGCCGGAACGACCTGGGACAAGTACGACGTCAAGTGCGCCGAATCCACCAGCAATGGTGGCAACTCGATCGGTGCTCGTCTGTCGACTGCTCCGAGCGGAACGGACTTCATCACCGCCGCTCAGACGCAGAAGCAGGCCCCGACTCCGAGCATGCTGAACCTGTACAAGGTCATCGTGCTCTTGAGCGGAGACTTGAACTCGTCGATCCTGGGTCCGTTCACGGATCGCAGCGCTGACGACTGCAAGATCCTGAGAGACTGGCTCACCGCGTCCACCAAGGTCGCGCGCCACGGCATTCTTTGCGGTGGCAATGGGTTCGTCCAGGATGCCAGCCTGTCCGGTCCGCCGCAGCAGACCTTCATCAACAACTGGCTCGGTGTCGATCTCGATCCGGTCTCGGGTGAGATTGGCTACCGCGCTGGCTCAGGAAACCCGGCCACGCAGGCCGATCTGGTTCCGCAGGTCGCCGAGTTCGTCGGCGGCAACCCGACGCAGAAGTACGGCATTCGGAACACGTGCCTCGGCACCCTGGACGTTCTCCAGGTGGTCAATGGCACCACGACTCTGAATGCGACGTCGGCCGCGGACTATCAGAACGTCGGAGCGAATGGTCCCTATCACGCGGCGGTGATGAACAAGGGCGACGACAGTCACCCCTGGTACGCGCTGACCGAAGGTTGGGACATCTTCAATGTCACGAGCCGGTTCGACAACAACACGACGGGACGCCTGCAGTGGTACTACAACGCGTTCGCGAACGTGTTCGGTTCGATCTGCGCCGTGCAGGGAACTCCGATCATCACGCTCGACACGCCCAACACGGGGACCGGCGGTCAGTACGTCGACTTCGTGGGCAACTTCTCGAACAACCCGCTGCGCACGGGCTCGGCAGTGGTGAAGTTCGGGTTGGCTCAGTCCGACCGCGTCGAAGTCGATATCTATGACGTGGCGGGCCGTCTCCAGCGGAAGCTGGCTGACCGGATGTTCCCGGCCGGCGAGCACACGCTGACCTGGGATGGCGTGAACGACCAGGGTCACATCGTGCCCCGCGGCGTTTACTTCACCCAGATCAAGTACGTGAATCGGCACTTCAGCGACTCGAAGAAGCTGACGGTCCTGAAGTAACCGAAGCACGCAGCACCGCAATACCGACCGGGAGGGCGGGGCCGAAAGCCCCGCCCTCCGGTCGTTTCGTGGGGGGAGGGTGGACCGACGGGGCGGCGGCGGGGGAACCTCGAGTGATGGGCCGGAATCAGGCCGCCCGGTGCTTGACTGGCCCCGAAACGCTTGCTACCGTACAGGCCTTCCCTTTCCAGACTGGGCGTGCCGAGGGACGTGAATGCGTTTTCGCGCGTGGATCTTGCTTTGTCTTTTTGCGCTCGTTCTGGGAGTCGGCTGCCGAAAGCCACTGACACCGGCCGACAACAACCAAGCCCCTGAAACCTGGATCACATCGGCGCCTCAGGACACGCTGACCGTCAAGGACAAGGACGGCCACCCGATCCCGACTGCGCCCGGAACGATTCCGGTCGCCTACCATTTGTATTGGGCGGGCTCCGACGTCGATGGCGCGATCGCCGGTTACTACTTCGCCGTCGTCGAGACGACCACGATGGTGTCGCCGGAGATTCCGCTGCCGAATCTTCCCGGACCGAAGCCGCAGGATTATCACTTCACCACGCGCACGGACTCGACGTTCATCTTCAACGTCACCGAGGCGTCGCCCGACCGGCAGCACGCGTTCTTCATCTACGCGGTCGACAACAAGGGCAAGGCCGATCCCACACCGGCGCGATTCATCTTCGACGCGCAGGATCGCTACCCGCCCGCGGTCTACATGGATCAGGCGCTGGCGTCGGGGAGCGTCTGGAGGCAGGACGCTCCCGGAGCGCCGCCCCAGCTCGTGCCGTACGCGAAGGTCATTACCGACACGTTCGATCTTCACAATCCCACGCTCAAGGACACCGTCTCGTCCGCGGCCCTGCTGAATTTCCGCTGGCATGGAGAGCCGACGCTGGCGGGCACCTTCGTCACCGGCTACCGCTACAAGCTCGATGAGCCGCAGTTCGTCATCGTGGACTCGTCCGTTCATTCGGTGACCTACAACTCCGGGATCAACGGAGAGCACGTCCAGCCGGGCGCGAAACAGTTCACGCTCCGCGCGGTCGACTACGCCGGAGGCGCGCACCAGACGACCCGTCGCTTCCAGTTGAACATCAGCCCCGTCACCTGGTTCTCGGGACCCGATCCGAACGCCTATCCCTACACGCACAACGGCCGCTACACCTACCTCGACCTTGCCACCTGGGCGGGCCTGCCGAGCATCGACGGAAGCTTCCTCAACAAGGATTCCGTCCAGGTGCTGCCGGCGCTTCGCCCCGAGCGCAAGACGTTCTTCGAGATCTACAAGAACCGTCTCTACGTCCGGTCCGAGGGCGACACCGTCGACATGAATTCATGGGTGGTGCTGTCGAACGGTGGATTCGATCCCGACAGCCCCTACAGCGTTCCGGTTTCGTCGAATGATCCGAGCCTTCCGGACACCAGCGGGATTCCTCCCGGCAGCGCCGCCGTCATGCATCCCGGGCCATCCAATGGATCGCCGGTCGGTTTCAAGGGGGTCGTCACCACGTTCCTCACGCTGAACGGCTCCGAATTCGGTCCCGAGCTCACGCCGTCACTCTCCAGGCTCTATCCCAACTTCGATCCGGCCTCGGTCCAGCGCAATACCGTCATCAACGGGTATTACGGGATGGTTGCGGCGGGCAAATCGTACGCCCTGGTCAAGGCGGTGGACGGCTTTCAGGAAGCCCTGGTCGGTGCGCAGGACAACGTGATTCCCGACCAGGTCGGCGAGACCGCGCGCCAGCTGGTCGAGAAGGTGGACGCCGGCGGCGGCACGGCCCAGGAGAACGACATCCGGCGGCGCGTGCTCACGTTCTTCGTCGACAAGCCGCCGTACCTCGTGACTAGCGACCCCAACTTCAAGCCGGCGGCCAACGGATCCACGGCCTATCCCTCGCGCACGCTCGACCTTTACCTCGTCGGCCTCGATGACGATCCCTACGATCCAGACATCGGGGCCAAGCCGAATCGGATCGGCGGCCCGTCCCAGAATCTGGTGCTGCGCTGGACCCTCAGCTTCCGGGGCAAGGACAACGCCAATCATGACGTCGTCTGGGCTCCGGAATTCCTGAAGAACCTGCTGAGCGGAGGCTCGGGACGGCTGATCCTCAGCAGCATCGTGCTCGATCCCAGCCTTCAGCAGTCCGCCGTCACCCTCGACGTCCAGCTCTGCGATTGTCGCGAGTGCGAGCTGGCGCTGGGCGAAGGCCGCTGCTCCACGTTCTCGATTCCGTTCACGGTGCCGCCTTCCCCTGTGGCACCGCAGAGTTCGCGTCTGGAACACACGGGCACCGGGTCACCCAATGTCAGCGGGAGGTCCGCTCCATGAAGCTCCATCGTCTTGCCCTCGCCCTGTGTGTGGCCGGCCTCCTCGGCGCGGCCATCGACGGCTGCAGCAAGCTCAACGGTCTCATCCGGCCGAACGAGCCCCCCTCGGTGATGCTGAGCAGCGCGCCGTACGACACGACCGGCCGCTATTTCTATGCCTACAAGCTGAGCTGGATCGGGAACGATCCGGACGGCCGGGTCGACCACTTCATCTATGCCATCGATCCGCCGCTCGACGGCCGGCCGATCGACTGGACCGCGACCACCAAGAACGAGCAGATCTTCTTCTTCAGGGCCACCACTCCCGATCCGCAGGATTCCACGCACCGTGCGATCGCGTTCCATATCTTCGCCATTCGAGCAATCGACAACGGCGGTGATTCGTCGGCGATCGTGACGCGCGCGTTCTTCTCCTACACGGTGGCGCCGACGGTCTCATTGATCGATCCGAGGCCGAGCCATCTCACCGTGGCCTACGTCACGCCTTCGGTGCGGTTCACCTGGCAGGGCTCCGACATCGACGGCCAGCTCACGCAGAAGCCGGTGAAATACAAGTTCAAGCTGTTCTCGCAAAGCGGCTCCTATCCGCTCAGCGACGCGTTGAATGGCGCGGGCGGACTCGACCGGCTGAGGGACTTCTTCGCGCCCGGATTCGCGGGCTGGGATTCGTGCGGCGGCGATACGACCTCGGTCCAGTACACCAACCTGACCCCGGACGCGATCTACCTCTTCGTGGTGGTGGCGTTCGACGAGGCCGGCGCCTATTCGCCGATCTTCACGTTCGACAACAACTGCCTGATCGTGAACGTGAAGCTGGCCAACGCCGGCGGACCGAAGATCACGCTCTTCAACGAGTTCTTCCAGTTCAGCTACCTCAGCGGCAGCTACAATCCCTCCGACCAGGCGAACTGGATCCACGTCGACGTTCCCTACAATCAACCGATCACGTTCAACTGGTTCGCGGAGAGCGACCCCGGCGCTCAGATCGCGTCGTATCGATGGCGACTCGGCGGGGACGTGGCGGACGAGACGCCGCGATCGAACGAGAACACCGACATCGGGCACTGGTCCTCGCCCAGCATCAATGCGACCTCGGCGACGGTGGGGCCCTTCCTCCGCGATACCGTGCTGTTCTTCTATGTCGAGGCGGCGGACAACAACGGTCTCAAGAGCCTCGGCATCGTGAACTTCCGCGTGGTGAAACCCACGTTCGAGCGCGCGCTCGGGGTGATCAACGATACACGCTACGTGATCGATTCCTATCGCGTGGGCACTACGACGTATCTGCCGCCGAGCGGCAACTGGCCGACGGCCGCCGAGCTCGATACGTTCCTGTTCGCCCGCGGAGGATTCCCGTATCGAGGGAATTATCCCGCCGGATCCATCAGTCGGCCCGGGCTCTTCAAGGGCTACGACTTCGACACGTTCAGCACGCGAACCGGCCGGGGCGATCTGACCGTGCCGCTGGCCGAGCTCGGCAAGTTCCGGCATCTGATCTGGCTGTGCGACATTCTGTCGGCGGCGAAGACCGGCCCCGGCACCAATCTCGCCTCCTCTCAGCCGGCGCTGCTGTTCATGAACAACCGCAACGCGGTCAACACGCTCGCCACGTACATCAAGCAGGGCGGACAGGTATGGCTGCTCGGCAGCGGCATCGCGCATGCCTGCCAGCTCAACTTCGACCGCGGGGACGCGGGTACCTATTCCGCCGACGGGCGCGAGCTGATTCCCGGGCGATTCATGTATGACATCGTGCACTGGAGGAACGA
Organism: Candidatus Udaeobacter sp.; assembly: GCA_035496475.1. Classification (GTDB taxonomy): domain Bacteria; phylum Eisenbacteria; class RBG-16-71-46; order RBG-16-71-46; family RBG-16-71-46; genus JACOSU01. Next base: position 13,741 of record DATJEP010000040.1, read on the forward strand.
CATCCACGATGCGGTGGGTCCGTTCTACAAGTTCCACCGGGCGGATCGATCCGCATTCCCGATCGGGCATCCGATCTCCCGGCAGTCGACCAGCTATCCGGGCGGCCAGGTGGTGCCGAACTACGCGCTGATGCCCGACACCCTGCGTCCCAAGGACATCGCGCTCGGTGATTCGCTGCCGGTCTTCCGGACCAGCGGCTTCTATCAGACCAGTTTCGCGTTCACCGAGCTCCAGCAGGAGAACCGGATCACCGAGAACATGAATCCGGATCCGACCGGCGCCGACGACGAGCAGTCCACGCTCGATACGCTCTACAACGTCGCGTTCCCGCCGCAGGGGAACCCGCCCGTGGTGCAGGAATTCCCGATCGCGACGCTCTACCACGGATTCCAAAACGCCAGCCCGCCGACGTCGCTCGTCTACACCGGATTCGATGGCTGGCTGTTCAGCACTGCCGACTTCGTGCCGCTCATGAAATTCGTGCTCGAGAACGTCTGGGGCTTGACCCGGAGCGGATCGTTTGAGGCAACGCGTCCCACGCTCGCCAACGCGTCGCGCCGCCCGTCATCGGGGCGCGCCGGCATTCCCGCGATTCGCGGTGGCGCCAGTTCCCTGATCCGAGGCGGATCACTGCGGGCGCCGCTGCGCCTCGTGACTCCGCCGGGCAAGAAACCCCAGGAGTAGTGCATGGAGAGGCGTGACCGCCGCGTCAACGTCGTTTCCCACATCTCGCTCGTCCTGGCGCTGGCCCTCGGGGCCGGCGCCTGGGCAGCGCCCGCTTCGGCCCAGCCCGGATTTCCGAAGATCCCGTTGTGGGCTTTTCCGGGAGCGTTTCAGGACAGCAGCCTCTTCAACCGCTTCCGCTGCGTCGGCTCCTTCGGCCCGATGGCCGACAGCATTCGCGAGCAGGCTCGGACGATCTCGCTGCGCTTCCATCGCGACCGGCGAGCCGAAGCCCGCCCCGACTTCGCGGGCTACCGGATCTGGCGGGTGACCGGAACTCCCGACACCGGACAGATGGTGCTGATCCGCCGGTTCTCGCTCAATACCAACGCCGCGCTGTCGTGGAATTTCTCGGTCATCGACACGGCGACGCTCCAGTACATCTGCGGGGGCAAGGTCGTCAACGACAGCATCGTCACGTTCGTCGATCCCGATTCGAATGGAAACTGGGTCAAGGTCTGCCGCGCCGTGGATCGTTTCGGCCGCTGTCTGACGCCGCGCGATTCGGTCTTCAAGCTGATCGCGCCGCCCGGTCCGCACGACGGCTTCCGCACCTGGTACTCGATCACGTACGAGGGTCTGAACGTTCTCGACAACGTCAACATCGACCTCTTCGTGCCGGGTCCCTACGACACGTCGGGCAACTATGCGCATTGCGGGACGTACGGCGATTCGACCACCTGCCCGCGCATCAACCTGAACAACAAGGCCGCGAACATGATCCAGGCCCCGGTCGAGCCCACCGCGGGGCCGACGCAGAACCTGCTCCGGGTTTCCGTGGTTCCGAATCCCTACCGGGCGAACGAGGCCTGGGACCAGGCAGGCGCGCACGAGGTCCACTTCATCAATCTGCCGGTGCACAGCACGATCAAGATCTACACCGTGGCCGGGGATCTCGTGGTCAAGCTCGAGCACGACGATCCGGTGCGCGATTTCGAGCGCTGGGATCTCAAGAATCAGAACGGCCGCGACGTCGCTTCCGGGATCTACATGTATCGCGTCGAATCGGCATCGTTCACGTTCCAGAATCGCTTCGTCGTGGTCCGCTGAGTCTCGCCCGGACCCGGCCTCTCCCTCCGGCGGGCCTGATGGTGCTCGAGCTCGACGTCATCGTCTGGCGCGGCGCGATTCTCGAATCGCGCCATCGCGTGCAGGCCGTCGCGGCCGACGCCCGTGGCCGGTCCGCGCTGAGCACGCCGGAGCCGGACCTCGTCACCACGTTCCGGTCCGCGGCCAAGCCGTTCCAGGCCTTGCCGCTGGTCGAGCGCGGGCATCTCGATCGCTGGAATCTCTCCGACGAGGATCTGGCGGTGATATGCGCCTCGCACACCGGGAGCCCCGAGCACGTGGCGCGGGTGCGCGGGATCCTCGGCCGCATCGGACAGGACGAAAGCGCGCTGGCCTGCGGCTATCACGATCCCCTGGACCCGGTCTCGCTCGAGTACGTGCGCTCGCATCCCGAAGCGCGCTCGCCGGTGTACAATAATTGCTCGGGAAAGCACGCCGGAATGCTGTGCCTCGCGCTGTCCGAGGGTTGGCCGGTGCGGGGTTACGAGCGGCTCGATCATCCGCTGCAGCAGCTCATGCGCCGCACCGTCGGCGAGGCCTGCGGCATGGATCCGGACTCGCTCGGTGTCGCGGTGGACGGCTGCAGCGTCCCGGTCTTCGCGCTGCCGCTGTCGGCGATGGCGCGCGGCTACGCGAATCTTGCCTCGGCGCGTCCGGAGCAGGGCCCGCGGCCGCGCGCGCTCGACCGCATCCGGCGCGCGATGACGTCGTATCCGAGGATGACGGGCGGCGCGGGCCGGCTCTCGACCGACCTGATGGAGGCCGCGCCGGGGAAGCTGTGCGCCAAGGGCGGCGCGGAAGGGCTCGAATGCCTGGCTCTGACGGACTCCGGGCTCGGCATCGCGGTGAAGAGTGAGGATGGAAACGCGCGCCCGCTCGGACCGGCCGTGCTGTCGGTGCTCGATCAGCTCGGAGCGCTGGACGGCGAGGCGCTCGAGAAGGTCGCGGCGCTGAGGCGGCCGCTGGTGCGCAACGTCGTGGGACTCGAAGTCGGACGGCTCGAGGCGCGGGTAACGCCGCCTCTGCCGGCGGTCCGATGAAGCGAATGGGAAGGAGCAGCGCGGTGGCAGACCGGAACCGCATCTCGACCAAACTTCGCGCGGCGATCGTGATCGCCGTGCTGCCTCTGATCACGATCGCGTTCCCGGCCGCGCCCCGGGCCGCCGCCGACAACGGCCCGTCCGCCGCCGCCGGTCGCCCGGCCCTGACGAGCGAGACGGCGGCCAAGCTCGATCCCCGCCTGATTCCGTCCATGTTGTCCGGCGCCGACGAACCGGAACCGGTGTGGGTCAGCTTCGCCGACAAGGGCGAGAGCGGCCCCTCCGATCTCGCCGGCCTGCTCGACCGCGCGCGTCTCGATCTCTCGCCGCGCGCCACGGCGCGGCGTCTCCGGACCGGTGTGACGCCGCTGGTCGATTATCGCGACGTCCCGCTCTACCGCCCCTACCTCGAAGCGATGCGGGGCCTCGGGTGGGTGCCGTTCGCGACGTCCCGATGGCTGAACCGGGCGGCCTTCCAGCTCCCGGGCTCGCGTCTCTCCGAGGTCGCCGCGCTGCCGTTCGTCGGCCGCCTCGCTCCGGTCGAACGCGCGCGCCGCTTCCACGACGTGCCCGATGAGGCCGTGAAGCGGGTCGTGACCACTCCGCCGGAGTGCGCCGACTGCGTGCGCTCGACTCATTCGATCAACTACGGCCTCAACGCGACCGCCGTCAATCAGCTCGACGTGCCGGCGGTCCACGATTCCGGCTACATCGGCACCGGCGTGCTGGTCTGCATCATCGACGACGGTTTCAACTACCACAACAAGCACGAGGCCCTGCGCAACGCCGACGTGCCACCCGGATACGAGCGCGATTTCGTCGATGGCGACAGCTCCGCGCAGGACACCGTCACCTTCACCTGCTGCGATCACGGCACCTGGGTGATGGGATGCATCGCCGGCAACAAGCCGGGCACCTACGTCGGCACCGCGCCCGGCGCCACCTTCGCGCTCGCGCGCACCGAAGTCGACGCGTCGGAGAGCACGATCGAGATGGTCTACTGGGGCATGGCGGCCGAATGGGCCGACAGTCTCGGCGCCGACCTCATCACCACGTCTCTCGGCTACAACCAGTTCGACAATTCCGCCGACAACTACACCTACGCCGACATGGACGGCCACACCACCACCGTCGCGCAGGCGGCGGAGATCGCGGCCAGCAAGGGCATTCTCGTGGTCGCGGCCGCGGGCAACGAGGGCAACAACTCGTGGAAGAAGATCGTCTCGCCCGCCGACGTCAACGGGGACAGCCTGATCGCGATCGGGGCGGTCAACAGCTCCGGAACGCGCGCCAGCTTCTCCTCGATGGGTCCGACCCCGGATCACAGGATCAAGCCCGATCTGATGGCGCTCGGGGTCTCGAACTGGCTCACCGACGTGACCGGAAACCCTCAGGCCTACACCCAGCTCAGCGGCACGTCGTTCGCGACCCCGACCCTGGCCGGGCTCGCGGCCTGCATGATCCAGGCGCGCCCGATGATGAATCCGACCAGCATCATCAAGACGCTGCGCGAGACCGCGTCGCGGGCCACGAACCCCGACACGCTGATGGGCTACGGTATTCCCGACGGCCTGAAGGCGCTGCGCTGGACGACTCCCGGCCTCGGCGTCGAACCCGAGCCGGTGGCCGCGCTCGGCATGCGGCTGCTGGGTCCGAATCCGCGCCAGACGTGCGATGCGACCGTGGTGCGTTTCGCGCTGGGATCCGGCGCGCCCTCAGGCGCCCGCGGACGCGTCGGCGTCTTCGACGCACAGGGGCGGAGACTGACCGAGCTCTTCAATGGACCGTTGGCCCGCGGCAACTGGTACGAGGCGTCCTGGGATGGCCAGGATGCCTCGGGCCGCGACGTTCCCGCCGGGCTCTACTTCATCACCTTCGAGGCGGCGGGCCGGCACTCATCGGTGCGCGTGGTTTCGCTTCGTTGACCGCCCGATCCCGCAGGTGCTGGGCCGCCGCGCTCGCGACATTGCTGTGCGCGGCCGCGGCGCGACCCGCCGGCGCGGCGACCCGCACGTTCAAGTTGCCGAACGGCCTGTCGGTCGCGCTGGCGCCCGACTCGTCGTGCGCCACCGTCGACGTCGCGCTGTGGTTTCCGGCGGGAACGCGATTCGAGGGCGCGGGGCAGAGCGGCATCACGCATCTCTTCGATGGTCTGCTCTTCGCCGGAACGCCGCGTCATCCCGCCGGCGAGCATTTCCGTCTGATCCAGCGTGAAGGTGGAGACGCGACGTCGCTCTCGACGCCGGACTTCTCCTGCGTCGATGACGACGTTCCCTCGGGCGCGCTCGCGCTCGCGCTTCAGCTCGAGGCCGATCGCATGATGCATCTCGATCTGAACGCGCGGACGCTCGAGAACGCGCGCGCCGCGCTGCGCCGCGAGCACCAGACCTCCGACGAGCGAAGCGCGCTCGGGGTCTCGCTGCGGAGGCTCTACGAGGCGGCGTTCGCGGGACATCCCTACCGGCATCCCACGCTCGGGAACGAATCCGACGTCGCGCACCTCACGCTTCCCGTGGTCCAGGCATGGTGGCGCGATCACTACGGACCCTCGGGCACCTGGCTCACCATCGCCGGCGGCTTCGATCCCGACTCCGCCGAAGCGCTGGTCCGCCGCAGCTTCGGTCCGGTTCCGCGCCGCGGCGTCGCCGCCGCGTCCGCCTCGCAGCGACTCGCGCTGCCGGCCGCCGAGCGCCGCGCCAGCGGCAACGTACAGGCCCAGGTTCCGCTCCTCCTGATCGGGTGGCGAACGCCCTCCGAAGGCGATCCCGACGCGGCGGCGCTCGACGTGCTCGATCACCTGCTGACACGGGGTGGGGCCGAGAGTCTCGAGAACACGCTGGTGACCGACAGCAGCGCGTGTCTCGCGGTCCAGGCCGCGATGGACCTGCGCCGCGATGGCGGGCTCTTCTACGTGGCGGCGGCGATCCGTCCGACCGTCGACAGCACTGATGCCGAATCCCAGATCGAGCGGGCGGTCGAACGCCTGGGGCACGATGCGCGTACCACCGACGCGCTCGAGGGGGCCAGGCGCCGCACCGAGCTCGAAACGCTCTTCTCGTGGCAGACGAGTCGCGGCATGGGCCGCGCGCTCGGCCTTTCGGTGCTGACCGGAGGCCCGGATTACGAAGCACGCCGGATGGACCAGCTCTCGCGTCTGACGCCCGCCGCCACGCTCGAGGTCGCGGCGCGCACGTTCATTCCCGCGCATCGCGTTGTGGTGTGGATGTATCCCGCTCCGCCGCCCTCGGTGACCGCCCCGGCGCCCACGCGCCGTCCTCGCCCGGCCGCGACGCCGGCACGCAGGAAGGGGAGCCGATGAGCCATCGCACGCTCGCCGGGCTGTTCCTGATGCTCGGCGCCGTGGTCGCGCCGGGCGGATCGGGCGCCGCCCCGAGCCCCGTGATCCCGCCACCGATCACGCGGACGCTCGACAACGGACTTCGCGTCGCCGTCTTCCCGATCCATCGGCTGCCCATTCTCCAGATCGAGCTGGTCGTTCCCGCCGGGCAGAGCGCGGAGCCGGCCGATCAGCCGGGCGTCGCGTTCCTCACCGCCCAGATGCTGACGCGCGGAACTTCGTCGCGTGACGCCGCCACCTTCGCCGCCGATGTCGCGCGACTCGGCGGCACGATCACCAGCGCTTCCTCGCGCGACGACGCCACGCTGACCGGCGCCTTCCTGGCGCGCGATCTCGCTCCCGCGATGGAGCTCCTGAGCGACGCCGCCTTGAATCCGGTTTTCGCGGAGGACGCGCTCGGATCCGTGCGTACCCAGGCGACGCGCACGCTCGACCAGCTCCATCAGAACGCGGCCGCGATCGCCGAGGAGCAGGTATGGGGCGCGCTCTTCGAAGGCCAGCCCTATGGACGGCCGCTGCTCGGATCCGACAGCGCGGTGGCGGCGATGACGCATGATCACCTGCGGGCGTTCTACCGCGATCACTACCGGCCGGACGCCGCGGTGCTGGTCATCGCCGGCGACGTCGCGCCCGACTCCGCCTTCGCCGCGGCCCGGGAGGCGTTCGGGCGATGGAATGGTCACGCGGTCCGGCCGGCTCCGGCTCGCATGCCCGAGCCCGAGGCCCGGGTTCGCGTGCGGATCCTCGACGTGCCGGACGCGGAGTACTCGATCGTCCGCCTCGGCTTCCGTCTGCCGGGCCGCCGCGCCGACGACGAGGTGCCGCTCACGCTCGCGGTCACCGAGCTCGCCGGCGGACGCTTCTCGCGCCTGCAGAGTCCGCGCGTGACACGCCGGCTCGGACCCGACGTGAACGGAACGCTGCTCTCACTGCGCGACGGCGGCGTGCTGTCGTTCGGCGCTCCGGCGCGCTCCGATTCCGTGGCGGCGGTCATCGACGTGCTGCGGTCCGAGCTGCGCGACTTCGTCGCCCATCCGCCCACCGAGTCCGAGATGGCCGCGATCCGGCGCGGCAGCGTCGGCGGTTACCTCTCCTCGCTCGAGACGCTGGGCGGACGGATCACGTCGTGGTCCGGCAACGCGCTGCTCGATCGCGACGCGGACGCGATGAACGCGACCGCGCGCCGGCTCTCCTCCGTCCGCGCCGACGAGTTCGCGGCCGCGATCCGGCGCTGGCTCGGTCCCGACCATCTGGTCATCGTGGCGGTTGGACCCGCCCGCGTGCTCGGGCCGGAGCTGGCGCGCTTCGGCACGGTCGAGGTCTCGCGGCTGCCCGAGCCCCCGGCCGCGCATCGCGACACCGCGAGCGCGACGCCCGAAGCGGTCGCGCGCGGTCGCGAGCTCGTGACCGAAGCGATCCGGGCGCACGGCGGGCTCGATTCGCTCCGCGCGATCCACGACTCGGTGATCGATGAGAAGGTGGCCTCCGCCGCCCAGCGCGAAGGCTTTACCGGCAGCGGCACCCTGCATCAGACCCGCAAGGAGCCGGACCGCCTGGTGAGCATTTCCACCTACAAGGAATATCAATCGAGACAGATCCTGAACGGCAACCGCGGCTGGACCGTCACCGGCAGCGATGTGGTGAGCACCGACAGCCTCCAGACCCTCGCCCTGCGCACCAGCTTCGAGTCCGACCTTCCGCACCTGCTCCTCGCGACCGAGGTGCCCGGCGTTCGCCTGGTCTCGACCGGCCCCGATCACATCGAGCAGCGCGAGGTCGACGGCGTCGAAGTCCGGATTCCGGGGCAGTCTCGCCGGCGCTATTACTTCGAGAAGGCCTCGCACCTCCTCGCCGCGATCGACTTCTTCACCGACGCCGGGGACGGCACCGAGCATCGTTCGCGCCGGACCTACGGCGAGTACCAGAACGTCGGTCATCTGCGCTGGCCGTTCCGCGAGCAGCGGGAGATCGACGGCCATGTCTTCATGCGCATCGAGATCCAGACCGTGCGCATCAACCCCGGCATTCCCGACCGCGAGTTCGATCCGCCTCGATCGCGCTGAGCCCTTCTTGTTCGGTGGAGCGGGCCCGCCGTATTCTGGCGGTCACTCACACGGGAGGCCTCGCATGACGCAGACTTCGGATCCGGCGGTTTCCGATCGCACCACCACGGCCGCGCGCAAGTCCGTCTACTTCTTCGGGGACGGTCACGCCGACGGCACGGGAGCGATGCGCGATCTGCTCGGTGGCAAGGGCGCGGGCCTCGCCGAGATGACCAACGCCGGCGTGCCGGTGCCGCCGGGCTTCACCATCACCACCGACGTCTGTCGCTGGTACTACGCGCACGATCGCTCGCTGCCTCCGGGATTCGAGGCCGAACAGGCGGCGGCGCTCGAGCGTCTCGAGCGCCTGATGCAGAAGAGCCTCGGCGATCCCGAGGATCCGCTGCTGGTGTCGGTGCGCTCGGGCGCGCGATTCTCGATGCCGGGGATGATGGACACCATCCTGAACCTCGGCCTCAACGAGCGCTCGGTTCAGGGTCTGGCGCGCCGTACCTCGAACCCGCGCTTCGCCTGGGACTGCTACCGGCGCTTCATCCAGATGTTCTCGTCGGTGGTGTTCGGGATCGAGAAGCACGCCTTCGAGGAGCGCATCGGCGCGCTCAAGAAACGGCGGCGGGTGAAGAATGATTCGGAGCTCGGCGCGCCCGATCTCGAGCTGCTGGCGCGGGAGTTCCGCACGCTGGTGCGGCGCCACGGCGGCCGCGAATTCCCCGAGCAGCCGCAGGAACAGCTCCGTCTCGCGCGCGACGCCGTGTTCCGTTCCTGGAACAACGACCGCGCCATCTACTACCGCCGCCAGAATCACATCGCCGACGATCTCGGCACCGCGGTCAACGTCCAGGCGATGGTGTTCGGAAACCTCGGCGAGACGTCCGCGACCGGCGTCGGCTTCACCCGCAATCCCGCCACCGGCGAGCGGCATTTCTACGGCGAATTCCTCACCAACGCGCAGGGGGAGGACGTGGTCGCCGGCGTCCGCACCCCGCGACCGATCGAGGAGCTGGAGCGCGTGATGCCGGAAGCGTACCGGCAGCTGCGCGAGATCACCGCGCGCCTCGAGAAGCACTACCGCGACGTTCAGGACTTCGAGTTCACGATCCAGGAAGGCCGGCTGTTCCTGCTCCAGACCCGCACCGGCAAGCGCACCGCTCAGGCGGCGGTCCGGATCGCGGTCGAGATGGCCTCCGAAGGGCTGATCAGCGAGGACGAGGCGGTGATGCGGGTCGAGCCCGCCTCGCTCGACCAGCTGCTCCACCCGCGCTTCGATCCCAAAGCGAAGCTCGAGGTCCTGACCAAGGGCCTGGCGGCCTCGCCGGGCGCCGCGGTCGGCCGCGCCGTGTTCGATGCCGACCATGCCGCCGCGCGCGGAGACACCGAGCCGGTGATTCTGGTGCGGAAGGAAACCACGCCCGACGACATCCATGGCATGGACGCGGCTCAGGGGATCCTGACCTCGACCGGCGGACTGACCTCGCACGCCGCGGTGGTCGCGCGCGGCATGGGCAAGCCCTGTGTCTGCGGCGCGGGAGAGGTGCGCGTCGACGATCGCACGCGCCGCTTCACCATCGATCGCCTCACCGTGCGCGAAGGCGACTGGATCTCGATCGACGGCTCGACCGGGCAGGTCATGCTCGGACGCGTTCCCACCCTGCCGGCCGAAGTCAGCGGCGAATTCGGAGCGTTCATGAAGTGGGCGGACGCGCGCCGCCGCCTCAAGGTGCGCGCGAACGCCGACATTCCGCGCGACGCGAAGCAGGCGCGCTCGTTCGGCGCGCAGGGCATCGGGCTGTGCCGGACCGAGCACATGTTCTTCGCCGAGGACCGGCTGCCGCACGTGGTGCAGATGATCCTCGCCGCGCCGGAAATGCGGGCGCTGGAGCAGCGCGTCGCCGCGGCGCGCGCGCAGCTCGAGACCAACGCGTCGAAGGCGGCGAAGAGCGAGCTCAAGGCGATCGAGAAGCGGCTGGCGGTGCCACGCAAGCGCTACCGCGACGCGCTCGCCCGTCTGCTGCCGCTTCAGCGCTCGGACTTCAAAGGCCTGTTCGAGGCGATGGACGGAGATCCGGTGACGATCCGCACGCTGGATCCGCCGCTGCACGAGTTCCTGCCCAAGCGCGAGGAGCTGATCGCCGAAGTCGCGGTGCTGCGCGCCGAGCGCGATCGTGCTTCGCGTGGCTCCAAGCGCGGACGACCCGCCCGCGCTCCGGCCCGGCTCGCGAAGGCGGAACGACTGCTCGCGCGGGTCGAGGAGCTGCACGAATTCAATCCCATGCTCGGCCACCGCGGCTGCCGTCTCGGCATCACCTATCCCGAGATCACCGAGATGCAGGCGCGCGCGATCTTCGAAGCCGCCTGCGCGGTGGCGAAGAAGGGCATTCGCGTCGTCCCCGAGATCATGATTCCGCTCGTCGGCCACGTGAACGAGCTGCGCAATCAGGCCGCCATCGTGCGCCGGGTCGCGTCCGAGGTGATGAAGAAGCAGGGAGTCGAGGTCGAATACCTGGTCGGGACCATGATCGAGGTGCCGCGCGCCGCGATCGCCGCCGGCGAGGTGGCGGAGGAGGCCGAGTTCTTCTCGTTCGGCACCAACGATCTCACCCAGCTGACGTTCGGCTTCTCGCGCGACGACGCCGGCAAGTTCCTGCCCGAATACGTCGACCGCAAGATCCTGCCCGCCGATCCCTTCGTCACGCTCGACGTCGAGGGCGTCGGGGCGCTGGTCGAATGGGCGGTGGAGCGCGGCCGCCAGCGCCGCGCCAGGCTCAAGGTCGGGATCTGCGGCGAGCACGGCGGCGATCCCGCCACCGTCGAGTTCTGCCACCGCGCCGGGCTCGATTACGTCTCGTGCTCACCGTTCCGGGTGCCGATCGCGCGTCTGGCCGCGGCGCAGGCCGCGATTCGCGACCGGGCCACGGGGAGCGATCAGCGTTAGGTCTGATCCTTGCGCGTCGCCGCACTGATCCCGGCGCGGAATGAAGCCGGTGCGCTGCCGGGAGTGCTCGCGGATCTCGCGCGCGTCGCGCGCGGGATCGAAGGCGTCCGTCTCATCGAGATCGTCGTCGTCGACAACGGCTCGAGCGACGCCACCGCCGAAGTGGCCCGCGCCGCCGGCGCGACGGTGGTGGCCGAGCCCTGCCGCGGGTACGGCGCGGCGTGCCTGACCGGCCTCGATCATCTGCGCCGCTCGCCGCCCGACGTGGTCGCGTTCCTGGACGGCGACGCCAGCGACGATCCCGCCGACCTTCCCGCGCTGATCGCGCCGATCGCGGCGGGCGAGGTCGATCTCGCGATCGGCTCGCGCACGCTCGGCACTCGCGAGGCCGGAGCGCTGACGCCGGTCCAGGAGCTCGGCAATGCCCTCGCGGCGTCGATGATCCGCGCGCTGTTCGGCGCCCGCGTCAGCGATCTCGGGCCGTTCCGCGTCGCGCGCTGGGAGGCCCTCGAGCGCCTCGGCATGCGCGACCGCGACTACGGCTGGACGGTCGAGATGCAGACCCGGGCGCTGCGTGCGCACCTCAGGTGCCGCGAGGTTCCGGTCCGGTACCGCCGCCGCAGGACCGGACGATCCAAGGTGGCCGGGACGCTGCGCGGCGCCGTCTTCGCCGGAGCCAAGATCCTGTGGACGATCGTGCGCGTGCGCCTCGGCGGTTGAGGCGGCCCGCCGCGCGCGTCGTCGAAAACGGCGCGACCCCCGAAGCGACACGGCGGCCGGCGTTTGCCGGCCCGCGGCCGGCGGGCTTATCCTGCCGTCCGTTCGCGATCGGAGGGCCGCATGTTCATCGAGGAATATCTCCGTGATCTGCGCCGCGAGCGCTTCACGCCTCCGGCGCTGCTCACCTACCTGCGCCGCGTGGGAGCTCATGTGCGCGCGCAGCTGGACGCCAATCCCGGGGCGGCACGGTCGATCTGGATCGTCGCGCTCGGATTCTTCGCCGCCGACTTCGTGGTGGCCGGGGCGTTCGCGCTCGGAGCCGACCGTCACCTGGCGTACCACTTCTTCCTCGATACCGCGCTGGTGATCCCGCCGGCGTTCGCGTTCGTCACCGTGAACCTCGGCCTGCTTCGCGATCCTCACGGGTACCGGCTGTCCGCGCTCAACATTCCGATCGTGCTCACGATGTTCCGTGTCGTCGCGCTTCCCGGCCTCGCCCTGCTCCTGCTCGAGCGGCGCTATGCGCTCGCGCTCGGGGTCTACGTCCTCGCCGTGCTGACCGACGTCGCCGACGGCTGGATCGCGCGGCGCAGCGGACAGATCACGCGCCTCGGCACGGTGCTCGATCCGCTCGTCGACATCGTCTTCAGCCTGACCCTCTTCTGCGTGCTCTCGATCACCGGTCTCGTTCCAGCCTGGGTCTCATGGGTCGCGATCGGGCGCTACGGCCTCCTTCTTCTCGGCGGTGTGTACCTCTACGTGTTCGTCGGACCGGTGCGGATTCACCCCACGCTGTTCGGCCGCATGACCGGCGTCGTGATCGCGGCGCTAGTCGGTCTCCTGATGCTGCTGCCGCTGGTTCATGGTCCGGCCGCGTCGGCGCTGATGCCGCTGACCCGCGTCGCGCTCGGGGTTCTCCTCGGCGCCACCGTGGTGCACGTGCTGGTGCTCGGCTGGTACAACGTGCGGATGATGCGCGGGGCGGCCGAGGCGACCGGTCGCGTCGTCGGAGACGTCCGCTGGGGCGCGCGGTGAAGCATTCGGCGCTCGAAGGCGACGTCGGCTGGTTCCAGCCGGCGGAGGTCCTCCAGCTGCTGCAGCTCGCCCAGGCCACCGGCGTGCTCGAGATCGAGCGCGCGGTCGAGCGCGTCGAGCTGGTGTTCGATTCCGGTCAGCTGATCGCGGCGCGCACCACCGGCGCGGCGGTACGCGTGGGTGAGGTGCTGGTGCACCGCGGCGTCGTTATCCCCGAGGCGGTCGAGCTGGCGCTGTCCATGCAGCAGGATCAGCCCGGCGAGCGCATCGGCCAGATGCTGATCTCGGCCGGCGCGGCGACGCAGGAGCAGGTCAGCGAGGCCATGCGCGAGGTGGTGCGGCGCGTGGTCTACGGGGTGCTGCTCTGGCGCGACGGACGCTTCCGCTTCGTTCCCGGGGAAGCCGCCCGGCCGGCCGACGTTCATCTCGATCTCGACCTCGATCGCGTGATCCTCGAAGGGCTCCGGCTCGCGGATCAGCGGCGCGCGTCGTAGACTCGAGCCCTTCCCGCCGGAAGCCATCGTGAACGGAATCTCTCTGCATCTCGCTCCGCACGCCCCCTGGATTCTCCTCGCGCTCGCCACCGTCGCGTTCGCCGCGCTGGCGCGCTGGGGGTATCGATTCGCCGCGCCGCCGCTGCCCGCCGCCGCGCGCCGGCTGCTGCCCGTGCTGCGCTTCCTCGCCGTGCTGCTGCTGGTGTGGCTGCTGGCGCAGCCGGTGTTCGAGCATTCGCGTGCCGCCGGAGCGCGCGTCGTCATCCTGGTCGATCGCTCGAGCAGCATGGAACTCGAGGCGACGCCGGGAGGCGAGCGCCGGTCGGTGGTCGCGGAGCGCGCGGTCCGGACGCTCGAGCGACTGCTGCGCGGTCGCGCCACGGTCGAGGTGGCGTCGTTCGCGTCCGCGCTGGAACCGGACACCGCCGGTCGCGGCGCCTCCGTGCCCGGCTCGCGCGGAGCCACCGCGCTCGGCGATGCGCTCGGCCAGCTGGGATCGACGCCGGCGGGGCAGCGCGCCACCGCGATCGCCGTGGTCAGCGACGGGGCGGTCAATGCCGGCGCCGATCCGGTCGCGGCGGCGCGGGCGCTGGCGATTCCGGTGAGCACGGTGCCGGTCGGCGAGCGGGTCGGCCTCGATCGCGTGGTGACGAGCATCGAGGCCTCGGCCGATGGGCGCGTCGGCCAGCGCGAGCCGGTGCGCGTGCACGTGGTCTCGAGCGAGCCGAAGGGGACCGCGATTCCGGTGCGCCTGATGGATCAGGGAACCGAGATCGCGCGCGGCACCGCCATCGCCCCCGGCAACGGCGCGGAAGCGGTGGTTCAGCTCGAGGCCACGCCGCGGCAGAGCGGGCTCGCGGTGTGGACGGCCGAGATCGATTCGGCGCGCGGCGAGCTGACCACCGCGAACAACGCGCGATCGGTCGGGCTCGAAATCGCGCCCGGCCGCATCCACGCGCTGATCGTGAGCGCCGGTCTCAACTGGGATCTCACGTTCGTGCGCCGCGCGCTGATCGGCGATTCGAGCCTCGCCGTCGTCACCTGGACCCGTGAGAGCGGGCGCTGGCGCGCGCTGGGAAGCTCGGGCATGCCGCTCGCGCGCGGCCCGGGAAGCAGGGAGGCGGGATCGACGCCGTCGTCGATGGATCTGCCGTCGCCGTCCGACCTCCGCGCTCAGGCGGTCGTGGTGCTGGATGGCGTCGCCGCCTCCGAGGTCAGTCCGGCGTTCGATCGCGCGCTGTCGGGATTCGTTCGCGACGGCGGCGGCCTTCTCGTCCTCGGCGGAGCCTCTCCCGGGCTGATGCGCTATCGGTCGGGCACGCTCGGAGCCGATCTCGGCGTGCGTCTCACCGCCGACGTGGTGGCGCGCGCGGCGGTTCCGGCCCCGACCGCCGAGGCCGGCGACCTCGCCGCATGGGACGATGATCCGGTGCGCGGGCAGCAGGCGTGGCGCGACGCCGCGCCCCTGACCGACCTGATCCCGCTGGCGCCGGGCTCGGGCGATCGCGTGCTGATCGCCTCGTCCGGACCCGCCGAGTCGGGCCCGCCGCTCATCGTGGCGCGGCGGATCGGCCGCGGTCAGGCGGTGCTGGTGAACGGCACCGGCGTGTGGCGGTGGTCGCTGTCGCCGACCGACGACCTCGCCGGCGAGCGCGGGCGGAAATTCTGGCGGCATCTGGTGCGCTGGCTGGCGGAGCCGGTGCAGGGAGAGCCGCTGCGCGTGCGCCCCGAACGATGGGTCGCCGCGTCCGGTGATCCGGTGCGCCTGTTCGCGACGCTTCAGGACACCGCGTTCCGCCCGGTCGCCGGCGCCGCGATCGAGGGTGAGCTGACGCGATCCGGTCGCGCGGCGCGGCCGCTTCGATTCGAGCCGCGCGAATCGGGCGCCTACGCCGCGACACTCGAGGGCCTCGAGCCCGGCCGCTACCGCGTCACGATTCACGCGCGCACCGGCGCCGGTGGTCGCGAGCTCGGTCACGCGACCACGGAATTCGCCGTGGATCGCTGGAGTCTCGAAGAAGCCCGCAGCGATCCCGACACCGCGACACTGGCCGCGGTCGCGCGCGAGAGCGGCGGGCTCTCGATTCCCGTCCGTGAGCTCGGCAGTGGAGGTGGCCTCATGGTGCAGCGCGCGCTCGCGCACCTCGGCGCGGGTCGCAAGGAGACGGTGCGGCTGTGGGAGTCGCCGTGGATCTTCGCGATCGTGGTGGGCGCGTTGAGCTGTGAGTGGGCCTGGCGCCGCCGCCGCGGGCTTCCCTAGCGCTTCGATTCCACCGCCCGAGTTCCGTGCGCGCGGCATCACCGCATGGCACGGGCATTGCGGTCCGCGATCGCGCGCGCCGGATTCACGCGCTTTCGTGGCGCCGATGCGTCCACGCCGATGTCGATCCGTCCCCGCCCGGTTCCAGCATGCCGTCACGATGCACGGCGCTGCTCGCGATCGCGCTCGCGGCCTCCGCCGCGCCGAGCCATGCCGCTCGAGACTCCGCGTCGCCGGCGGCCGCGACCGGTTCCTGCGTATCCGCGTCGGGGGTGCGGATCGCGGAGATTCTCTACGACGCGACCGGCGACGATACCGGTCGCGAGTTCGTCGAGCTCTTCAATCCCACCGCCTCGGCCGTCTCACTCGCCGGCGTTCGGCTCGAGGCGGGAGATGGCGCCGGCCCCGGTCGATGGACGCTGAGGTGGACCGGCGGCGGGAACGACAGCGTCGCCGCCTCGTCCCGATTCGTGATCGGTGGCGCGCTGGTGAGCCCGGCCCCGAACGCGGTCGCCTCGCTCGATCTTCAGAACGGCCCGGACGCGGTGAGGCTGCGCTGGCCCGACGGCTCGATCGAGGTGGTCGGCTACGGCGCGCTCACCGACGTGGAGTATTTCTGCGGCGCTCCCGCCGCCGACGTTCCCTCCGGCCAGTCGCTGGCGCGTGAGCCCGACGGCGCTGATCGCGGCAGCAACGCGCTCGATTTCGTCGTCGCCGATCCCACGCCCGGCCGGCCGAATCAGGTCGCGTTCGACGCCGCGATCTCGCGCGGCTCGCTCGCGATCGATCCCGCGCAGCCCGCGCCCTCGGCGCCGGCGCGACTCTCGGCCCTGCTCTTGAACCGCGGCACCCGCGCGCTCGCGGCGCGCGAGATCACGCTCATCGCCACCGTCGACGGCGACTCCGCGTGCGCCGCGGCGGGCCCGCCACTCGGTGCGCTCGACAGCGCCCGTGTCGCGCTCGATCTCGCCGGGCTCGACGCCGGCGTCCACATCGTCGGCGTCCGCGCCATGCTCGCGGGGGACGAACGCCCCGAGAACGACGCCGATTCGATCCGCGTTCGCGCCGGGTCGGGGCCGCTCGCCATCACCGAGATCCAGTTCCATCCCGCCGGGGGCGAGGGCGAATGGATCGAGGTTCGCGCGCGCGGGCCCGATGCGGTCGCGCTCGAGCGCTTCACGCTGTCCGACCGGAACGGTCACCCGGCCGCGCTGCCTTCCGCGATCGTGCTCGCGCCCGACAGTCTGGCGCTGCTCGCCGAGGATCGCGCCGCGCTGATCGCTCATTACCCCGGACTTGATTCCCTGCGCGTGCTCGAAGTGTCGCCGTGGGCGGCGCTCAACAACTCCGACGATTCGACCGGCATCGCGGACGCCGTGGTGGTTCGCGAATCGGACGGCACGCCGTGCGATCGCGTCGACTATTCGGCGCGCGGAATCGCGGCCGGGGTTCCGCTCGAGCTCGGTCCGCTGGGCTGGGGTGCCGACAGCGATCCCGGCGGAACGCCGCTCCAGCCGCCGCGCGCGCCGCCCGGGCTCGCGACACGCTTCGAGCTCGCGCCGCGCCGCGTCCGCGCCGGTCTCTCTTCGCGACTCCGCTGGGCGCTTCCCTGGGCGCGAGGAACTCTGGCGGTCGAGATCTTCGATCTCACCGGCAGGCGGATCGCGCGTCTCCCGGAGGCGCTGATCGGCGCGCGTGGCGAGCGCGCGATCGAGGGGCTGCCGGGCCCGGGCGTTTACCTGCTGGCGATTGCCGCCCGTTCCGAGAATGGGGCGCGCCTGATCCGGGAGACGCGGACGCTGCGGGTCGAGGGTCCGGCACGATGATCCGGGCGCGTCCCTCGCGGATCCTCGTGATCGCGGCCGCGCTGGCGGCGATGGTCCACCGCCGCGCATGCGCTCAGGACTTCGATGGTCCGGATCACGCCGGTCCATCGGTCTCGCCCGCGCTCTGGATCGAGCGCGGGCTGCCGGATGGGGACGCCGGATGGCGACTCGATCTCGTCGGAATCGCCTGGAACGGGCTCGAGGATTTCACCACCCGCTCGCTGGCGATCGGAGGAGGCGGCGGACCGCTCCGGCTCGCGATCGGCGTGGCCAGCACCGGCGACGCCGAGATCGGATGGAACAGCGCGGCCGCGGCGACGGGCTTCATCAGCCCCCGCTGCGGGGGCGCGCTGCGCGCGATCGCGCGACGCGATCGATCGATTCCGGTATCCGAACCCGGCGCCGGGATCGAATCACGGCCGATCGGCATCGAGTGCGGCGCCGGATTCTGGAGCGCCATCGGATCCCACTCGCGGCTGTGGGCGAGCCTGCCGGCGCTCTATGGCGCGGGCGAAGCCGCGCCGCTCGACCGCGGCCTCGAGACCGGAATCGTCGGCGGCGCGCGCGACGTGTCGGCGTGGCTGGCGTGGTCGGCGCCCGCCCACGCCGCCGATCAGGGCGAGCGCACCGCCGGCGTCGAGATCGCGACCGGACCCGCCGCGATCTGGGTCGAGGCTCGCGACCGGCCGTTCCGCGCCGCGATCGGAGTTCATGCACACCATCGCGGCTTCGAGGTCGCGGCCGAGGTGACCGAGCATCCGGTGCTGGGCGAGACGCTGCGTCTCGCGCTCACACTCGAGCGCGTGCGGTCCGCATCCGAACCGGAGCGGTGATGAGGCCCGGCACCGTCGTGATCATCGCTTCGATCGTGATGGGCACGATGACCGCGACGATCTCCGCCGGCGCCCAAGCCCCGCGCGACTCGACCGCGGGGGCGGGAGCCGATTCCGCCGGCGTCGATCTCGCCGCGCCGGCGGATTCCGACTCGACGCTCGAAGGCGAGGAGCCGCCGGACGACGCCGATCCGGAACGTGACTACGAAATCGAGCGCGACGACTTGCTGGCGAAGGGAAGCTTCGAGATGGGCTACGCGTTCTCACAGCGCGCCGGCTCGTCGCTCCGCCGCCGGCGGCTGCTGCGGGTGCGCGAGCCCACGCTCGAGGCTCACGTTCGTGACGGCCAGGGCGATCCGCTCGCCGGCGCCGAGCTCGGCACCCGCGTGCGCGGCGGCTGGCTCGCTACCGGAAGGCTCGCGCCACGGTGGGGGCGCGGCCTCGTGCTCGGCACGCCGGGCGATCCCTGGCGCAGCGGCTTCATGGGCGCCGCGGCCGCGCGCTCGCGGGCCGGTGCGGGCGACGGCGTCGAGTATCGGGCGCGCGACCTGCCGGTCGATCTCCTCGTTCAGCGCGTGCGGCGGGTCGCGCTCGGCGGGTTCGCCGTCGATGGCGCGCACGAAGGCGCGGGGATGGTCGTGCGCCGTGACGAATCACGCGCGCGAAGCGCGCTCTTCAGTCTGTGGTCGCTGCGCCCGAACACATCGGGCGAGCTCGGCGCTGACTCCCGCGGTCGCTGGCGCGGCGAGGGTGTATTCGAAACCGCGAGCCCGCCGTTCGTCACGCTCGCCGGCCGGCTCGGCCATACGGCGTTCGATGGCGCCGTGCCGCCGCGGACGCTCGCTCCTCGATCGATCGTCGCCACCGCCTGGCATTCCCCGCCGGCACCGATCTCGCTCGCGCTCGCGGCCTCATGGTGGCGCTTCCGCACCGCCGCGACCGGAGCGCGAGCGGCGCTTGAAGTGCGCGCCGACTTGCCCCAACATGACCGCATCGCCGCCGGATGGGAGGAGCGCCACGGACGCAGGCGTGTGGCACGAACTCCCGGCTCCGCTTGCGATTGCGGGAGCGGGGCCGACGGATTTCGGCAGGGACTCTGGCTCGAATGGCGGGGCGGTCCGCCGGGATTCACGACCACCGCGCGCCAGGAAATCTCGGGGGCGCGGAGCGGTCTTCGCTCCGTCACCCGGCGCGCGGCGAGCGCCGGCGTCACGGCGACACCGGTGCGCGGGATCGAGCTCGGCATCGCGAGCACCGTGTATCGCTCGCGCAGCGGCGAGCCGCAGTATCTGAGCGAAGACGAGAATGACCGGCGCGTGCTGCACGCGCTCGCGGGAGCGGGACGCCGGTCACGCATGGTGCTGATGTTTCCCGCGGCCGGCGGGCGGGTTCGCGCGACTCTGGTTCTCACCCAGGCGGCGGACCGCGTGACGATGCCGCAGTGGACGCTGGATTGGACCGCGCGAACGCGGACGCGTTGACGCGCGATCGGTCGCCTCAACGGAGGACGCATGTCGTTCGCGAAGCGCATGAGCCGGCTCGGAACCGAAACCGCCTTCGAAGTGCTGGCGCGTGCGCGCGCGCTCGAGGCGCAGGGCAAGCAGGTGGTCCATCTCGAAATCGGCGAGCCCGACTTCGACACGCCGAAGTTCATCCGGCAGGCCGCGGCCGAGGCGCTCGAGGAAGGCTGGACCCACTACGGTCCCTCGGCCGGCCTGCCCGAGTTCCGCCAGGCGATCGCGAAGCGATGGAAGGCCGAGCGCTCGATCCCCTGCGATGCCGATAACGTCGTCGTCACTCCCGGCGCGAAGCCGATCATGTTCTTCGTCATGCTGGCGCTGCTCGAAGAAGGCGACGAGGTCCTGTATCCCAATCCCGGCTTCCCGATCTACGAATCAGTGGCGAACTTCATCGGCGCCCGCCCGGTGGCGCTCCACCTGCGCGAGGACAACGACTTCGATCTCGACCTCGGCGAGCTGGAGCGCAAGATCACCAGCCGGACCCGTCTGCTGGTGATCAACTCGCCCCCCAATCCCACCGGCGCGGTGCTGAAGCCCGAAACCGTCGAGGGGATCGCGGCGCTGGCGCGGAAGCACGACTTCCACATCCTCGCCGACGAGATCTACGCCCGCATCCAGTACGAGGGTCGTCACGTCAGCATCGCGTCGCTGCCCGGCATGGCCGAGCGCACCATCGTGCTCGACGGCTTCTCGAAGACCTACGCCATGACCGGCTGGCGGCTCGGCTTCGGCATCATGGAAAAGCAGCTCGCGGTTCACGTCGCGCGCCTGATGACGAACTCGAATTCCTGCACCGCGTCGTTCGTCCAGCGTGCCGGAATCGCCGCGATCACCGGTTCCCAGGCCGAAGTCGACGCCATGATCGCCGAGTTCCGCGTGCGGCGCGATGAAATGGTCCAGGGCCTCAATGCTCTGCCCGGCGTCCAGTGCTTCAACCCGCGCGGAGCGTTCTACGTGTTCCCGAACATCCGCGGCACCGGCATGTCGAGCGCGGAGCTCGCCAAGGCGCTGCTCGAGCAGGCCGGGATCGCGTGCCTCTCCGGCACGTCGTTCGGCGCGCACGGCGAGGGCTACCTGCGCTTCTCGTATGCCAACAGTCTCGCCAACCTGCGCACGGCGCTGCAGTGGATGGGTGAGTTCCTGAGCGTCCGCGCCAAGTAGACCGCGACGAATTCGCGTGGCACATCGATTGCGTGCCCGCGTTGCCGACGCCCCCGCGATGACGCCCCCGCGCCATTCCGCTCCCGCAGGGGTGTTCCATGCGTATCGCTTCACCGGCCGCGGCCTCGGTCCTGCTGCTCTTCCTCGTTGCCGGAGCGCCGGTCCGCGCCGACACCGCGCTGCACCTCAACGAAGCCCTGCCCGGTCCCGCGCGCGACTGGGACGGCAGCGGCGCGTTCTCTTCGCGTGACGACGAGTGGGTCGAGGTCGTCAACATCGGGGCGGGTGCGCTCGACGTCTCGAGCTTCTTCCTCACCGACGGGGATTCGATTCCGCGTTTCGCCTTCGCCGGCACGCTGGCGCCGGGCGAGCATCGCGTGGTCTACGGCGGCGAATCCCTGAGCTGGGAAAAGGCCACCGGACATCCCGCCTTCGGCCTCTCGCTCGGCAACACCGGCGACGCGATTCTGCTGTGGCAGGTGGTGGGAGCGGACTCGATGGTGGTCGACGAATACCACTACACCAGTCACGAGGCGGCCGCCGACCGCGCCATTGGCCGCGATCCCGACGGCGTCGGCAGCTGGGTGCTGTTCGACTCGCTCGATCCCTACAGCGGAACCCTGCCGCCCACCGGCACGGGATGCGTCCCGTCACCGGGACAGCCGAATCAGTGCAGCACGACGCCGGCGCGGCGCGTGACGTGGGGCGAGCTGAAGACGCTTTATCACTGAGCGAAGTGAGCGCGGCGCCGGGGCTCTGGCGTTGACCCCGGCGCCGCCCGCTGTGTACCCTCGCCCCGTTTGGAGTTCGCGTTCCCACCAAGGCGGAGGCTTCGTGACGTCTGCCGCGCTCTCGCCCGCCGATCTCGAAGCCGCGCATCGGCCCGGGCGGCTCGAATGGCCGAAGGAAAAGCTGGCCCAGAAGGCCCTCGACGTCCGGCGCGACATCATCACGCTGCTCAGCAAGTCGCAGACCGGACATTCCGGCGGGCCGCTGTCCTGCGCCGACTTCGGCACCGCGCTGTTCTTCCACGAGCTGAACATCGATCCCGCCCATCCGCACTGGCCGGATCGCGACTACTGGCACTTCTCGATCGGCCACGTGACGCCGGTGATCTATTCGCTGATGGCCGAGCGCGGCTACTTCCCGCTGCGCGACCTGATGAAGTTCCGCGCCTTCGACGGCCATGCGCAGGGCCATCCCTCGCGACACGACACGCCCGGCATCGAAGTCTCGGCCGGCTCGCTCGGCCAGGGCCTTTCGGTCTGCTGCGGCGTGGCGATGGCCGCACGCATCGACCACCATCCGCGCCGCGTCTACTGCGTGATGGGCGACGGCGAGCAGCAGGAGGGACAGATCTGGGAGGGCGCGATGTTCGCCGCGCACTATCGGCTGGATCAGATCTGCGCGGTCATCGACTACAACCACAAGCAGATCGACGGCGACGTCGAGGACATCATGGGCATCAAGCCCCTGGCCGAAAAATGGCGCTCGTTCAACTGGAACGTGATCGAGTGCGAGGGCCACGACATCGCGGACGTGTTGCGCGCGTTCGCCGCCGCGCGAGAGCACCGGGGCCGGCCGAGCGTGATCATCGCCGACACCGTGATGGGGCAGGGCGTCTCCTACATGGCGGGCGACTACCGCTGGCACGGCAAGCCGCCGAAGCCCGACCAGGCCGATCAGGCGCTGCGCGAACTCGGCACCTCGTACGACGAATGGTCCGCGCGGCTGCTCGCGCACTGAAACCGGACCCCGAATGACCCCGGCGATCACGCTGCCCGAGAAGGTCGAGATGAAGAAGACCCGCGAGGGCTTCGGGCGCGCGCTGGTCGATCTCGGCGAGCGTGACCCGCGGATCGTCGTGCTGGTCGGCGACCTCAGCGAATCGACCATGGTCCACTTCTTCGCCGAGCGCTTTCCGGACCGTTTCATCCAGGTCGGCATCGCGGAGCAGAACATGTGCGGCATCGCCGCCGGCCTCGCCGCAATGGGCAAGATCCCGTTCTTCTCGACCTATGGCGCGTTCGCCTCGTGCCGCGCTGCGGATCAGATCCGCGTCAGCGTGGCCTACAGCAACCTGAACGTGAAGATCGGCGGCGCGCACGGCGGCATCTCGGTGGGCCCGGACGGCGCCACCCATCAGGCGATGGAAGAGATCAGCATCATCCGCTCGATTCCGAACATGAGCATGATCGTGCCCTGCGACTACTGGGAAACCTACAAGGCGACGATCGCCGCCGCCGAGCACGAGGGGCCGGTCTACATCCGCTTCGGCCGCGAGGACGTTCCGGTCGTGACCTCCGAGAAGACGCCGTTCGCGTTCGGCCGCGGCGAGGTCTTCGCCGAAGGCTCGGACCTCACGATCATCGCCTGCGGCGTCATGGTGTACGAGGCGCTGCGCGCGAGGGAGACGCTGTCGCGCTCCGGCATCACCGCCCGCGTCGTCGACCTCCATACCGTGAAGCCGATCGATGCCGACCTGATCGCGCGCTGCGCGCGGGAGACCGGCGCGATCGTCACCGCCGAGGAGCATCAGGTGAACGGCGGGCTCGGCGGCGCGGTGGCCGAGGTCGTGGTGCGCCGCCATCCGGTGCCGATGGAGCTGGTCGCGGTGATGGATCGCTTCGGGCAGAGCGGCAAGCCCGCCGAGCTGATGGACGCGTTCGGGCTTCGCGCCCGGGACATCGTCGCCGCGGCCGAGCGCGTGATCGAGAGAAAGGCCGCGCCCGAGAGCGCACGGCGCGGGTGAGCCCTCGCCCCGCGCGTCGGGCGAAGCGGGGCTCGAAGAGCGACGAGGCCCGCGCTCCCCTGAGTCGGGCCGGGATTTCCGATCCCGATCCCCGCACCGCGCGCATCGCGATCCTCGCGATCACGCTGGTGGCGGCGTTCCTCAGGCTCTATCGCTTCGGTCATTCACCCCCCGGCCTCAATCAGGACGAGGCCCTGAGCGGCTGGATCTCGTGGTGCCTGCTCAAGACCGGGCGCGACATGAACGGGCAGGCCTGGCCGATCTTCTACAGCCACGGCGTCGGCGACTTCCCCTCGACGCTCTACTTCTATGCGCTGATGCCGTTCCAGGCGATCGGCGGTCTCAACCTCTGGACCACGCGATTGCCCGCGGTGCTCAACGGCGTGCTGTGTATTCCGCTGATCGCTTACGTCGGGACGCGGATGTTCGGACGCTGGGTCGGTCTCACCGCGGCGGCGCTGCTGGCGCTCAATCCCTGGCACCTGTTCCTCAGCCGCTTCGGCGTCGGTGCCAGCCAGTGTCCGTTGTTCGCGCTGCTGGCGGTCGCGCTCCTGCTGAAAGCGCGCCTGCCGCTCACCGACACTCGCGGCGAATCCCCACGCCCGATCTGGGCGGCGCTGGCGGGCATCAGCGCCGGAGTCGCCTGCTATGGATTCCATCCGATGCGGCTCTACTTCCCGCTGATGTTCGTGGCGCTGGTCGCCGCGAATCCCGCGGCGTGGTGGAACCTGCGAAAATCCCGGCCGGGCGTCGCGGCGCTCGCTCTCCTCGCGCTGGGATTCGCGGCGACGTTCGGCCCGCTGGCCCTGAGGCACCTCGTGGATCCGGTGATCGCCCGGCGCTGGGAGATGACGCGACTCTGGCCGCCGGGAACGCCACTGCCGAAGATCATCGCGCTGGTCGCGGCGCGCTACGCCGCTCACTTCAACCTGGACTTCCTGTTCCGCCGCGGCAGCCTCGATGCCGCGGTGAATCCGCTCGGGCGCGGCGCGTTCGAGTGGTACGTGCTGCCGTGCCTGGTGGCGGGCCTTGGATTCCTGGTCGCGGCGTTTCGAAACAGCGGTGCGGCGCGGGCGCTGCTCGTGCTGCTCGCCCTGTACCCGGCCGGCGACGTGATCAGTCAGTACGAGGGCGTGCACGCGCTGCGCAGCGCGCCCGGCATCGGCGCGCTGGTGCTGGTGGCCGCGTTCGGCGCGGTGCGGATGTGGTCGTGGCTCAGGAGCCGGGCGCGCGTCCTGGCCGCGGTGTGGGTGGCCGGGCTCGCGATCGGCGCGGCGTTCTGCGATGCCAGCAATTTCTCGCGGTTCTTTGGCGAGATGGACGACAATCCCTGGACCTACCACTTCTATCTCACCGATCTCGTCGACGCGACACATTGGCTGAAGCCGCGTCTCCCCCAGTACGACGCGGTGTTCTGCACGTCGATCGGGATGCTCGAGCCGTTCGCGGTGACGCTGGTCGAGCTCGGCTGGGAACCGCGCCGGTGGTTCCGCGAGCCGCGTGACTTTCGGACGGTCGGCGGGTGGGAGGTCTGCCTCCGGTACGGCAAGATGCGCTTCATGTATCAGAAACTCTGGGTGCCGGACTATCAACGTCTGGTCGCCGACGGCCGCCGCGAGCACGCGCTGTTCATGGTGCGCCCCGGTGAGCTCGGCCTGAAGAATCCGGTCTACGTGGTGCGACGTCCGGATGGCCGCGAAGTGCTGTGGCTGTGCGAAGTGGATTTGTAATCGGCGCGCCCGGCGGGCGCCTCTGATCGGGATTGCCGCGCCCGCCGCGCGCTCAGGTAACGCGATCGGCGCTCCCGTCCAGCGTTGACGCCCTCCGGCACGCCCCCTATAGTGCCCGCCCTGACCGCGTGCGGAAGTGGCGGAACTGGCAGACGCACTAGATTCAGGTTCTAGCGCCCGAAAGGGTGTGGGGGTTCAAATCCCCCCTTCCGCACCACCGCTTGATCGCCCGTCCGCGCACGAAGTGCCCCGCGCCCGCATTCCCGGACCACAACGATGACCGAAGACAGGGACGGCGCCGAAAAGGTCGTGGCTCAGAATCGGCGGGCCCGCCACGACTATTTCATTCTGGAAACCCTCGAGGCCGGTCTCGTGCTCACCGGCACCGAGGTCAAGAGCCTGCGCGCCGGAAAGGCCAGCCTGGCCGAGGCTTACGCCACCGTCGACAACGGCGAGGCGTGGGTGCGGCAGCTCCACATTCCGCCCTACGAGCAGGGCAACCGCTGGAATCCGGACCCGGTGCGGGCGCGCAAGCTGTTGCTCCATCGCTCCGAGATCGCGAAGCTCGAGAAGGCGGTGGCGCAGAAGGGTCAGACCGTGGTGCCGCTCAAGCTCTACTTCACGCGCGGGCACGCCAAGCTCCTGATCGGGGTCGCGAAGGGGAAGAAGTCCTACGACAAGCGGCACGCGATCGCCGAGCGTGACTCCAAGCTCGAGATGGATCGCGCCCGCCGCGCCGTGGGCCGCGGAGGCCGAGAGTGACGTTCCTCGCGTCGCCGGCGAGGTGGCTCGCCCGGCTGGCGTCGCCGGTGGCGGCGGTCTCGGGGCTCGCGCTCGCGTTGCTCGCCGCCGTGGTGCCGGCGAGTCCGACCGCCCACGTCACCGAGCGCGCGCCCGGCCCGGATTCGGCGCCGGTGCGCCGCGTCGAGCCGGGCCAGCTTCTAGGGTCCCTCGGCGCCGCGCCCGGCGGAGAAAGCGGTCGCGTCATTGGCGCCAACGATCTCGCCCGCCTCCTCGATGCCACCAAGTTCTGGCGCGCCGACACGCGCAAGCTCGAGCTCCGCGTCCACGCGCATCGCGTGGTGCTGAACGCCGACAATCCGTACGTGGTGATCGACGAATCGACGGTGAAGCTGCCCTCGCCGGTGCTGTCGTTCGGCGGCGAGCTGCAGGCGCCGGTGGCACTGATCGACTCGCTGCCCAGCGACTCGACCATCAATCGCCTGGCCTGGGATCCGCGCGCCGGCGTGGTGGTCGTGGTGCCGCCGGGCGGCGTGGTTGGTGCTCCGCGCGTGACGGTGCAGGACGGCGTGACACGGCTCACGATCCCGACCGATCACGTCGAGGACGTCGCGGTGGTGGCGCGCGCCCGTGCGCACTTCCGCCTGCGCTTCGCCGGATACTTCGCCGGCGAGCTGCCCGACTCGATCCGCGTCGGGCTCCTGCGCGGCCTCCGCACGCTTCCCGCCGTCACCGGCAGCGCGCTCGAGCTCGAGCTCTCCTCCGACGCGCAGAGCTACCGACTGCTGCGCGAGCCCAAGCGCGTCGTGCTCGAGATCTCGCGCGTCGCCAGCAATTCCTGGGACTCCTTCGCCCCCGAGCTTCCGCCCGGCCCGCGCGCGCTCCGCGTCATCGTGCTCGATCCCGGACACGGCGGATCGGACCCCGGAGTCGTGTTCGCCGGCGCGGTCGAAAAGACGCTCGCGCTCGACCTCGCGCGGCGGCTGCGGGCCGAGATCGAGCATCGCCTGCACGCGCGCGTGGTGATGACCCGTGACGATGATCGCGCCGTCCCCGGCCAGGCGCGCGCCGAGATCGCCAATCGCGCTCACGCCGACGTCGTGCTGTCGCTCCATTTCGACGGGCTGATCCAGTCCCGCGCCGCCGGCGCCAGTGCCTACGTGCCGACCGCCGACGTGGGCTCCGCGGCCGGGCAGCTCGGCGGCGTCGGCCCGGGCGCGATCACGCTGCTGCCCTGGCGTGACGTGGCGGCGCGCCATGCGGTCGCGAGTCGCGCGCTCGCCGAAGCGGTGCTGTCGTCGTTCGAGCTCCGCGGCATGGGACCGACGCGATTGCGCGAGCGGCTTCCGTATCCGCTGCTCGGCGTCAACGCACCCGGGATGCTGCTCGAATGCGCCACGCTGACGTCGCCGGCCGATCGCGCGCGCCTCGGTCCGGCGGGTCTCGATGCGCTGGCGCGCGCGATCGTCGATGGACTCGAAGCGTATCAGCGCAACCTGTGAGGCTCGCTCGGGGCGCCGTTGCGCATGACCACGCGATGGAACGCGGAAGGCTGACGTCATGAAACGCGTGATGGTTGGAGCGCTGATTGTCGCTGTGCTAGCGTTCGCGGCGTGGCGTGCGTGGATGCCGGAGAGGAGTCCGGCGCCGGCGCCCGCCGGGCCCGATACCACCGCAACCGGGCTCAAGGCCGCGCGGCTCTTCTTCGCGGCGCCCGAGGGCGACAGCCTGGTGAGCGAGTCGCGCGATCTGCCGGAGGCCGGAACCCTTCACGACCGGGTCGCGACGCTGATCGCCGAGCTCGGCCGCGGTCCGCGAGGCGCCGCGGTCGCGACGCTGCCGTCCGGCACCTCGATGGTGCACGTGTTTCTCGATGACCGGGGGCTCATGACGCTCGATCTTTCACGCGCATTCGTGACCGGACTCCACGGCGGATCCAACGCCGAATACTTCGCGATCGCGTCGCTGGTGCGCACGCTGAGCGCGAACATTCCCGAAGTGAAGCGCGTGCTGATCGTGAGCGGCGGCGAGCCGATCGCGACGCTCGGCGGACACCTGCCGCTCGACCAGCCGCTCGACGTCCAGGACTGGCCCTGAGGAGCCCCGTGCCCGCCACCCACGATTCCCGCGCCATCGGCGTCTTCGACTCCGGCCTCGGCGGCCTGACCGCGGTGCGCGAGCTGTTCCAGGCGCTGCCGCAGGAATCGATCGTCTACTTCGGCGACACCGCGCGCCTGCCGTACGGCACCAAGTCGCGTGACACGGTCACGCGCTTCAGCTTCGAGATCGCGAGCTTCCTCGTCCGCCAGAACGTGAAGTGCCTGCTGGTGGCGTGCAACACCGCGTCGTCGTACGCGATGGACGCGCTGTCGAAGCGGCTCGAGATTCCGGTGGTCGGCGTGATCGAGCCGGCGGCGAAGGCCGCGGTCGAGGTCAGCCCGCACGGCCGCATCGGCGTGCTCGGAACCCTGGCCACGGTGAGCAGCCGCGCCTATCCCGACGCGATCGCGCGGATCGCGCCCGGCGCCGAGGTGATCTCGCGAGCCTGCCCGCTGTTCGTGCCGCTGATCGAGGAAGGCTGGATCGATCATCCGGTGCTGCGCGAGGTGGCGACGGAATACCTGGTCGAGGTGCGCGCCGCCGGGCTCGAGAGCCTGATCCTCGGCTGCACGCACTACCCGCTGATCGCGCCGCTGATCCAGGGCCTGATGGGTCCGACGGTCAAGCTGATCGATTCCGGCGCCGAGGCCGCGCGTTCGCTGGCGAGCCTGCTCCGCGAGCGCGGACAGCTCGCCAGCGGCCCGCCGCGGCATCGCTTCTTCCTCAGCGACGAGCGGCTGCAGTTCCAGCGCGTGGCCGAGAGCTTCCTCGGGCGCGCGCTTCCCGAAACCACCATCGTCGATCAGACCGATCTTCCATGGTTCGAGCGCGGCGCCGACGGCGATCCGCCGATCGAGCACGCGCCGCGGCGCGAGGTGCGCTCGTGACCCGCAAGCCGGCCGCGATCCGCGAGCGCGAGGAGCGCGCTCCCGAGGCGATCACGTTCGCGCGCGAGGGCGACCGCAGTCCCAGGGATCCGCGCCCGCTCAAGATCGAGCGCGGCGTCATTCCGCACGCCGAGGGCTCGGCGCTGATCGCGACCGGGCGCACGCGGGTGATCTGCACCGCCACGGTCGAGGACCGCGTGCCGAACTGGATGCGCGGCCAGCAGCGCGGCTGGGTCACGGCGGAGTACGGCATGCTGCCGCGCGCGACCGGCGAGCGCACGCCGCGCACCAGCCAGACCGGCGGGCGCGCGCAGGAGATCCAGCGCCTGATCGGCCGGTCGCTGCGCGCCATCACCGATCTCACCGCGTTCGGCGAGCGCACCATCGTGCTCGACTGCGACGTGATCGAGGCCGACGGGGGAACGCGCACCGCCTCCATCAACGGCGCGCTGGTCGCGCTGCACGACGCCTTCGTCACCCTCTCGAACCGCGGGCATCTGGCCCGTCCGCCGCTGCGCGACACGGTGGGCGCGATCTCGGTCGGCATCGTCAGCGGCACGCCGTGCCTCGATCTCGACTACCGCGAGGACTCGCGCGCCGAAGTCGACATGAACGTGGTGATGACGGGAGGCGGGCGGTTCATCGAGCTGCAGGGCACCGGCGAGAGCGCGACCTTCAGCGAGGCGGACCTGCGCGCGCTGGTGAAGCTCGCGCGGCGCGGCATCCGCCGCATCCTCTCGATCGAGCGCCGGATGCTGGGGAGCTCGGGGCTGCTGCCGCCCGAGGCGCCGGCGACGCCGAAGTGAAGTTCGTCCTCGCCACCTTCAATCGCGACAAGGTGCGCGAGCTGCGCGCCTGGTATCGAGGCATGCCGATCGAGCTCCAGCCGCTCTACGAGCTGAGCGGCGCCTCGGCGCCGGTCGAGACCGGCGCCACGCTCGAGGACAACGCGCAGCTCAAGGCGAACGCGGCGGCGAAGCTGGCGAGGCTGCCGGCGATCGCCGACGACACCGGGCTCGAGATCGACGCGCTGAACGGACGGCCGGGCGTGCGCTCGGCCCGCTATGCCGGCGTCGGCGCCACCGACGCGATGAACGTCGAGGCGGTGCTCGAGCAGATGAAGGACGTTCCGGATTCGGCGCGCTCCGCGCGATTTCGCACCGTGATGGTCGCGGTCGTTCCGGGCCGCCGCGACGTGATCGCCGAAGGCGAGCTCGAAGGCGTGATCATCCGTGTTCCGCGCGGCGCCAACGGATTCGGCTACGACCCGATCTTCCAGCTGCCGGAGGGGCGCACCCTCGCCGAGCTGACGCTGGAGGAGAAGAACCGCGTCTCGCACCGCGCGGAAGCGGCGCGCGTGCTGGCCGAGCAGCTCGGGCTCGTTTAGCGGGGGCGCGGCCGGCTCGGTACCGGACGACCGAGCCGAAGCTCAGCGCTCGCCGAGGCGATGCACGCGGATCAGATTGGTCGAGCCGACCGCGCCCATCGGCGTGCCGGCGACGATCACCACCGAGTCTCCGGGCGCGGCGCGCTTGAGATCGAGCAGCGCCCGCTCGACCTGATCCACCATCGCGTCGCTGTGATCGGCGGGCGGCATCACGAACGTCTCGACGCCCCAGGTCAGCGCCAGGCGGCTCCGCACCGCCGGCTCGGTGGTGAACGCGAGCAGCGGCCGGTCCGGCCGATGGCGCGCGACCCTGCGCGCGCTCACCCCGCTGTGGGTGAACGCGACCAGCGCGCGCGCGTCGAGATCGGCCGCGACCCGCGTGGCCGCGTGCGCGATCGCGTCGGCGACGCCGCGGGCGCGGAGATCGGTGGATCGCAGCAGCGCCGGGTTCGGCTCGGCGGCGGCGCCGGCCTCGGTGGCGGCGATCAGGCGCGCCATGGTCTCCATGGTCTCGATCGGATGGCTTCCCATGCTGGTCTCTCCCGACAGCATGAGCGCGTCCGCGCCGTCGAGCACCGCGTTCGCCACGTCGGAGGCTTCGGCCCGGGTCGGGCGCGAGTGGTCGATCATCGACTCCAGCATCTGCGTGGCGACGATGACCGGCTTGCCCTGCTCGCGCGCGAGCCGGATGGCGTGCTTCTGGACCAGCGGCACGCGCTCGAGCGGAATCTCGACGCCGAGATCGCCGCGCGCGATCATCAATCCGTCGAACGCGGCGACGATCTCGTCGAGCCGCTCCACCGCTTCCGGCTTCTCGAGCTTCGCGATCAGCGGCAGCGACGCCCCGGCTTCTTCCATGGCGCGGCGCGCCAGCGCGGCGTCAGCGGGGTCGCGGACGAACGACAGCGCGATGAAGTCGACCTGCAGCGACAGCGCGAAGCGCAGGTCGTCGCGATCGCGATCGGTCAGCGCGGGGGCGCTCAGCCGGACGCCGGGAAGGTTGATCCCCTTGTGGTCGGAGATCGTTCCACCTTCGATCACCCGGGTTCGCACCTCGCGCCCGTCGCTCGACAGCACCTCGAGCCGCAGCTTCCCGTCGTCGATCAGGATGGTGTTGCCGGGCTGGACTTCGCGCGCCAACGGCTCGTAGGTGGTGAACGCCCGGCGCGCGTTTCCGGTCCCGGCGCCCATCGCGAGGGTGAACTCGGCGCCGGTGGCGAGCTCGGCTTTGCCGCCTTCGATCCGGCCGAGGCGGATCTTCGGTCCCTGAAGATCGGCCAGGACTCCGACCGCGCGGCCGCTCGCGTCGGACGCCTCGCGCACGCAGCGATAGGCTTCGGCGTGTTCCT
The DNA here is from genome assembly GCA_035496475.1 of Candidatus Udaeobacter sp. Classification (GTDB taxonomy): domain Bacteria; phylum Eisenbacteria; class RBG-16-71-46; order RBG-16-71-46; family RBG-16-71-46; genus JACOSU01. The sequence continues at coordinate 45,721 of DATJEP010000040.1, forward strand.
CGTGCGTGCCGTGGGAAAAGTTGAGGCGCGCCACGTCCATGCCCGCGCGAATGAGCTCGAGCACGCTCCCGGGCGTTCGGACCGCCGGCCCCAGCGTCGCGACGATCTTGGCGCGCCGGGTCACGAGAGCTTCGAGGGGATGGGGTGGATGACGGGGTTCGAACCCGCGACACCCGGAGCCACAGTCCGGTGCTCTACCAGCTGAGCTACATCCACCATCCCTTCCCATCGAAATGCCGGGCCGAGCGTCATCGTCTGGCGCGCCTGGAGGGAATCGAACCCCCGACCGACG
>DATJEP010000041.1:0-2877 GCA_035496475.1 Candidatus Udaeobacter sp.
CCACGCCCGCACCGACGGTGTTCACGCCGTAGACCAGGCTGATGAATCGCGCCGATTCGCCCGGGCTCGGCCGCCGGCGGTCGGCGGCTTCGATGACGAACGGCAGCGACGTCCCGAGCAGGGCCGCGGGAAGGAGCAGAAAGAAAGAGACCGAAACGAGCTGAACCCAGAGCCCCGCGCCGAGCGTGCCACCCAGTGAGGCCCACGCCGTTCGAATCGCGTCCGAGCGCGCGATCAGCGGAACCGACAGGCTGGCGAGGACCGCGGCCAGGGTCTCCGCGATCGCGTAGCCGAAGAGCGGCCGCTTCCATGCCGACGCGCGCCGGCCCGCCCACCACGATCCGAGCCCGAGTCCGGCCATGAAGATCGAAAGAACCAGCGCCTGAGCGGTGACGGTGACGCTGGTGACGCTGGCCAGGCGACGGGTCCACGCGACCTGGTACATGAGGCTCGCGGCTCCGGAGAGGATGACGCAGAGGAGCAGCGCGGGACTTCCGAGCCTCGAGGGTCGAACGTTCGAAGGCATCCTGCTCCACCGGGAGTCGCTGTGCCCCAGGCCGGACACGTGCCCATGCGCGTCGAAAGAGCGCTCGATCTTAGCGGGTCGCGTGGACCTCGGCCACCCCATGCCCGTTCAACGACACGAGCCACGCGATCGGAACGCGTGGCTCGAGAATTCGCGCAGGGCGCGCGGACGCGCTAGAACAGCTCGCGGACGTAGCCTTCGATCGTCTCCTGGTCGAGGTAGCCGGTCACGCGGCGGACGATGTCGCCGTGGCGATCGATGAAGATCGTCGTCGGGAGTCCGCGCACCGGACCGAATTCGTCGATCACGTGATCATCCGCCAGCGCGACCCGGAACGTGAGTCCGAGCCGGTCGGCGAACTTCCGTACCGCCTGCGCGTCGTCGTCGTCCATCGACAGGCCGAGAACGACGAGGCCGCGATCGCGATAGCGGCTTTGAATCGCGCTCAGGTGCGGCATGCTGCTCTTGCACGGCGCGCACCACGTCGCCCAGAAGTCGAGCACCACCGGGCGTCCGCGCAGATCGGTCATCCGCATCCATTTTCCATCGACGGTGCGGATCGAGAACGAAGGGGCCGGCGTCGCGTGGTCGGCAGGGCTCGCGGGCGCGGCGACAAAGGCGAAAGCGGCGGTGAGGATCGCGGCGCGATGCGATCGAAGCACGGAGTGCCCTGCTCCGGAAAGTCTAACGATGGGCCGTCGATCGAGACGGCCTGCCGAGCCAGCGCCCGGTTCGCTGGCCCAGGGACTGTAGCTCCGCGCCGGCCCAGCCGCGATCGCGGGCCGAATGTTTTTCAGACAATTGACCACGCCGGCCTGGATCGGATCGTCGCCGGGCTCGGGGCCGCAGCGGGGGGACCCGGCACGGCCAGCCCGCGCCGCGCTCATGACGAATCATGGAATCTTCCGCGCTTCGAGGCGTATCGAGACACGTGTTCCCCGCTGAGGCCTTTGTCTTGAGGCGGGTTTCGGGCCTGTGCTAGCGTGCAACACTTCGGAATCATCTCTGGGCGGAACCCCTGCTCGGGCCGGATTCCGGTGCGGCGCCACGATGGCGAGCCGCCCGGTCCGGCACGCCGCCGAGCCGGAATCACGCCTGGACCGGCCCACCGCCTTCACAGGGAGCGTGAAGAACATGGTGATCGCGATCCTGCTCGCCGCGACCGGCTTGCGCGCTTCGGTCCCGGCGCTCGTCGGCAGCTCCGGGCCGTTCGCCAAGACCATCCTCGTCATCCTGCTCGGGATGTCGGCGTATTCCTGGGCGGTGATCTGGAACCGGATGCGGCTCTACGGTCGCGTCGAGCGTGCCGACCGCCAGTTCCTGACCTCGTTCCGCCGTCTCGATCCTCGCGCCGATTGCCGTCTGATGTGCGAGCAGCACCCCCACAGCGTGCTCGCCCGCGTGGCCCTGGCCGGGCAGCGCGCCCTGGATCAGAACCTCGGCGAGGGGTCCAGCTCGATCGCGTCGCGGTATGAGTTCGCGCAGCGGGCGATGGATCGGGCCGCCGCCGACGAGGGCGCGCGGCTCGAGAGCCACGTCGGGTTCCTCGCCACGACGGGGAGCGTCTCGCCGTTCATCGGCCTCATGGGCACGGTGTGGGGCGTGATGACGTCGTTCCTCAACATCGGCGCCCAGGGCTCGGCCTCGCTCGTCGTGGTCGCGCCCGGCATCGCCGAGGCCCTGATCGCCACCGTCGCCGGTCTCGCCGCGGCGATTCCGGCGGTGGTCGGCTACAACCATCTGCTCGGCCGCCTTCGCGCGATCGGCAACTCGGCCGATCAGTTCGCGATCGAGTTCCTCGATCGAAGGCTGGGGGGGACGGCGGCTTGAAAGTCGGCCCGGCGCGACGTCCGATGGCCGAGATCAACGTGACGCCGCTCGTCGACGTCGTGCTGGTGCTGCTCATCATCTTCATGGTCACCGCCCCCTTCATGCAGGGCGGCCTCGAGATCGATCTGCCGCGCGTCGCGACGCGCGGCCTCGACGTGCACGAAGGCCTGATCGTCAGCCTGCGCGCCGATCGCACGCTGGCGGTCGGCAATCGCGTCATCACGCTCGATCGTCTCGAGGAGGCGCTGGCCGGGGCGGGCGCGGCATCGCGTCCGGTGTTCCTCAAGGCGGATCAGGCGGTGCCGTACGGCGCGGTGGTCGATCTGATCGCGCGCATGCGTCACGCCGGCGTCTCCTCGCTCGGAATCGTCACCGAGCCGCCGCGACCGGTGCCATGATGCGCGGCGCGATCATCGGCTCGGTCGCGATCCACGTGCTGACGCTGGTGGCGCTCTTCGCCCTGCATCCGCCGACGCCGATCGTGGTGCCGGGGCCCGAGGTGCTGCAGGTCGCGCTGGTCT
>DATJEP010000042.1:0-5116 GCA_035496475.1 Candidatus Udaeobacter sp.
GCAGCGCCTGTTCGTCGAATCGGTCGCCGCCGGGCGGCGCGTGCCGGCGGAGCGGCTGATGCCGCTTTTCGATGGGCGGCGCTGGGAGGCGTCCGAAGTGGCACGCGCCGGACTGATCGATTCGGTCGGCTACCGCGAGGACGCCCTGCGCCTGCTCGGAAACCTCGCCGGCCTCGGGAACCGCCCGCGCGCGCTCGAGCCGCGCGAGGCGCGGGCGGCGCGACGGGAATGGCCGCGGCGCTCGCCGATCGCGGTGGTCTACGCCAGCGGCGGCATCGATGTGGGCGGAAGCGGCAACGATCTCTTGACCGGTCCGTTCATGGGCGCCCAGACTCTGGCGCGCGCGGCCGAGCGCGCGTTTCACGATCGCCGCGTGCGCGTGGTGGTGCTCCGCGTCGACAGCCCCGGCGGCTCGTCGCTCGGCACCGATCTCATCGCTCACGAGCTGGCGCGGCTTCGCCGCGAGACCGGAAAGCCGCTGATCGTCTCGATGGGCTCCGCCGCCGCGAGCGGCGGCTATGCGATCTCCCTTCCCGCCGACCTCATCTATTGCGACCACTTCACCCGCACCGGCTCGATCGGCGTGGTGTTCGTGAAACCATCGCTCGAAGGTTTCTACCGGCGTCATCAGGTGCGGCAGGACGCGTTCGAGCGCGGCGACGCGATGCGCATGGGCTCGTTCGGCCGGGACTGGACGCCCGACGAGCAGGCCGTCGCGGATTCCGCCGTGGCGCGCGAGTATCGCCGTTTCGTCGCCGAGGTCGCGCGCGCGCGCCGTCTGAGCGAGGCCCGCGTCGACTCGATCGCGCAGGGTCGTGTGTGGCTCGGCGACGACGCGCTCGCGCGCGGGCTGGTCGACCGCATCGGCGGCCTCGATGCGGCGCTGTCCGAGGCGAAGCGTCGCGCCGGGGTCCGCGAAGGCGAGCCGGTCGCGCTGATCGAAGTGCGCCGGCCGCGACCGGGATGGCTGCAGCGCGTGATCGGAAACCAGGTCGGCGAAGCGCTCGAGCGCGAAGGACACCTGCCGGATTCCGAAGGGTTCGAGAAATGGGATGACGGCGAGGGGGGGCCCTGAGCCGGGAGGCCCTGCCGGCACGCGGCTCTCGTGACGCGCGCGATCGCTCAGCGCGGCGCGGTGGCTCCGCTCGCGCGGCGACGCGCGGCGATCGCGATGCCGGCGCCGGCCCCGCCCCGCTCCGGTCCGACCGCGTCGCCGCCCTGCTCTGGACCGCGTTGCTGGCGCTGGCCGCCGCGCGCGCGATCGCATCCGCCTCGAGCGGCATGGCGATGTGGGGGCTCGTCCCGCAGCGATTCCTTCCGTTCGCGCTCGGCTGGCTGCCCTGGATCGTGCTCACCGCCGCGCTGATTCCTTCGCTCGGGCGGAGGCTCGCGCCCTCGCTCGCCGCGGCGGGCGAGGGGATCGTGAATCATCCGGCGATCGCGGCGGTTCTCGGCGCCGGCCTCAGCGTCGCGCTCGTCCTGTCGCTTCCCGATCGCACGCTCTTCCTCGGCGACTTCGCGATGCGGACCGGCATGGTCCTGACCGACAAGGATCCGGCCGTGCTGTTCCCTCAGGCCATGCCGCTCGATGTGCTGACCCACGTGCGCCTGGCCCGGTGGCTGGTGACGACGACCGGGCTCAGCGTGCAGGTGGTGCTGCGCGGGCTCGGCGCGATCGGCGCCGCGGCGCTCGCCGTCGCCGCGCTGCGACTGCCGGCCGCCATCGGCGTGCGTGGCGCGGCCGCGCTCGCCGCGACGGTGGCGACGTGGGCCGGCGGCACGCTCGGCATGTTCACCGGGTACGGCAAGAGCGCGATCGAGATGACCGCCCTGACCACGCTGGCCTCGGTGGCGGCGCTGTCGGCGGTGGGTGGGGCGCGCGCCCGAGGCGATCGCGGCCTCATCGTTCTCGGCATGGCATCGGCGATCGCGCTCGGGTTCCATCGCGCCGGGCTGCTGCTGGTGCCGCTGGCGCTGACCGCGATGCTGGCGGCCCCGGGTAGCGCGCTCCGGCCTGCGCGCCTGATCGGCGCCGCGCTCCTCGTCGCCGGGCTCGCCGTGTTCGGTCCGCGCGCGGTGCAGCTGGTCCTGACCTTCGACCAGCGCCATCATCTCGCGCCGCTCGAGACGCGCGCGAGTGGCGGGATGCTCGGCTCGCTGCTCGACCCGCTCCACCTTCTCGACGTTCTCAACGTGTCGCTGGTCCTCTCTCCGCTCGCTCCGGTTCTCCTCGCGCTCGGAATCGGCGCGCTCGGCCGGCGCCGCGAGCCGGGTGCCGCACCGGCGCCCACGGACGCGGTGGAAAGCGCCGATCATTCCGCGTTCGTGATGCGGCGGAACGCGGTTCTCGTCGCCCTCGTCCTTCCTGCGCTCGCGCTGCTGTTCCTCACCCGGCCGCAGCAGGGCATCTTCCGCGATCGCGACGTCTTCGCGCAGAGCGGCATCGCGCTGTCGGTGGTGACGGCGGTCGCGGTCGCGGGACTTCTCGGCGCCTCCCGCGCGCGCCGCTGGCTGTGCGCCGCGGTCGTGCTCGGCGCCCTGGTGCCCACCGTCCAGTGGCTCGCGCTGATGAATCGAACCGAGGACGCGCTGCGCTACATCCGGGCCTACATCGCCGGACCGCCGGAGCGTCCGGCGTGGGATCGCGCCGCGACCTGGGATTTTCTCGGAACGCGCGCGATGGCGCGCCAGCAATGGGACGTCGCCGGCGATTCGTACCAGCATGCGGTCGAGGCCGCGCAGAGCCCGCGGCTGATCGCTCAGTGGGGGATGACCGACCTCATGCGCGAACGCCAGGCCCGTGCCGAATCGCTGTTCGACCGGGCGGTCACGCTCGATTCGAATTTCACCCTCGGCTGGAGCGGCCTCGCCTCCGCCGCGTCCTGGACCGGCGACCTCGCCCAATGCCGAAGGGCCGAGCGCGCGCTCGAGCGGCTCGATCCCTCGAGCCCGCAGCTGGTCGAGCTGCGCGCGTTCCTGGCCCGCAGCGGCGGGGAGCAAGCCCGATGACGACGCGCCCGCGACGTGCGCCGAGGAAGGCGGTGGCCGAGGCGCCGGCCGATGCGCAGGCGGAGCGCGCCGCTCGCGCGCTCGGGATCGCGCTCGCCGTTCTCGCCGCGCTGCGTCTCGTGCTCGGCTTCTCGCGCGGCATGTGGGCGTGGGGACTCAACGTTCAGCGCTTCCTCGACGCGGTGATCGCGTGGCCGCTGTTCACGCTGCTCGCGCTCAGCCTCGTTCCGTCCGTGGCCCGGCGGCTCGAGCCCGCGGCCTCGCGGCTCGGCGGCGCGCTCGCGCGCGGCTCGCGGCCCGCCGTGGTCACGCTCGCGCTGCTGGTCGCCGCGCTGGTCGCGGCCAGCCCCGACAACACGCGCTTCGTCGGCGACTTCCTGCTCCGGCAGGGCACGGTCGAGGAGGCCGGCAAGCCGGCGGTGCTGTTCCCCCAGGCGCTGCCGCTCGACGTGCTGGTTCACTACACGATTCCGACCGCGCTGCAGAACGCGCACGTTCTCACCGCCAACGGAACCGCGCGCCTGCTCGGCGCGCTCAACGCGGCCCTGCTCGCCGTCTTCGCCGCCTCGCTGATCCGGGCGCTCGGCCTCGGCGGGTCGGCCGCGCTCGCGGCATGGGCGGTCACGGTGTTCGGCGGCTACCTCGGACTCTTTACGGGCTACAGCAAGTCGCTGGCCGATCTGGTTCCGCTCGCGGTCGCGGTCGCGGCGTTCGGCGCGCGGCTCGCGAGCCGCGGCGGCTCTGCGGTCCCGCTCGGCATCGTGCTCGGGGTGAGCTTCGCGCTCCATCGCTCGGCGCTGGTGTTCGCGATCCCGGCGGCCCTCGCGTTCGCGCTCGCGGCGCGGCAGGAGGGCGCCGCGTTCGCGCGCCGGCCTTCGACCTGGATCGGGATCGCGCTCCCGCTCGCCGCGCTCGCCGCGGTCGCGCCGAAGATCCTGAGCACGCTGCTCCACGTCGACGTCGCCGTGCATCTCGCGCCGGCCGAGGCGCGGCGCGCGGGGATCCTCGGCTCCGCCCTGACCGCGCCGCGGCTGCTCGACGCCTTGAACCTCGTGCTCCTGCTCTCGCCGCTCGTGATCGGCGCGGCGGCGGCGCGTCTCAGCGCGTGGGGGGCGCGATCGGGGCGGGGAGGAGGAGCCACGGCCGTGCTGCTGGCGCTCGCGCTTCCGCTCCTCCTCGCCACGCCGTTCATTCATCCGGCCCAGGGCCTCTACCGCGACTGGGACGACTTCGCGGCGATGGGCGCCGCGGTCGCGGTGCTCACGGCCGCGGTGATCGGCGGCGTGCTGCAGTCGTCGCGTGCGTATCGCTGGGTCGCGATTCCGGTGGTGTTCTCGGCGATGATCCCGGCGATCCAGTGGCTCGCGCTCCACACCGACGTCGACCTCGGTCTCAACCGCGCGCGGGCGTTCGTCGAGGAGCCGCCGCCCCGCACCGGCGTCGAGCGCGCCGGAACGTGGGACTTCATCGGCATCCGCAATTACCGGCTGAACCGCTGGACCGCCTCGGCCGACGCGTTCTCGCACGCGGTCGAGACCGCGCCGAGTCCGCGCCTGCTCGAGCAGTGGGCGTTCGCCGCGACCATGGCGGGAGAGCTGCGAACGGCGCAGGACATCTACCACCGCCTGATCGCGAAGGATCCGGGCAATACCAGCGCGTGGCTCGGCCTCGCCGCGGTCTCGTCACGAATCGCCGACGCGGACGAATCGTTCCGGGCCGCGCGCCACCTGCTCGAGATCGATCCCGGCAACACCGGCGCGCGTCAGATCCTCGACTACCTCGAGAAGACCTACCCGAAGCACCCCTGAGCCGGACTCCTCAGCGCGCGCCGTCGAGCGCCCGCCGCAGCGCCATCGCCGCCGCGGTGGAATCGCGCGCGAACCAGCGCGCGAACAGCGCGCGCGCCTCGCTCCGCCGTCCCACCCGCTCCAGCATCACGGCGCGGTCGAAGCGGGCCTCGGGGGCGAGGTCCGACTGGGCGTGGATCGCGGTGAACTGCGCCAGCGCTTCGAGCGCGAGGGAGCGGCGCCTCAGCGGATCGGGAGCGCGCTCCGATTCGAGTCCGAGCACGATGCCGAGGCCGAGGCGCGCCTCGCTGCAATGGGCG
>DATJEP010000043.1:0-3699 GCA_035496475.1 Candidatus Udaeobacter sp.
AGCAGCACGTTGGCGCCGAACGCGGTATCGTCGATTCCATCCCTCGTGTAGGTGACGCCTCCCACGTCCTGGTCCTTGCTCCCGCCCGACGTGCTGGCGAAGTACGGCTCGACCGTGAACAGCGGAACGAGATTCACCGGCGCGCGGGCACCGAAGATCGATCCCGAGCCGTTGTCGTCCTGCACCAGCGGGACACTCGCGCCGCCGAACACGCCGAGACCGATCGTTGTCGATCGAGCGGCGGCGGGCACGAGCGCGAGCAGCAGCAGCGCGGCGAGCAGCGACTTCTGGTTCATCGGTCCTCCTCGAGGTCGGCCGCGGCGCGGACGCTGCGGCTCATCCTTGGTCGCAAAGCGAAGAAGCGGAGGAAAGGTCGAGTAGATTCGCAGCCGCCGATCGGAGGGTCAAGCGCGCAGTCTCGCGCGGCGCGGCGGCGCGCATCCGGAGCGGCGCCGAATTCCGGGCGGGGGCGGCACGCGCATGACGCGCAGCGCGTTATCCGAGCGATGCAGAATGCGCGATCGGTCCCGTGGCCCTGGAAGCGCTACTGAATCACGCGGACCGCGACCACGCTGGCGCTGCAGTAGCGCGTCAGTCGGTCGGCGAGATGCTCGAGCGCGACCGACAGCGATTGTCCGGCGCGGTCGACCGGGCAGAACAACACCACCATGAGATGTCGCGTGCTCCCGCTCACCGAGGTGCGGGCCGAATCCGATGTCGGCGCCCCGAACGGACCCTCGTCGTCCGCCAGCAGCAGACGGCCGGAGAGATTCACGCGCTGCTTGCGGATGCCGTCGTAGCCCTCCCCCTCGTGACCGACCCGGACGCGCACCGCGCCGCGAACCTGCTCGCGATCGTAGAGGCCGAGCGGAAGCTGATGCTCGAGCGACGAGAGGTTGCAGACGTCGACCGCGGGATTCACGGTCGGCAATCCCTTGCCCTGGAGCACGCGTCTCAGCAGCGCCTCGCTGCTCGGACGGGTCTTGGTCGGATCGATTCCGAGCCGGTGGAACAGCGAGCGGGCCTCGGCGACGCCGGGGATGTCGGAGGGCTGCCGTCCGGCATGGCTGCCGATCAGCCGCTGAACGAGCCGATCGCGCTCATCGATGAATTCATGCGGCAGAGGATCGAGGCGAACGCTCTCGGCTTCGAGGATGCCGAGCGCCAGCGTGCCGAGCAGAGCATCGTCGACCGTGAGCGGCAGGCTCTGGGATCGGGCCTGTAGCGACATCCGCGCTCCTCGGTCCGCGCCGTCGCGGCGGTGGCTGCCGCACGAGCGCATGGGGAATCAAGTGGGCGGCGGGAATTCCCTTTCCAACCCAACAGCATGCGGGGCGGCCGGTATGGCTCCGCCCTTCTCCGTTGCGGCCAAACCTCAATGTCTTCGCCGCCCACCGTTGCGTCGCCGCATCACGGCGGGTTACGGCGCGTCGATTCACGCGCAAGAAACTCGAATCTTTTCGCGCCCGCGGGCGCGATGCATCGTCATTCGCAACATAGCCGGATTCCGATCCGGCGCAACTGTTTTTCACGTGCCACGCACGAAAAAATAAACGGTCGCGCGTTCAACTCGACGGAGTTTCAGCGTCTTCGACGCGTGGAAGCTGGCGCTCGATCGAGACGATGCGCCACCGCGCCTGCTCGTCGCCCTCACCCAGCACGACTTCATCGCCGACCGCGTGATTCATCAGCGCGCGACCGACCGCCGACTGGAACGAGACCACCTCGGCGCCGAGATGCTGTTCGCCTTCGCCCAGGATCCAGAACGCGCGCCGGCCCGCTCCGCCTTCGAGCTCGACCCGCATGCCGAGCCCGGCGATGCCGGCGCGGAATTCCGCGTCCTCGACGAATCGCGCGCGTGTGAGCTTGAGCTGCAGCGCCGCGACGCGGCGGCTGACGTTCGCCTGCTTCTGCTTCGCCGAATGATATTCCGCGTTCTCGCGCAGATCTCCGAGCTCGCGTGCCTTGCGAATCGTGGCGGGAATGGTGGTGCGCAGCTCGCGCTCCATCTCTTCCATCTCCTTCTGGAGCCGGCCCCAGGTCGAGCGCGTCATCACCACCAGCTCGCTCTCCTCCGCCATCTGGCCGACGCCGGCGAAGAGCTTGTCGGTCCGCCGCTGACGCTGCTCGCGCACCAGGGCGGCGGCCTCGGGCATGCCGAGCCGCTCGACCGCTTCGAGCGCGGGAAACAGGAAGCGATCGCTCGAGCGCCACTGGCGCAGCACCACGCGAACCTTGAGCGCGATCTCGTCGGGCAGCTGCACGCCCTCGAGCCAGTGATCGAACGTGCCGTCCGGCGCGATCGCGCGCAGGATCTTGTCGGCGGTCGAAGGCTTCGGACGATCTTCGATCAGCATCAGCGCGGCGACGAAGACGTTCCACGCGTCCGGCCCGGGCGGAAGCGCCAGCGACTCCTCGATCGCGCGCCACGCGGCCGACGGATAGCGCGTGGCGTGGAGCAGCAGCGTGCGGCGGAGGTCGGCGCGCCCGGCATCGTCGAGCTCCGCCTCGAACCGCACCGCCGCGTCGCGAACGGCGGAGAAGCGCGAATCCAGCGCCGAGAGAATCGCGTCCGATTCCACGCCCGAGGCGTGCGAGCCCTCGAGCACCGCGAGCTGCTCGTCCTCGGTGGGCAGATCGGTGGTGGCGAGCCCCTGCTCCCACAGGCTCTTCAGCACGCCGACCCATTGCTCGCGCCGCTCCGGGTACCAGCGCGCGAAATACATGCCGGCGCGCGCGCGGTCGGCGCCCTCGGCCTCGGTATCGAGCATGGCGCGCGCCACGTATTTTCCGAACCGCTGCGCCAGTGACGATTCCGCCTGCGGATGTTGGGACAGAAACTTGCGCAGCGTGGCGAGATTGGCGCGGATCGACTTGTTGGGCGCGAGCGTGGGCAGCGGCGAACGGTCGTCCATCGACTCCGCCCGCGACGGCGTCAGCCGATAGTGCTGCTCGAACGCGCGCGCGTGATCGATGCGCGGATCCTTTTCCGCCGCGGCGCGCGCGCGGCGCCAGAACGAGGTCCAGTCCGCCGCCGGCACCAGCTGCGATCCGACCATGAACACCTTGAGCTTCTGCGCGTCGGCCGCGCCGCCGATCGACGCCAGCGTGCGCACCAGCAGCTCGCCCGGCTCCTCGGCGCGCAGTCGCGCCAGCTCCTGCGGAGCGGTCAGCCTGAGCAGGCGGGGATCGTTCTCGCCGAGGGGCAGGAGGGTGCGGCGCGCGGCCGCATAGGGCATGCGGTGGCCGCGGGCATGCGCGAAGTCGAGGATCACGTTCTGCGCGTCGTTCGCGATCACGCGCCCGGGGCCGAACGAATCGTGATGCACTGCGCGGCCGGGAGCGAGTGCCGCGATCTGGTCGAAGCGATCGAGCGCGGCCGCGAGGGGCTGCTCGGGATCGTTGAGGCCCGACTCGGCGAGCACGCGCTCGACGTCGGGCAGCGAAGCGCCCTCCTTCTGCCGGAGGACGCGGATCAGCGGATCGCGGAACGGCTCGGCCGCCTCCGGTCCCTTGCGCTCGATCGCCCGCGCCACCAGCGTGCGCAGCGCCGGCGCGCATTCGCCCGCGCGACCGGCCTTCTCGAGGGGACCGAGGCAGATGTCGAGCAGGGTCTTCGCCTCGCCGAGCGCGTCCTTCTGCGCCAGCATCGGCAGCGACTGGAGCAGCCGGGAGACCGCGTCGAGCGCACCGTGCTCA
>DATJEP010000044.1:0-4396 GCA_035496475.1 Candidatus Udaeobacter sp.
CGCCATCGAAGGAGCCGAGCCGGCGGGGGAGATCGCGGACCCGGCCGAAGCCCTACCCGAACCCGAAGCCGAGGGCTGATCGAGCGCCGCGGAGAGTCCTCCGCGGCGTTTCCTTCGCCACAGTTTGTGAAACTTTTCACCAGCGATTCGAACCGATGACGCGCGTCTCCGAATCGACCGTCCGCCGGCTCTCGCACTACGATCGCGTGCTCGAAGAAGTGCAGGCCGAAGGCAAGCGCATGATCTCCTCGCACCGCCTGGCGGAGCGCGAGGGCATCACCTCGGCGCAGGTCCGGAAGGATCTCTCGACGTTCGGCTCGTTCGGGCGGCGCGGTCTCGGCTACAACGTCGAGCGGCTACGCGAAGAGATCCGCGCCATCCTCGGACTCGACCGGCGCTGGAAGGTCGGCCTCGTCGGCGCCGGCAACATCGGCTCGGCGCTGATCGCTTACCGCGGATTCGAGAAGCAGGGATTCGACATCGTCGCCGTCTTCGATCGCGATTCCGCGCGCATCGGCCAGAAGCTCGGCCGTCACGTGATTCAGGACATCGCCGTCCTCCCCGCCGCGGCGAGGGAGAATCCGTTCGACATCGGCGTGGTCGCGACCCCGATCCGCGCCGCGCAGGACGTCGCCAACGCGCTGGTCGCGGCGGGCGTGCGCGGGATCCTGAACTTCGCGCCTCGAAAGCTGTTCGTTCCAGCCCACGTCGCCCTGAGCACGGTGGACATGGCGATGGAATTCGAAGGCTTGTCGTTCGCGATCACGCAGTCGGTCGCGCGCCGCCGTGGTCGCGCCGCGGCGGCTGTCCCGGGCCCGAAGCCGGGTCGCGCGCGGGGCCCGGCCTCACGTAACGCCGGACGCCGCTCGGGCGGCCGCACCCGGCGCGCGGGAACCTAGCCCGCCTCGGGCGCACGATGGCCGCACGGCCGCCCGCGTTCTCGGAACGCGCCGCCCTACTCGGCATGGTGGCCGCGACGTTGCTCTGGGGCGGCACCTTCATCGTGACCCGCGACGCGCTGCCCGGGGTCACGGTCCCGGCGCTGATGCTCGCCCGCTTCGGCGTCGCCGCGCTGATCCTCGGCGTGACGGCGGCCCTGAGCCGGCGGCGGCTCAGCCGCCTGACGCTGACCGGCGGCCTCCTCTGCGCCCCCTTCATCTACGCGTGCTACGCGCTTCAGGCCGAGGGCCTGCGCGAGACCACGGCGGGCAGCTCGGCCTTCCTGACCTGCGCCGGGACGCTCGCGGCGCCGTTCTTCGCCTGGCTGCTGCTTCGCCAGCGCCCGTCGACCGCGGTGTTCCTCGGCATGGGGCTCGCGCTGGCCGGATCCCTGCTGCTCTCGTGGCGGCAGGGGATGGGATTCGGCCGCGCCGAGACCCTGACGTTCGCGGGCTCCATCGCCTATGCATTCCAGCTCGTCATCGTGGCGCGACTCGCGCCCGAGGTCGATCCGCTCGTCCTCACCGCCGTTCAGTCCGTCGGCGTGGCGCTGTGCGCCCTGCCGTTCGCCTCGCCGCGCGCCGCGGTCGCCGCGCTGACCGGCGCCGGGATCGCGCCGCGCACGCTCTATCTCGCGCTGGCGGGATCGACGGTGGCGCCGCTGCTCCAGGTCGCGGCGCAGCGTTCCCTGACGACCGGTCGCATCGCGATCCTGTTCGCGCTCGAGCCGGTGTTCGCGCTGATCTTCGCGGCCACGATCGGCGGAGAGCGTTTCGTGCTCCGCTGGTGGATCGGGGCCGGGCTCATCCTCGCCGCCGTGGTGATCGCGGAGCGAGGCGCGGCGGCGGAAGCTTGAGGGCGTCTGCGAGCCATCGCTCGAAGCGCTGCCCGAGATGCCGGTCGCTGCGGAACTGCGCCGCGCCGCGTCCTGGCGCGTGCGATTCCGAGATGAACGAGACGCCGCGCGGACTGCTCTGATACAGCGCGTCGGGAATCAGCGTGAGGTCGTAGTCCTCGCCCGAGAGCTGAATGAAGAGCGGGCGTCCGAGCGCGGCGATCCGGGCGCGCGTCGGGCCGAGCGACGGCGGCGGCGGGTCGGGGCTGACCAGCACCACCGCCGTGGTGCGGCCGTACTCGCGCGCGGCGAGGACCGCGGTCGGCGCGGCCCGGCGCACTCCGGCGAAGAGGACGCGCGAGGTGTCGAGTCGCGCGCGCCGCGCCGCGGCGCGCAACGCCTCGGCGGCGTCGCGGGCGATGCGCTCCTCCAGCGCCTGCTCGCGGCCGAAGGTGTCGTAGGGAAGCCGGCAGGAAGGAGAGGCGGCGCCGCGCGTTCCCCGTCGCTCGACCAGCAGCACGCTCAGCCCCGCACGCCGCATCGTGACGACCAGGCTGTCGTAGCCGGCGATCGAATCCCCGGGCGCCATCAGGGTGACCAGCAGCGGCCGCTTTCGTCCGTCGCCGAACCACGCGGCCGAGATCGGCGCCCCGTCGGACGCCCGCGCGCGCAGCCTTTGACCGCCGAGCGCTTCGATGACCCGGTCCTCATCGAAAACCGCGTGGCCGATGGCGCCGCGCACCAGCCGATCGAAGTCGAGACCCGCGCGCCTGGGATCGGCGGCGAATGCCGATCGCAGCGCGTCCACGGCCGGGCGATCCGCGCCGCGCGAATCGACGATGACGGGAAGGAGCAGCGCGAAGGCGTTCCCGGCGTCGCCGGACCTGCCGGCGGCGAACGCGAGTCCCGCGCGCTCGCCCCAGACCGGATCGTTCCGCACCGGATAGAGCAACGGCTCGAACACCTTCGCCGCCGAGTCGCTCCGGCCCTGGATGAATCTCAGCCACCCGAGTCGGGCGAGAAACAGGGTGCGATCCTCGCCCGATCCGGCCTGCGAATCGATGTCGCGGAGCAGGCTGTCCGCGGCGCCGAGATCGCCCGGTCCGGCGCGCGCGATCAGTCCGTCGATCAGCGCGAGCCGCTCGTCGGGCCCGTTGCGGAGCAGGATCGCGCGCCTCAGGTGCTCGATCGAGCGGTCGGCGAGCCCGGCTTCGTGCTCGCAGATGCCGAGCCAGTAGAACGCGTCGCCGCTCGCGGCGGGATCGCCGGCGCCGAGCGAATCGGCCACACGCGCGAGCTCGCGCCGCATCGCCGGCGGATCCGGGGCGAGCGCGAGAATGGCCTGAGCCCGGGTTACGTCGATGTCGGCGCTCGCCGCAATCGGAGCCGAGCACATGAGGAGGAAGGCGGCGAGCGTGGCGGCGAGTGTGGTGAGCCGGCGGGCGCCATGCATCATGAGACCACCATGGTATCCGAGCCGGCGACTTGTCGCCCGGAGCAGGCGGCGTCACCCTGCGCGACATGACCGCGCCGCGAGTGGTTCATTCCTATTCCTACGCCATCGACATCGGTCCCCACGTTTTTCCGACCGCGAAGTACGCGATGGTTCGTCACCGGCTGGTCGGCGAGGGCTGGGTCGAGGACGCCGCGGTGCACGACCCCGAGCCCGCCCCCCGCGCGCTGCTCGAGCTCGCGCACGCGCCCCAGTATCTCGACGATCTCGACCAGCTGCGGATGACCCCGCGCACCGCGTTCTCCGAGCTGCCGCTCGGCGCCGGGATCGTGAACGCCTACCGACGTGCCTGCGCCGGAACCCTGGCGGCCGCCCGCGGCGCGCTCGAGTTCCGGGCCGCGGTTCACGTCGGCGGCGGCTTTCATCACGCATCGCGGGAACGCGCCGAAGGGTTCTGCTACCTCAATGATCTCGCGGTGGCGATCCGGGGTCTGATGGGCGAGGGGCGCATCGCGCGCGCCGCGGTGGTAGATCTCGACGTCCACCAGGGCAACGGCACCGCGAGCATCTTCGAAGGCGACGCCTCGGTCTTCACGCTCTCGATCCATCAGGAGGCGAACTATCCGGAGCCGAAGGCGCGCAGCACGCTCGACGTCGGCCTCGACGACGGCGTTGGAGACGAGGCCTACGACTCGGTGCTGGCCGAGGCGCTCGAGCCGGTGTGGCGTTTCGGGCCCGAGCTCGTCCTTTACGTGGCCGGCGTCGATCCCTATCTCGACGACCAGCTCGGAGGCCTCGCGCTGACGATGGATGGCCTCGCGCGGCGCGATGCGCGTGTGCTGGAGGGTTGCGCGAGCCGCGGGATTCCGGTCGCGGTCACGTTCGGAGGCGGCTATGCGCGGCGACTCGAAGACACCGTGGCCGCGCATGCCGCGACCTGCCGGCTCGCGCTCAGGATCTCGGGCGCGGAACCGCGCACGAGCTGACCGTCGCGCGGAGGAATCGGCGCGATTCGCGGCTGATCGGTGGCCGCCGGAATCGACGGTTCGCCGACGACACGGCTGCGACCGGGGGATCGCGATCCATGGATCAATTGAAGGGAGGGGAAGCTCCGCCTTGGGTCTCGAGAGGTTGCCACCCGGGGCCGAGTGACCAGAGACCCGTTGCAG
>DATJEP010000045.1:0-4499 GCA_035496475.1 Candidatus Udaeobacter sp.
CCCGCCAACTCAGCGCCGAACGAGGCGGGGTCGGCATACCCGAAAAGGCGATTGGGGACTGAGACCGAATAGCAACTATCCCCGCACCTCGTTGGGGCCCCGGCGTCTTTTCGGGTATGCCGACCCCGAAGTACTAGGCGATCAGCCCGCGTCCGAGCGGGCCAGGGACTTCAGGGCACTCGCGACGTCGTCGAGCTCGACGAGATCGGGCGCGAGTCCGTGCGCGCCGTGTGAGCGCGCGTAGCTCGCGCCATCGGCGAGGCTGACCGCGCCGCCGGCGCGGAGATCGCTGGCGATCACGGCGATGCCGGAGCGCGCGATCGCCTCCACGGCTTCGGCCTGGCTCGGCTTCATCGCCAGCCCGGGCGGATTCATCGGGCCGACGACGAAGTCGGGAGCCGCGTTCCAGCTCTGGAGGCGATCGAGCAGCGTGCCGAGATTGCGGGTCTCGAGTCCGGCAGGAACGCGAAAACGCCGGCGTACGAACTGGGCATAGCGCGCGAACATCCGGGAGTTGCCGGCAGCGAGCGCGATGTCGGTGACCTCGGCTGCAAGCACGACGCCTGCCAGCTCGCCGCGCGAGAGCCGAGCGGCCTCGAGCTCGATGAGGAGCGGCAGGAGTGCGGCCCAATCGCCGCGGCGTACCGCGGCGAGCCGCGGGATGGCCGCGAGCCGCGCGCGCATGCGCGCTCCGAACGGCGCCAGCCGCCGTGCGCGCTCGAGTCGCGAATCGAGCCCGGGCTCGAGGTCCAAGGCCTCCTGCCATTCGACCGAGGGAAGCACGGCGAGCAGTGGAACGGGCCGCCTGAGCTCGGCGAGCGCGTTACGGAGCTGAGGCGAGGGCGCGACCAGCACGGCTTCCGCGCCGGCATCGATCGCCTTCGACAGCGTGACCGCCAGCGCCTCGGGCTCGCGCGTGCGGGCGGTCATCTCGATCAGGCGATCGCGCGATGCGCGCGCCACGCCGGACAGGCCTCGAGCGCTGAGCAGGAGCCGCGGCGCGGCGATTCCGGCGCCCGGCTTCGCCCCGCGGCCCGTGCGTGCGGCGCCATTGGAAGCATTGGCTGCGACGTCGCGCGCTTCGATGGAGGCGGTCACGAGAGCGCACCGTCGACCACGACGACCTTGCCGCCGCCGTGCGCGGAGGATTCGATCGCGTGCATCAGGCCATGCGCGCGCATCGGCTCGGGAGAGGCGGCGCCGAGCAGCACGCTCTCGACGAAGGCCTCCTCCTCGCGCCATCGGGCTTCGCCCTCGATGTCGAAGCGCGCGCACTGCGGAAGATCGGCATCGGTCCAGCGCTGGTGGTCGCCGCTTGGAGAATCGATCTCGAGCGCATCGTTCGAGACCAGGAGATGGCCGCGATCGCCGTCGATCTCGATCACCGTAGCCGGCCTCGGATAGCCGGGAACGCTCCACGAGCTGTCGATCCCGACCGTGATGCCCTCGGCGAATTCGAGCCGCGCATGCAGCTCGTCTTCGGCGTCCCCGTAGAGCCGGCCGACCGTGGCCTGCACCCGGGCGGGCATGCCGAGCATGTCGATCAGAAGCGCCAGAAGATCGAGCGCGGCGTGCGCCACCACTCCGCCGCCCTGGCCGCCGGTGGCCCGGCGCGCGGCCTCGGCGCTGAAGACGCGCGAGACGTAGGCCGAAGCGCGGACCTGCTTCACCGCCCCGAGGGTTCCGTCCCGCACCACTCGCGCGGCGCGCTCGAACAGCGGCTCACGCAGGAGCGGATGTGAGCAGAGCAGCGGAAGCCCGGTCCGATTCGCCTCCCGCGTCACCTTCTGGACCTCGGCGTAGTCGAGCGCGACCGGCTTCTCGATCAGCACGGCCGCCCCGGCGTGGAGGGCCTGGCGGGCCAGCTTCGCGCGCAGGTTGAGCGGCGCGCACACGATCACCGCATCCGGCGTGGTCTTCTCGAGCATCCGGTCGAGCCGGGCAAAGGCGGGCGCGGTGAAGCCGGCACCGGTCGCGGTACGGCGGGCGACCGCGCGCGGATCGGTGAGCCCGACCAGCGTCGCGCGCGGCAGCGTCGAGATCAGCGCGGCATGAACGAGGCCGCGCTCACCGAGTCCCGCCACCGCGACGCGCAGCGGCGCCGCCGGAGGCGACGAGCGCGTGCGACTCGCGGGTTCGGACACATCCTGCGGCCGAGGCGACATGGCGTCACCCTATCACGCTGTGCGCCGCGCCCGCGCTCGCACGCTACGCGGCCGCGGACTTGAACTGAATCTGCACGTCCTGCTTGTCGGCTTCGGAGACCTTGAACAGCTCCGCCGGCTGAAGCGACAACCATCCGGCAACCAGCGAATCCGGGATCTGCTGAATGCGCGTGTTGAAGGTGGTGACGGTGTCGTTGTAGTACTCGCGGCGATCCGCGATCTGGTTCTCGAGCTCGCTGATGCGGCTCTGGAGCTGCAGGAATCCCTGATTCGCCTTGAGGTCGGGATAGGCCTCCATGACCGCGAAGAACTGGCCCAGTGCCTGGGTCAGCTTGCCTTCCGCCTCGGCCCGCTCGCCGACCGACTTCGCCTGGGCCAGCGCTCCGCGCGCCGCACCCAGCTGATCGAATACCGCGCGCTCGTGCTGCATGTAGCCTTCGCACGTGCTCACCAGCTTCGGAAGCTCGTCGTGCCGCTGCTTCAGCAGCACGTCGATGTTCGCCCACGAGCGGCCGACGCTGTTCTTCAGGGCCACCAGGCTGTTGTAGATCGACAGGAACATGCCGAGGCCGCCGACGACCACGAACAACAGCGTCGCGGTGACCAGGATCTCCATCGGATGCATCTCCGCCTCCGTTCGGTGAGCCGCACGGCCTCAGCCGGCGGATCTAGTGGAATCCGCGCCCCATGAGGCCGCCGAACAGCCACCAGCCGAGCGCACCAAGACTCAGCAGGGGCCCTCCGATCAGCTGCGCCATGGACTGGATTCCGAGATCGAGCGCCAGCGCGCGCTCGGATTCCTGACTGATGATGAATGTGCGTTCATTCTCGCCGCGACGCACCACGCCGACCGTCGCCTGATCCAGCGCGGCGAGACGGGTCGGGCGTCCGTCGGTTCCGGTGCCCTGCATCGCGTCGCCGTCGGACAGCTCGACCGCATGAGGCCGCGGCATCGCCGTGCCGAGCACGAAGGCGCGCTGTCCGTCTTCGATCACGCGCTCGCGAAACCGCATTTGCCCGACGCTCATGACACTGAGAAGCGGCAGGCTTTGCTCCTTCAGGTATTCGGCGTAGCACGGCGGCAGCACCGGCCCGTTGCAGACCTCTTCGATCCCCGGGATCAGCTTGCACTCCGCGCCCTGCGGATAGACCAGGGCGGCGGCGGTGCCATCCGAGATGAAGAACGGGTGTCCCGACATGTTGCGGTGGACGACGCGCCAGCCGTTGCGGCCGAGCGTCGAGATGTCAACCTCCCAGAACACGCACGGGTGATTCGAGAACGGCGCCATCAGGGTGCTGCGCGGCTCGACCACGCCGTTGATCTCGACCAAGCCCATCGCCATCGACCGGATGTGCGAGCTCGGCGTGTTCTGGATCAACCGCCGCTCGCGCCAGACGCGAAAGCCGCGCACGAACATGACGAGACCGGACACGAACGCGATGCCAGAAACGATCGGAAGCTGGATGAAGCTGGCGTGTGAGTGCATCTCAGCGGCCCAGTGCCCGCAGCGCGTCGAGCGCGCCGGCGAGGTAGGTGAGGCCGGCCAGGCTGAGCAGCGGGCCGACGATCGCGCCGGCGACCCGCCACTCGGGCGGCGCGAGACGGGTCGGCTCGGAAGCGCGGTCGGAAATGTAGAGGAAGTCGAGGTGCTCGCCGTTGCCCACCCAGAGCTCGGGTTCTTCATGGTTCTCGACGCCGCTGCCCGAGTGCCCGCCCGAATCGACGGCAAGGCCGTCGGTGCCGGTGCGCAGGAGCTCGACGCGGTCCTCCATCTGGATCGCGCGGCCCTGGTGCACCGTGCCGACGACGTGGCAGATCGACCCCGCGAAGAGCGCGCGCTCGACCAGATGGAGCGTCGCGCCGGCGCCGCGGGCCCATGCCATTTCGGGCGCACGCTGGATCAGAGAAGCGAGCCGGTCGCTCAGCACGTCCCCCGCGGCGAAATCGCGTTCCGCGCTGACCGGCAGCTCCCAGCGCGAGCGCTGGTTCATGACGCGCGCGGTGCGGCCGGAACTCGCGATCAGGAAGGCGCGATGCTCCTCGATCACGCTCATCGACCGCGATCCCGACACACGCGCTTCGAGCCGGAATCCGGCGCAGGGCTTTCCGGACAGCGGCGCGAAGAGCGGGCTTTCGAGGGCGACGCGTCCGCGGACCTCGCCGAAGCCCTCGCTCGCGAGGCCGAGGTCCGTGGCACGCAGCCCGGCGAAGCTGCGCCGCAGGCGCACGGCCCTCAGGCCGTCGCTGAAGAGCGGAGCTCCGCCCGCGGCAGCGATCGCGGCGGCGAGCAGGCCGATTCCGGTTGGATGGAGTTCGATCCCGAACATGGCGCC
>DATJEP010000046.1:0-19488 GCA_035496475.1 Candidatus Udaeobacter sp.
GGACGCCCGGACCCTGGTCCTGCGGCTGATACGCCCCGATTCGCTGCTGCTCCGGAAGCTGTCGCTTCCCGGAGTCTCGTCGCCGTGGAAGCGGCGCGGCGAAATGGAATGGAACGGCGCGATCGGGCTCGGACCGTTCCACGTCACGGAGTGGGAGGCGGGCCGCCGGCTGACTCTGGTGCGAAGCGGGGCGCGCGGACGATCCGATACGGTGCGCGTCCGGTTCGTCGCCGCCGCCGCGCGCGTGCGGAATCTGCTGCGCGCGGGCCGCGCCGACCTGATCTGGCCCGTCCCTCCGGCGCTGCTCGATCAGTCCCTGCCGGTGGGATTCCACGTCGTGTCGAGCCGCGCCCGTCCGGGTCGTGATCTCCTGCTGGTGCAGCGTGCCGACGTACCGCCGACCACCGGTCTGCCGGCTCGTGGCGCGCTGGCACACGCGCTCAATCGCTCGGAGATCGTGTCCGAGCTCGGCGCCTTCGCCGAGCCCTCGTCGGAATGGATGGCCGGCGCGCCGCCATTCGAAGCGCCGAAGTTCGACGCCGGCGAGGTCGCGGCATGGCTCGATCGCGGCCACCTCGGGCGGTCGTTCCATGTCGCCCTGGCATTCGACGACGACGGCATCGGCGCGGTCGCCGCACGCGCATTGCAGGGCGGCTGGTCGCGGTTCAACCTCTACGCCGAGCTGCGCGCGCTGCGCGGCGCCGCGTTCAGCAACGAGGCGCTGCGCGGTCAGAGCCAGCTGGTGCTGATCGAGCATCAGCCGCTGCTCGACCGCCCCGAGTGGGCTGCCGAGGAGCTGGTCATGCCGCTTCGCGGGCCCGCGGTCGGCGCATTCCGCACCGGATGGCGCACGCGCGAGTTCGACGCGTGGCGAGTCGGCCGGGGGGAGGCGCCGAACGCGTTGCCGGCCGCGCTGGAGCAGCGGATCGAGGAGGAGGCGCTGATCCTGCCCCTCGGGCGCCTGCCGTGGCTCCGCGCGGTGCGCGAGGCCGGACCGGTCGTGCCATTTCACCCGCATTTCGGGCCGGATTTCCTCGGCGACCTCGCGGCGCCCCCGGCATCATCGCCATCCGGCCGCTAATGCGTTGACCGGCTCTCGCCGGTTCCGTATCTTTGAATGAGCCTGATCATCACGGGCCGCACGACAACTCAGACCACGGCCAGCATGCCCGACTCCCGAACCCCCCGGCCTGCCGACTGCAATCCCACCCGCGCGGGTCGGCGCACGGACATCCATTCGAATGCCGTATTCCTCAGGAGACCGAGAAGCATGAAGCACGTCGCTCTCGCTCTGCTTCTCGGCCTCAACCTCGCGACGATCGCTCCCGCCACAACGGCGGCCACGCTCGATCGCGAATTCACGTTCGCGCCGGATGCGATCACGCTGGCGCGCGAAGGCGATCTCACCGTCCCGCGCATGCGGGGGGCGCTGCCCGAGTATCGCGCCGGCCATCCCGATCTGCCGTGGATCGAGGAGCGGATCGAGCTTCCCGAGGGTCAGCGCGTCGCGCGTCTCGAGATCCTTTCGGTCGAGACCGCTCCGGTCGCGGCGGGGGTTCGGCTGGCGAGCGCGGTGAAGCAGGCGCCCGGTCTCGGGCCGATCGAGCGGACCGCTCCGGACGCTCGCTTCTTCGAGCACGCCGGTTTCGAGCCCGGAGCGATGGCGGAGCTCTCGGCCCAGGGATATCAGGACGGCAAGTCGATCGCGCTGGTGCGCGTCTCCGCGCTGCGATGGGAATCGGCGAGCGGCTCGCTCGAGCGCCTGGTGCGGGTCCGCGTCCGCCTCGCGCTCGAGCCCGATCCGGGCCGGCCGGTGAAGCGCCTGCGCGGCGGTCTGCCGTGGATCGAACCTTCGGCGTCGCGCGCGCTCGCGAGTCCGGCCTCAGCGGCCGGGCGCGCGCAACCCTTCGCCGCGACTCAGGTCCCGTCGCTGCTCGGAAGCCCGGTGCAGTACGTCATCATCACCAACGACAGCATGGCGACGCAGTTCCAGCGCCTGGCCGACTGGAAGACCCAGTCCGGAATCCCGTCCGTGGTGCGCACGCTGTCGTTCATCCAGCAGAACTATCCGGCCGCGAACGACGACGCCGATCGCGTGCGTCAGTTCATCCGTGACGCCTATCAGCGCTGGGGCGTCCAGTACGTGCTGCTCGGCGGCGACACCGACGTTCTGCCGGCGCGCTATGCCTTCAACCTGTATTACCCGACCGGAGTCGGGTCCTACATCGCGACGGATCTCTACTACCAGTGCCTCGACGGCAACTGGAACGCGAACGGCAATTCGATCTACGGCGAAGGTTATCAGGACAGCACCAATACCGGGGATGGCGCCGATCTGATGCCCGAGGTCTGGGTCGGGCGCGCTCCGGCCTCGAGCGTCATCCAGGCCCAGCAGTTCGTGGACCGGACGCTGCAGTACGAGAAGACGCCGGTCGGCGATTACGAGAATTCGGTGTTGTTCTTCTCGGAGGTGTTGTTCCCGCAGAACTGGAGCCCCGGCATGACCACGCTGCTCGACGGGGCGCAGCTCACCGAAGACGTTCTGCCGTATCTCGACGCCAATCCCGCGATCCACTACGCCCGTCTCTACGAGAACTACACCGATCCGAGGTGGAAGCCGGGCGCGCTCCAGGAGCTGAAGCAGACCGTGGTCGATTCGCTGAACCGCGGCTACAACCTGGCCGTCCACACCGGACACGGCTACCGCAACGTGATGTCGTGCGGGGACGACAACCTCACCAACAACGACGCGCTCGGCCTCACCAACGGCAACCGTTACTGCAATCTCTACTCGATCGACTGCACGTCGAACGCGATCAACTTCCCCTGCCTCGGCGAGGCATTCCTTCATGCCTCCGCGGGCGGGGCGGTGACCAACATCGGATCGACCGACGTCGACTTCCCGACCACCGGCCGCTACTTCCAGTCGGCGTACTTCCAGCTGGTGTTCCAGGACAGCGTGAACACCATCGGCGAAGCGTTCGCGAAGCAGAAGTATTCATTCATCGGCCAGTCCGCCGGCGACAACGTGAACCGGTGGACCGAGCTGGTGCTGCTCCTGCTCGGCGATCCCAGCCTCAAGGTATGGACCGGACGTCCGCGCACGCTGACCGTGACGTCGCCCGACAGCGTCCACCTCGGTGACAGCACGATCACCGTCCATGTCTCGATCGGCGCGACCGCGTTCGCGAACGCCCAGGTCACCGCCTACAAGGCGGGAGACGACTTCGCCACCGCGGTCACCAATGCTTCGGGAGATGTGACGCTGCCGTTCCGGCCCGACAGCCTCGGCGGAATCACGCTCACGGTTTCCGGGTACGACTGCCGTCCGGTTCAGCGCACGATTCCGATCGCCGCAGTCGCCGGCAAGCCGGTGCTCGCGGCCCAGGCCCCCGCGGTGGACGACGGGGCGGGGGGGACGATCGGGAATGCCGACGGCATTCTCGACGCCGGCGAGACGGTCGATCTTCATGTCGCGCTCCGCAACAACGGCGGCTCGACCGCTCCAGTCGCCAAGGGCACGCTGACCAGCGCCGACCCCTACGTGTCGATCACCACGCCCTCGCTGACCTACGGCGCGATCGCCTCGGGCGCGCTGTCGGATCCCGCCGCCTATCGCATCAGCATCCCGGCCGCGGCTCCGGATCAGCACGAGATTCCGCTGACGCTGTCGGTGCTCGATGGCGCCGGCGGCCATGCGAACGAGAAAGTGCAGCTGGTGGTCCACGCGCCCGACCTGCGCTCCTACTGGCATACCGTCACCGATCTCGGCGGCAACGGGAACGGGCGGCCGGATTCGGCCGAGACCGTGAGCGAGTTCATCCGGCTCCGCAATCGCGGCAGCGGCTACGCTCCGGCGGTATCGCTGGTGCTGCGGAGTCTCGACGGCCTGGCGGTGATCACCGACAGCACGGCGACGTTCGGCGACTTCACGCCGGGGCAGGAGAAGACCTCGGACGCGGTGACGTTCGTGCCGACGTCCTCGCACTCGAGATTCCAGCTTCGCATCTCGGATCAGTACGGGCTGGTCTCGACGCAGACGCTGGATCTGTCGTATCCGGTGACGCCGACCGGGCTCAGCGCGACCGGGGCGGGAACGCTGATCGAGCTGCAGTGGACCGCCAACACCGAGCCCGATCTGCTCGGATACAATGTCTATCAGGCGACCGCGCCGGGTGGACCCTATACGCACGTCAACACCGTTCCGACCGACCGCACCGCCTACTACCACGTCGAGAACGCGCAGCCGCTCACCATCTACTACTTCAAGGTGTCGGCGGTGGATTCCAGCGGCAACGAGTCGGCTCAGTCGGCCTACATCTCGGTGACCACCAATCCTCCGAACCACGCGGTGTTCCCGATCCAGATGGGCGGCAACACCCCGTCGTCGGTCGCCATCGATCACCTCTACAACGGCTACCTCTACGACATCGTCGCCGGCGCGAACGTGCTCTACGTCTGGCATCCGGATGGATCGGTTCCGCGTGATGCCGACGGACAGGGCACCACCTACGGCGACTTCACCACGCTCGGCAAGTACTACGCGCCCGGCCCCGCGATCGCGGACCTGAACGGCGACGGGGTGAAGGAGATCATCGCCTGCGACTGGGAGTCGTCGTCGCCTTCGGTCGGCAACCTGTTCGTCTTCGATCAGGCCGGGAACGTGAAGAGCGGATTCCCGAAGGCCACCAGCGCGGTGTGGTCCTCGCCGACCATCGCCGATCTCAACAACGACGGGCACAAGGAGATCTTCTTCTCCGGCCTGGTGAACACCTTCTACGCCTTCCACGATGACGGCACCGAGCTGATCGACGGCGACTCGAATCCGTCGACCATCGGCGTGTTCAAGACCGTCACCGGCGGCTTCAACGCCGCGACCGCCGCCGCCGCTCCGATCGAAGGCCCCGGCACCAACAACGACATCGTCTTCGGCGACGAGGGCGGCCTGCTCTACGTCTGGCGCGCCAACGGGACCAACGCCCCCGGCTTCCCGGTACAGATCGGGCCTTCGCTGCGCGCCTCGGCGGCGGTCGGATACCTCGACGGCGCGGGCGACTCGCAGCTCGAGATCGTGATGCCGGCGAAGAACGATTCGCTCTATGTGATCGAGAGCAACGGCGCGCGCCGCCCCGGCTTCCCGGTCTACGTCAAGACCTCGGGCACGAATTCGCGGCAGCCTTCGCCGGCGCTCGCCGACATGAATCGCGACGGATACCTCGACATCGTCATCGCCGGCACCGACGGCGCGATCTACGTGTTCGATCGCAACGGACAGATCGTGCCGCCCTGGAACGGTGTGCGCTACAGCACCATGACCTCGAACGCGTGCGAGAGCAGCCCGGTGGTGGCGGACATCGACGGTGACGGCTGGCCGGACATCGTGGTCGGCAGCGAGGACGCGACGCTGACCGGATTGTCGGGCCAGAACGGCTCGGTCCTTCCCGGCTTCCCGATTCCGCTCGGCGGCGAGGTGCGCGGCACTCCGGCGCTGTGCGACTGCGACGGCGACGGCAAGACCGAGATCGTGCTGGCGGATTGGGACGGCAATCTCTACATGTGGGACTACGACCGCCCGTTCTCGCCGAGCGGGCTGCCGCCGTGGCCGCAGTTCCACCATGACGCGCTGCACACCGGCTACTTCAACGCGCCGATCTCGGTCGACGTCCAGTCGCCGGGCGCGGTGCTGCCCACCCGCGTCGAGCTCGAGCGCCCCGAGCCGAATCCGGCCCGCGCGGGCGCGCGCATCGGCTACGCGGTCCCGGCCACGCGCGACGGAGCACCGTTCGAGATCGCGGTGTTCGATCTCGCCGGGCGGCGCGTCGCGACGCTGGCGCGCGGGGAGGCGAAGCCGGGCCGATTCTCGGTCTCGTGGAACCTGCGCGGCGCGGACGGCGCCGCGGTTCAAGGCGGCGTCTACTTCCTTCGCTTCTCGATCGGCCCGGACATCGCGACGCACAAGCTCGTCGTCGTCCATTAAGCCGTACGAGGCGCGGCCCCTCACGGGCCGGCCCGCGCCTTGACCCTCCCCGAGCCTCGACCGTAGTGTGCGGGCGAGTCTCTTCCCCCTGCGATCGGAGTCCTGAGCCGATGAGCGTCCGCGTTCGATTCGCGCCGAGCCCGACCGGCTACCTCCACGTCGGCGGTGCGCGCACCGCGCTGTTCAACTATCTGTTCGCGCGCCGGCACGGTGGGGTGTTCATCCTGCGCATCGAGGACACCGACGCGGCGCGTTCCAGCGAGGAATCGGTGACGGCCATCCTCGACAGCATGCGGTGGCTCGGTCTCGAATGGGACGAAGGTCCGGGCAAGGGCGGCGGCCACGGGCCGTATTTCCAGGGCGAGCGGCGCTCGCACTACGCGCGACACGCCGCCGCCCTCGTGGCCGCGGGCCGCGCCTACCCATGTTTCTGCAGCGCCGAGGAGCTGGAGGCGCGCCGCGCCGCGCAGCTCGCGCGCGGCGAGATGCCGCGCTACGACGGCCGCTGCCGCACGCTCGATCCCGCGGAGCGAGCGCGTCTCGAGGCCGAGGGCAGGCCGGCCGCGCTCCGCTTCGCCAAGAATCCCGACGGCGACGTGACGTGGAACGACGGAGTGCGCGGCGCGGTGACGTTCCAGAACGACGTGCTCGACGACTTCGTGCTGCTGCGCTCCGACGGCGGGCCGACCTACAACTTCGCCTGCGTCGTCGACGACCACGAGATGGAGATCACTCACGTGATCCGCGGCGACGACCACATCTCGAACACGCCGCGGCAGCTCCTGCTCTATCGGGCGTTCGGCTGGACTCCGCCCGCGATGGCGCACGTGCCGATGATCCTCGGCAGCGACGGTACCAAGCTCTCGAAGCGGCACGGCACGACGTCGGTGGGCGCCTTCGCCGAGCTGGGGTATCTGTCCGAGGCACTGGTGAACTTTCTCGCCCTGCTCGGCTGGTCGCCGGGGGACGATCGGGAGATCTTCGCGCTCGCCGAGCTCGAGCGTCTGTTCGATCTCGACCGCTGCGGCTCGAGCCCGGCGATCTTCAATCTCGAGAAGCTGGAATGGATGAACGCACAGCATCTCAAGCGCCTGCCGGAGGAGGAGCGCGTGCGGCGCGTCGAGGACTTCCTCGCCGCTCATGGCCACGACCTCTCCGCGCGGCCGAAGGAGTGGCGGGCCGCGCTCGTGCGCGCGATCGGCGACCGCCTGAAGCTGCTGGCCGATGCCGAGTTCTACGGCGGTTTCGCGCTGAACGAGGCGCTCGAAGTCGATCCCGCCGCGTGGGGCGAGCTGGTCGAGCGCGCCGAGGTGGGGCCGAGGCTTCAGTCGCTGGCCGACCGCATCGAGGGCGACGAGGAGTTCTCGCTGGCGAGCCTCGAGCGCGAGACGCGCGGACTCGCCACCGCGCTCGGAATCAAGGCCGGCGAGCTGATGTCGGCGGCGCGCGTGGCCCTCACCGGCAGAAAGATCGCGCCCGGTCTCTTCGAAGTGATGTCCCTGCTCGGGAGGGAGCGCACCATCACGCGGCTGCGCGACGCGGCGACGCGATGGAAGCAGTCACAGCCGAGCCAGGTGGGGTGAACCGGAGGGAATCGCTCGCGGCCGGAGCGGCGCGAACGGGCTTGAGACGGGGGCGTGCGGCGCGCGGCGCCGGTTCTTGCCTGCCGATCGAGCGCTCTGCTAGATTGGCGCGCCTTTTGGACTGCCCGGTGGTGTAACGGTAGCACGACTGGCTCTGGACCAGTTAGTCGAGGTTCGAATCCTTGCCGGGCAGCCAAGTCGCCTCGTGGCGCTATCGTCTAGGGGTCCAGGACAGGTGGTTCTCAGCCATCAGACCGGGGTTCGAATCCCCGTAGCGCTACCAGCCTTCGCTCGCTCGTTCGCGAAAACGGAATCGCGACGCCGGGGCCGCGCGTGTCGCGGGCACGAGCGCCCGGCTACGGCCGATACTTCGCTTTGATCGATCCGAACGTCGCGTTGCGCACCGGCACGTGAGCGGGATCGCGAAACGCCATCACCGTCACCCAGACCGAATTCGCGCCACCACCCGGGCACGTCGGGGGATCGATCGAGACCTGCCGGCCCGCGAACGAGACCTGAAGCTGTCCGCTGCTCGCGTCCGGTCCCTTCGTGGGGTCCGCGCACGTCCCGGTGGTCGCGGGGCGGACGATCCAGAACAGCTCGGAATCGGTCGCGAATGCGCCGTCGCTGGGATACTGAGGGAGCGGCACGACGTCCCCGTGTGCGATGTTCACGCCGATCCAGGTGATCTCGGTCGGCTGCGGCTCGTTGAAGAGCGGCACATGGCCGTGCACGGGATTGAACAGCGCCTGAATCTTGTCCTGCCAGCAGTACAGGAGATCGGGCTGCGCGTGTGCGGGGCGCGGCTGGAGCAGAACGAGCGGGGCGAGCAGCAGCGCGAGACGGAACGGGAGCAGGCTTCGTCGTGAGGAGTTCATGGGCGGCCTCCATTCGAACGATTCGGCGCGCGACGTGAGCGTTCGGCGCTCGTGAGTCTACCACCCGGCGTTCCGCGCCACGTCGGCTCCACGAAAGAAATGGCGGGCGCGACACGTGCCGCGCCCGCCAGGGGTTTCGAGACGCCGGCGCGTCAGAAGCGCACGCCACCGACGATCGCGACGCCACTGTTGTCCGAGAGGACTCCCTTCACCTGCCCATACGGACGCACGGTGCCCCGGGTCTTGCCCATGCCCGCGAGCAGATTCAGGCCGAGGTCCGTGTTGCTGTCGCCATGGCGGTCCTGGATGATGACCGCAGGTCCGGCGCCCACCCACACGGACGTGGTGCGCTGGTGGGCGAGGTCGTAGTGGAAGTCACCGTTGACCGAAACCAGGTTTTCATCGGTGTTGCCGACGGCGAACTCGGCGTTGGGATTCGCGTACCACCGGTAGTTCCTGTCGCCGATCGGGGTGAGAATACCGGCGCCCACTCCAACGGCGTTATCCGCGCTGGTGAATACGCCGGCGCGAACGTCGGCATCGACACCCGCGCGAGCGGGCGGGGACGCGACCACCACCGCGAGGGTCACGGACAGGGACAACGC
Organism: Candidatus Udaeobacter sp.; assembly: GCA_035496475.1. Classification (GTDB taxonomy): domain Bacteria; phylum Eisenbacteria; class RBG-16-71-46; order RBG-16-71-46; family RBG-16-71-46; genus JACOSU01. The sequence continues at coordinate 9,044 of DATJEP010000046.1, forward strand.
AGCCAGTACCACTCGATGCGCATGCGCTCTCATGAAATCCTCCTCGGTGAGGTTTCGTGGCGGTTGTGGGCATGCTTCGCCCCCCGCCGCCTGCTTTACAGCGCAATGCCCATACCTTGGCCAGTCGATGACATGAGCGCCGCATCTCGCGCAGCCACCGCGAAACACGGCGGCGCCACCTGTTCGAGATTGGTCAAAGCGGATCACGGGGTGCAATTCATACCGCGGGTAGGGCCGCCGCGAGCGGGCCCGAGCCACGTGCCGTGTCCCTGACGCCATCCGCCGGCACCGATCGCGTCGCGCTCGCGGGACGCCGAATCGCGGTCACCGGTGCGCTCGGCTTCGTCGCCTCGCATCTGATTCCGCGTCTGCTTTCGCGAAGCGCGCGCGTCATCGCGGTGGTCCGGCCCGGCCGCGACGCCTCCGCGCTCGAGCGCGAGGGCTGTTCGATCCGCGCGGCCGATCTTTCGGCCGGGGAGGCGCGGGACGCATGGTTCGCCGGGTGTGACGCGGCGGTGCATCTCGCCGGCATCGCGCAGGCCGTCACCCTGGTTCCGGCGCTCGAAGCCGCGGGAGCGCTGCGCGCGGTATTCGTCGGCTCGGCCGGCGTCTACACCCGGCTCGAGAGCCGCGGCGCCGACGCCAAACGGCGCGGCGAGGCGCGCATCCGCGAATCGAGCCTGGCGTGGACGATCCTCCGGCCGAGCATGATCTACGGGTCCCCGCGCGACCGGAATCTCGCCCGGCTGCTCCGGTGGCTGGAGCGCTGTCCGATCGCCCCGGTGCCGGGCGGAGGCCGCACGGCGCAGCAGCCGGTGCACGTCGACGATCTGAGCGATGCGATCGTGGCCGCGCTCGAGCGCCCGGTGTCCTCGCGCCGCGAGTACGACATCGCGGGACCGGAGCCGATTCCGCTCGCCTCGCTGATCCTCGAATCGGCGCGCGCGCTCGAGCGGAGCGTGTGGCTGCTTCCGATTCCCCTTGGCCCGGTGCACTGGGTCGCGCGCACCGCGCGACGCTGGAAGGTTCCGTTCCCGGTCTCACCCGAGCAGGTGCTGAGGCTCGAGGAATCGAAAGCGGTGGACATCACTCCCGCGCGACGTGACCTCGATTTCAATCCCCGCTCCTTTGGCGACGGCATCCAAGCCGAGGCACGCGAGCTTCGCTCCACCCGCCCGCCGCGCGGGCGGCAGCCCGGAGGCCCGTCGCCGGTCGCGCGATCTGGGTGAATCGGCGCGCGGCGGACGCTCGCGCGGGGTTTGCGACCCACTTTCGATCCTCGAGCTAAAGACAATTGGATTCGAGATTTGACAGGTCTCGCGTGGGGTTCCTAGACTGCCCTGTTCACGGGAATGCATCACGCCCGAAGCGGGGCTGGGACGCTGCATTTCGTGACGGCAGGGGCTCCGATCCCGGCCGCCTCGGGCGCGGCGGTGAGCGCGTCCGGGCGGGCTCGCGCCTTGCATTGGATGTCTACGGCTCCGTCTCTATAGTGAACCGCATCCGCGGCATCGAGGCGGATGCCACCGCAGGAGTTTGGGCACCGGTCGCGCTCGCCGAGCGGAGCGTGGGGTGTCCCGTTCGCGTGCCGTTACCGCGCATGGCGAACACGCCGGGATCGATCCGATGGGCTTGAGAAAGACTCCGCGGTTCCTCGTACTCACGGTCGGCTACGCGCTGCTGCTGCAGCTCTGTTACGTGGCCCCGCTGCTCCTGCGCTTCGACCTCGCGGTTCCCGCCCGCTACTGGCAGGGCTACATCACGATCGCGCCGTATTTCACCGCGCTGTCGCTGCTCGGTTTCCTGCTCGCCGGGCTCTATCACGGCCTGTGGCGCTACGCCAGCACCGTGACGCTGTTCCAGATCGCGAAGGGCGCGACGCTTTCCGCCGCTTCGCTGGTCGTGATCATGTTCTTCAGCTCGCACGTCCTCTTCCCGCGCAGCATGATCGTGCTGGTCTGGGTCTGGGAGCTGGTGGTGATCGGCGGCGTGCGGTTCGCCTGGCGGCTTTCGCGGGAGCGCATCCTGGGTCCGATGCCGTTGCGCGCCGGACGCGCGCTCGTCGTCGGCGCCGACCACACCGGCGTGCACCTGATCCAGGAAATGCGCCGCGCCCCCGACGCGCCCGAGATGCTGACGCCGGTGGGCTTCATCGACGACGACGCGCGGCTCTCCGGGCACCTGGTCGAAGGCGTGAAAGTGCTCGGCACCATCGCCGATCTGCCGCGGATCCTGAACGAGAAGCGGGTCGAGATGGTGATCGTCTCCGATCCCGACATGCCGGCGAAGGTGGTGCGCGAGATCGCGCGCTTCTGCGCCGAGGCGCGGGTCTCGATCAAGACGCTGCCCGGCCTCTCCGACCTCAAGGAAGGACGCACCGCGCTGTCGCAGATGCGCGACGTCCGGATCGAGGACCTGCTCGGCCGCCAGCCGGTGCACCTCGATCTCGAAGAGGTCGCGGAATTCCTGCGTGGCCAGCGCGTCCTCGTGACCGGCGCCGGCGGCTCGATCGGATCCGAGCTGGCGCGCCAGGTGGCGGGATTCGCTCCGCTCGAGCTGGTGCTGCTCGACCACGCCGAGAACGGGCTCTACTACGTCCACAACGAGCTCGCCACGCAGCATCCCGATCTGGTGCTTCAGCCGGTGGTCGCGGACGTCAAGGACCGCGCCGGACTCGAACGGGTGTTCGAGAAGTTCCGCCCCTCGGTGGTGTTCCACGCCGCGGCGCACAAGCACGTGCCGCTGCTCGAGGCGAATCCGCGCGAGGCCGTGCTCAACAACATCGTCGGCACCCGCGAGCTGGTGCAGTGCGCCGACCGGCACGGCGTGCGGAAGTTCGTGCTGATCTCGACCGACAAGGCGGTGAATCCGACCAGCGTGATGGGCGCGTCGAAACGCGTCTGCGAGATGCTGCTGCAGAGCCGCTCGCAGGGCAGCCTCACGCGCTTCGTCGCGGTGCGCTTCGGCAACGTGCTCGGGAGCGACGGCTCGGTGATCCCGCTGTTCCAGCGCCAGCTCCAGCGCGGCGGCCCGCTCACCGTGACCCATCCCGAGGCGCGGCGGTACTTCATGACCATCCCCGAATCGGTGCGGCTGGTGCTGCAGGCCGGTGCGATGGGCAAGGGCGGCGAGGTCTTCCTGCTCGACATGGGCGAGCAGGTGCGCATCGTGGACCTGGCGCGCCAGCTGATTCGCATGGCCGGCATGACCGAAGGCGAGGACATCGAGATCGTCTACACCGGGCTCCGCCCCGGCGAAAAACTGTTCGAGGAGCTGCATTCGGACAGCGAGCGGACGCGCATCACCCGGCACGAGCGGATTCTGGTCTGGGATCTCGACGCGCGCGCCGAGGCCGCGCTGCTGGCCGACGTCTCCGATCTCGAGCGCATCGCGCTCGGCGGCAACTCGTCCGAGATCAAGTCGCGGCTGCACCAGCTCGTCCCCGAGTACATCGAGCCCCATCACGTCCCGGTCGAGCCGATGCCCGCGACGCCGGTGGTCGATCTGCCCGCCGCGCACGCCGAGACCACGCCGGCGCCGCGCCGCGCGTGGGGCGAGACGGTGCGGGGCGTCCTCGAGGGCGCCGCGGCGGTGGCGCTGCTCACCGCGTCCGCGCCGCTCTGGATTCTGCTGCAGCTCGAAGCGCGCTCCCGCGGCGTGCGTGAGATCCTGATCCGCGAGACGCGGGTGGGACGCACGCGGCGGCGCCTGCAGCGGCGGCTCCAGCGCCATGCCATGCCGATCGACCGCCGCAGCATCGAGCGGCGCACGCAGGATCTGCTCGGTGAGACGCTGGTGTGCGACCGCTTCCGTTCCGACCTCGGACCGGTCGGTCGCTGGGTGGCGCGCCGCCGCCTCGACACACTGCCGTACCTGCTCAACGTGCTGCGCGGCGAGATGGCGCTGGTCGGGCCGCCGCCCGAGCGCGAAGACACCGTGCTGCGCTGGGCCGACTGCATTCCCGAATACGAACGGCGGTTCATCGTTTCGCCCGGCGTCACCGGGTTGTCTCAGATCGCGGGCGCCACCGGCTCCGACGCCTCTTCGGTGGCGCGGCGCGCCCAATACGATCTCCACTACGTGGACCACCGCTCGCTTCTGCTCGACATTCGCATGCTGCTGCGCACCGCCGCGGTCATCGTCCGCCGCCCGCGACGCCTCGTCGCGGTGGACGGATCCGCGCCCACCGTCGTTCCCACCGCGGTCAAAGGAGTCACTCAATGACCTGGCGTACCGCCCTGCTTCTCTGCTTCGCCCTTCTCGTCACCGGCCTCGCGTTCGGAGCGCCCGCCGCGCGCGCCGAGGATTACGTGATCGGTCCCGATGACGTGCTCGCGATCTCGGTGTGGCTGCATCCCGAGCTCGAGCGCACCGTCACCGTGAGCGCGAGCGGCACGATCACGTTTCCGCCGGTTGGCGAGGTCTCCGCGGCAGGGCTGACGCCGAAGCAGCTGGGCGACCGGATCGGCGACAAGGTCACGGCGTATCTGCGCCAGGCCGCGACGGTGAACGTCACCGTGCGGGATTTCCTGAGTCACAGCGTGTACGTGTCGGGCGGCGTCTCCAAGCCGGGGCGGTACGGGTTCGAGCACATTCCGAGCGTGGTCGATGTGATCAGCCAGGCCGGCGGCGCGCTTCCGGGGGCCGATCTGTCGCGCGTGCAGGTGGTCCGGCAGGACGGCGATCAGCGCCACACCATGGTCGCCGACGTCGCCAGCGTGCTGCGCGACGGCTCGGTGCAGAATCTGCCGAAGCTCCGCGCCGGAGACACGGTGATCGTGCCGGGCGGCTCGGCCAATGCACCCGGGGCGCCGGTCGGGGACGGAGTGGCCGTGCTCGGCGAGGTCGCGCGTCCCGGCGTCTATTCCGCGACCGGCGGGCAGGACCTGTGGAACATGCTGGCGAGCGCCGGCGGCATCACCGCGCGCGGGAACCTGAAGGACGTCCACGTCATCACCCACGACACCGGATCGAAGGCGGTGTTCGAGGTCAATCTGCAGGACGCGCTGAAGCGCGGCTCGCGCGGCTCCTATGTCGTGCAGGCGGGCGACGTGGTGTTCGTCCCGGCGCGCGGCGGAGCGAACGGCTACAGCGTCCTCTCGACCACGCTCTCGCTCGCGGTCGCGGCGCTCAACGTGGCGGTGCTGGTCGACGTGCTGAAGCGCGGAGGACGCTACTGATGGAGCAGACCCCGGGACGCAGCGCGCCGCTCGACATCGGCGAGACCGTGCGCGTCCTCAGGCGGCGGAAATGGCTGATGCTGCTGCCGTGGCTGGCATCGATCGCGGTCGGCCTCGCCGCCGCGTTCCTGCTGCCGCCGATCTACGTCAGCGGCGTGACCCTGCAGTTCCAGCGACCGCAGCAGCTGGCCGGCTCGCTCAGCAACATCAGCGGCGGCGCGCAGAGCGCGGACCAGCAGGCCGGGCTGATGCGCGGCCAGGTGCAGAGCAGCCTGTTCCTGCGCAACATCGTGATCGCGAGCGGCCTCAAGAGCGATCCCGCCACGCGTGCCGAGGCGCAGAAGCAGGCCAGCCATTACGCCGGACTCACGCCCGAGGACGAGATCGAGGCGTACCTGATCGACTTCCTGCGCAACGCGGTGACGATCAAGCCGGTGCGCGGCGATTTCATCCAGATCCAGGTCGAGGACCACACCGGCGAGCGCGCGCGGCGGTTCGCCGAGGCGCTGGCCAATCAGTTCGTGGTGTCGTCGAAGGCGGCGCAGCTCGAGGCGGTGCGGGCCACCCAGGAATTCAGCATCGAGCAGCAGCAGATCTACAAGCACAAGCTGGATGAGAGCGAGGCGCGGCTGGAGGCGGCGCGGCGCTCGTCGATCAGCCAGTCGGTGAGCGGCTCGAGCCTCAGCGCGACGAATCTGCCCCGTGCCCGCGGCCTGCTCGAGCAGGCCGACGTCGAGATCGACGATCTGCGCCAGAGGGTCGAGACGCTGCGCGGCCAGCTGCAGGGAAAGGCCCGCGATGCCGGCCAGGCGTTGTCGAACTCCGACGTGTCCACGCTGTCGGGCCAGATCATCTCGCTCGAGCGCCAGCTCGCCTCGGCCATGCTGAACGACGGCGCGGCGGATGCCGGCACGTCGGTGCGCGTGATGCTCGCGAAGAAGACCGAGGATCTCGAGAACGTGCTCACCTCCAACGCGGCGCGCGATCTGCCGAACGTCGCGCCCGACGTGCGCGAGACGCTGGTGCGCTCGCGCATCGCCCAGGTGAACCTGCAGGCGGCCCAGGCGCGGCGGGCCTATCTCAGCGGCCAGGTGTCGGGGTATACGCGCGAGGCCGAATCGACCCCGACGCAGGACATCGAGATTCAGCGTCTGACCCAGGACGTCGAGAACAATCGCGCGCTCTACAACTCGTTCCTGAATCAGTCGGCCGCGGCGCAGATCGCCGAGGCGTTCGAGAACGCGAAGGTGAGCGGACGTTTCGTGGTGGTCGAGCCGGCCAGCCGGCCGATGGCGCCGAGCAAGCCGAACCGGCTGATGCTGGTGCTGCTCTCGGTGGTGATGGGCGCGATCGTCGGCGTCGGAACCGTTCTGGTGGTCGAGCAGCACGATCAGTCGATGAAGAACGCCGAGGAAGTCGAGAGTCTGCTCGGGCTGCCGGTGCTCGGCGCGGTGCCGCGCGTCGAGGAGCTGGAACGGTCACGACGGCGCTCGCGCTCCAGCGGCTCGGGAGCGACCCCGCAGGGAGGCGTGCCGATTCCGCGCGAGAACGGCCTGCTCCATCGCCTCAAGGTCGAGAGTCCGCTCGGGCTCGAATTCCGCCGCGTCTACCTCAAGCTCGCGCGTACGCGCGGCCGCGCGCTGCCGCGCACGCTGCTGGTCACCAGCTCGACGCGCGGCGAGGGCAAGACCACCACCACCGCCTCACTCGGGATTACGATGGCCCGCGAGCTCAAGGAGAAGGTGCTGCTGGTCGACTTCGACCTGCGCAGCCCGACCCTGCACCGCACGCTCGGCCTTCCGACCAGCAGCTGGGGCCTGGCGCAGATGCTCCATCAGCGCAGCTTCGATGAGCGCTTCGTCCGCGCCACCGTGCTGCCGACGCTCGACTTCCTCGCCGCCGGGCGGAGCGAGCGCCCCGCCGCCGAGCTGGTCGATCTCGCCTCAGTCGAGTGGTTCATGCAGGAGGCGCTCAATCGCTACGCGATGATCGTGATCGACGCGCCTCCGAATCTCGCGGTGCCCGATCCCCTGATCCTCGGCCGCGCGGTCGAAGGCGTCCTCTACGTGATCAAGGCCGGCAGCACCGTTCGCAAGGCCGCGGAGTACGGCGTCAAGGTGCAGCGCGAAGCGCGCGACAACGTGCTGGGCGTGCTGCTCAACGACGTGGGAGAGATCCTTCCGCACTACTACGGTTACCGTTACAGCTCGTACGGCTACACCAGTGAGGTGGCGGGCGGCGAATCCTGAGCGGCCGTCTCCGCACCGTCGCGTCGGGGCAGGGCCGTCCCCCGCGTGGCACGGAGGGGCATCATTGATGCGCAGCGTTCGGGTGCTTCGCAACGTCGTCACGAATTACCTCCGCCTCTTCTCGGCGGGGGTGATCGGCTTCCTCCTGACCCCGATCATGGTTCACGGCCTCGGGGACGGCGGGTACGGCCTGTGGGTGACGATCTTCTCCCTGACCGGCTACTTCGGCCTGATCGATCAGGGGATCCGGCCCTCGCTGGTGCGTTACGTGTCGCGCGACCACGCCCGCGGCGACCGCGAGGGATTGTCGCGCACCCTGAGCAGCGCGATCCTGCTCTACACCGGTGCGGGGCTGGTCATCTTCGCCGCCACGATCGGCGCGGCGGCCTTGTGCGACCGCTGGTTCCACATCGCCCCCGAGCACGTCGCGACCGCGCGCGCCGTGGTGATGCTGGCCGGGACGTCGCTCGCGATCGGACTGCCGTTCGGCGTGTTCGGCGCCACCCTGTCCGGTCTCCAGCGCTACGACATCGCCAATGCCATCGGGATCGGCATCGGTGTGGTCCGCGCGCTGGCGTTCGTCGCCGTGTTGCGGCTCCACGGCGGGCTGCTCGGCCTGGCATGGGCGTCGCTCGCCGTCAACGTGCTCGGGCATCTCCTGTCGTGGAGCGCGGTGGCGCGGCTGCTGCCCGGCCTTCCGGTCGGTCAGCGCTTCGTCGATCGCGCGCACCTGCGGCTGATCGGCTCCTACAGCGGTTTCGCGTTCGTCGGAGCGCTGGCTTCGAGCATCGCGTTCCAGACCGACGCGCTGGTGATCACGACCTTTCTCGGCGCCACGCTGGTGACGCCGTTCGCGCTCGCCGCCGGACTGGTCGAGAATGCGCGCTGGCTGGTCCAGGCCGCGACGTTCGTGCTGTCGCCGGCCGCCAGCGAGCTCGATACGCTGGGAGAGAAGGACAAGCTGCACGCGATGGTGCTCGCCGGCAGCAAATACTCGGTGCTGGTGAGCTGGCCGGTCCTCCTGGGGCTGATCGTGTTCGGTGACAACCTGATTCGCACCTGGGTCGGTGCGCGCTACGCCACGACGGCGCCGCTGTCGGCCGTGCTGCACGCGCACGGACCTTCGGCGTCTGCGGCGCAGATCCTGATCCTGCTCGCGGTCCCGACGCTGATCGCGCTGCCGCAGTCGTCGGCGGCGTCGATCCTCTACGGCGTCGGCCGCCACCGCGGGGTGGTCGCGCTCTCGATCCTGAATGCCCTGATGAACCTCGCTCTGTCGATCCTGTGGGTGCGGCCATTCGGCATCGCCGGCGTCGCGCTCGGCACCGCGCTTCCGCTCGCGGTCGTCAGCGGGCTCGCGACCCTGATCTACACCTGCCGTGCCCTCGATCTGCCGCTCGCGCGCTTCGCGTGGCAGGGCCTGATCCGGCCCGCGCTCGCGGTGCTGGCGTTCGTTCTTCCCGCGCTGGCGCTGCAGTGGAAGTGGCGTCCGCTCGGCTGGTGGCCGATCGGCGTGGCGTGCGTGTCGTGCTGGGTGCTGTTCGCGGTGATCGCGTGGCGCTTCGCGCTGGCCGACGACGAGCGCCGGCGCTGGGGCCGCATCGTGCCCGGACTGTTTCGGCCGGTCGCCGCGCTGACCGGAGGCGTGAGCTCATGAGCGAGTCGCAGGCGGCCACGGCTCCCGCCGCCGGGCGGACGGCGCCGGTCAGCGTGGTGCTGACGGTGTACAACGCCACCTGGTGCGTCGAGAAGGCGCTCGACAGCGTGATGGCGCAGACCCTGCCGCCCGACGAGGTGCTGGTGTGCGACGACGGCTCGACCGACGGCACGCCCGATCTCGTCGAGCGGCGCTATGGTCCGCCGGTCACCGTGCTGCGCTTGCCGCATCGCAACGCCTCGGCGACGCGTAGCGTCGGACTCGCGCGCGCGCGCTCGACCTGGCTCTCGTTCATGGACGCCGACGACGTCTGGCATCCGGAGAAGCTGGAGCGTCAGATGGGCTTCCTCGCGCGGCATCCCGAGGTGCGCTGGTGCTGCACCGACGGGGCGTTCGTCTCGGCCGAGGGCGTGATCCGCGAATCGTGGCTGTCGGATTACTTCAACCCGGTCCGCGATCGCGCCGGCGATCTCCTGATGATCCTGCTGCAGCGCTGCTTCCCGCTGATGAGCTCGATGCTGGTCTACCGCGAGGCCTATCACCAGGTGGGCGGGATCAATCCCGAGATCGTGTACTCGCACGATTACGACCTGTGGCTGCGACTCGCGGCGCGCTATCCCGGGGGCATGTTGAGCGACCGGCTGGTCGACTACCTCTATCATCCGGGACAGCTGTCGCGGCGGATCGAGGACCGTGGGCTCGACGATCTCGGCATCATGCGGCGAATCGAGCGCGGCGATCTCGGGCAGGCGCCGAGCCTCAGGCAGGCGGCCGCCGAGCGCGCGGCCGCGATCGAGTTCGATCTCGGCCTGCTGTGCTTCCGGACCGGGCGCATTCCTGAAGGCCGGGCGCGCCTCAGGCGGGCCGCGGCGGCGGGGCCGCTGCGCCGCCGCATGCTCGCGTTCGCGGGCGCGATGCTTCCGCCCGCCGCCCTGGCGCGGCTGATGCGCTCGCCACGGATCAAGCAGACGGTCCAGCGCACCCGGCGGCGGCCTCCGGTCGAGCGTCTCGAAACCGATGGAGACGCGCGGTGAGATTCGACGTCTCGGTGGTGATCCCGGTGAAGGACGGCATGCCCGACGTCGTCGACGCCGTGCGCTCGGCGATCGGCCAGTCCCATCCTCCGCGCGAGATCGTCCTGGTCGATGACGGATCGGCGGACGGGGGCGCCGATCAGGTCGAACGCGCGTTCGGCGAGCGCGCCGGCCCGCGCGGCGAGATCCGCCTTCGCGTCCTGCGCGGCCGCTTCGGCAGCGCGGGTGCGGCGCGGAACGCCGGCTGGCGCGCGGCGACCGGCGAGTGGATCGCGTTCCTCGACGCCGACGATCTCTGGTTCGAGGGAAAGCTCGCCACCGCCGC
>DATJEP010000047.1:0-8413 GCA_035496475.1 Candidatus Udaeobacter sp.
CGTGATTCCAGATGGCGGGCGGTCTCGAGCACCGATGGATGCTCGATCGCCGAGACGATCAGGCGCCGGCGGGATTCAGGCGCCGCCGTCATCACGCCCTTGAGCGCGAGATTGTTGGCCTCGGACCCGCTGGCGGTGAAGACGACCTCCTCGCGGTTCGCGCCGGCCAGCGCGGCGACGCGCGCCCGCGCGGTCTCGATCGCCTCGCGCGCGGCTTCGCCGCGGCGGTGCACCGACGAAGCATTGCCGAAGCGATCGGCGAGATACGGCGTCATCGCCTCGAGCACTTCGGCGGCGGGCCGCGTCGTCGCGGCATGATCGGCGTAGATCTCGCGCATCACACCACCTGCCCGACGCCCAGGGTCTGGATCGAGATCCGCTGCGCCAGGTGTCCGGCAATGACCGCGATGGCTCGCGCGTAGTCGGTCTCGGGCTGATCGAGCACCACCGGCCGGCCGGAGTCGCCTCCGGCGCGCACCGCGGAGTGAATCGGAATCGCGCCGAGGAACGGCAGGCCGAGCGCGAGCGCGCGATCTTCGGCGCTCTCCGAGCTGAAGATCCCGTGCTTCTCGTGGCAGTTCGGGCACACGAAGTAGCTCATGTTCTCGATCACTCCGAGCACGGGCACGTTGAGCTTGGCGAACATGTTGACCGCCTTCACCGCATCCTCGATCGCGACCGACGACGGCGTGGTCACCACCACGGCGCCGGCGACCTCGGTCTGCTGGATCAGCGAGAGCTGGACGTCCCCGGTGCCGGGGGGAAGATCGACGAGCAGATAGTCGAGCTCGCCCCAGTCGACGTCGTGGAGGAAGCTCTTGATCGCGCCATGGAGCATGGGTCCGCGCCACACCACGGCCTCGCCCTGATCGACCAGCAGTCCCATCGACATGAAGCGCAGGCCCGCGACCTCGATCGGCAGGATCTTGTTGTCCCGCTGCGAGGGCTGGCGCCGCACGCCGAGCATGCGGGGCAGGTTGGGACCGTAGATGTCGCCGTCCAGGAGCCCGACCCGCGCGCCGGTCTTCGCCAGCGCCAGCGCGAGGTTGACGGAAACCGTGGACTTTCCGACCCCGCCCTTGCCCGACCCGATCGCGATGACGTGTGTCACGCCCTCGAGCGCCTTGCGGTCGGCGGTGGGGTCCTTGGGCTTCCGGACGCGCGAGGTGGTTCGAATCGCGACGTCCTGGACGCCCGGGATCTTCGCCACCGCGCCGCGCGCGTCGGCCTCGATCTCGGCCTTCAGCGGGCAGGCCGACGTGGTGAGGACCAGCGTAAAGGCGACGCGGCCGCCTTCGATCGCCACGTCCTCGATCATGCCAAGACTCACGAGATCGCGGTGGAGGTCGGGATCCATGACCTCGCGCAGCGCATCGAGCACGCGTGCGGTCGTGATCTCCGCCATGTTCTTCCTCCTCCTCCGCGGCGCGCCGGCCGGGCGCGCGGCCCACGGCAGGCTCGTGAGTGTCAACCGAACACGTTAGGATAGGTGCGCTCCATGAGCCCGTCAAACCGCGGCGAGCCGCACCCGCCGCGATCGGAGCGAATGGAATTCGGTTCCTCGCTCGCCTCGGGTCGGGCCACCCCGCCGGCGTCTCGGGAGAACGACTTTATGACGCTTTCGTTGCGTCCGGATCCACGTTCGGCGGCGGATGCCGGGACCGAACCGGCATCCCGCTTTCCGCTCCAGCCGTTCGAGCACCTCGATACGCTCTGGCTCGAGGTCGGCGGATCGCTGTGCAACCTGTCGTGCACGCATTGCTTCGTTTCCTCCGGGCCCGGCGACCTCCGTCATCCGCTGATGAGCCGCGCCCTGGTGCGGCAGCGCGTCGCCGAGGCCCTGGAGCTCGGGGTGCGTGAGTTCTATTTCACCGGCGGCGAGCCGTTCATGAACCCCGAGCTGATCGACATGCTGGCCGACACGATCGTGTTCGCTCCCTGTACCGTGCTGACGAACGGCGTGCTCCTCACCTCGGAGCGCGTGGCCGCGCTGGCAGGGCTCTCCGAGTCCTCGCGGCATTCGCTCGAGATCCGCGTCAGCCTGGACGGACCGGATTCCGCGTCTCATGACGCGTTCCGCGGCCCGGGCAGCTTCGCGCGGGCGATCGACGGCATGGTCCGGCTCGCGCGGGCCGGCTTGCTGCCGATCGCGACCGCCACGCTCAACACCGGCGAGGATTCGCTGGTGGTGCGCGAGCGCTACGATTCCATGCTGCGGGAAGCCGGAATCCCCCGCCCGCGGATCAAGCTGCTGCCGATGTTCCGGCTCGGACGCGAGGCCGCGCGCACCGGCGGATACTCCGCCGAGGACACGCTGCGTGATCTGCCGGCGGAGGGCTTCGATCCCACGCGATTGCAGTGTCGCTCGTGCCGCGCGGTCACCGCTCTCGGCGTCCATGTCTGCCCGCTGCTGGTCGACGAGCCTCTGGGCCGCATGGGCGACCGGCTGATCGATGCCGCGGCGCCCTACCCGCTTCGCCATGGTGCGTGCTTCACCTGTTACGTCACCGGTATGACGTGCGCGAATGGCTGACCGGGTTCGACTCGCGGCGTTCGGCGGCGTCTACGCCAATCATCTCGCGCTCGAAGCCACGCTCGAGGACGCGCGCGCGTTCGGTGCCGAACGCGTCTCCTGCCTCGGCGACGTCGGCGGCTTCGGGCCCCATCCCGATCTCGCCGCCGCCCGCCTTCGCTCGAGTGGCGTCCAGGTTCTGCGCGGCAACTACGACGACAGCATCGGATCGGGCCGGGACGACTGCGACTGCGGCTACACCGACCCGAGGGACCGGCGGTTCGCGCAGATCTCCTACGACTACACGCGGGCGCGGACGTCGGATGAGCATCGCGCGTGGCTGCGCGGCCTCCCCGAACAGGATCGGTTCGAGGCGGCGGGAAGGCGCGTGCTCCTCTGTCACGGCTCCCCGCGGCGCACCAATGAATTCCTGTGGGAGAGCACCTGCCCCGACGCGTTCCTCGAGTGGATGTGCGAAGCCCACGCGGCCGACGTGCTGCTCTGCACGCACACCGGGCTCCACTGGCATCGCGCGCTGCCCTCGGATCGCCACGTGATCAACGTCGGATCGATCGGCCGGCCCGCCAACGATGGGCGCGCGTCGGTGTGGTACGCCGGGATCGAGATCGGCCCGGAGGTCCGCGTCGAATTCCGGCCGGTCGCGTACGATCACGAATCGCTGGCGCGCCAGATCGAGTCGGAGGGACTGCCGCGCGAGTTCGCCGCCACCATTCGCAGCGGATGGTGGACGACCTGCCTCGAGAACCTGCCGTCGCGGGAGCGCCGCGCCGGACTCCACTAGGGCGAGGAATCCGCCTTCACCTCGCCGACCTCGCGAATCCGCACCGCGTAGCCTTCGATCACCTTCGGAATCGCCGCGCCTTCCGCGGCGGCGCGGCTGCGCACCAGCACGAGCAGCACCGGATGCCCGCCCTCGCGGCCTTCGCCGGTGCCGACCACGCCCGGCAGGCGAATCAGCTCCGCGGTGTGATCGCGAAGGACGTCAGCGATCGGACGCATCGGGCGCTCCGCCCGGCAGCCCGCCGTCACGGCGAGCGCCAGAATGATCGCGGCGAGCGCGGCCACGCCCGGCGGCTTCGGCGGACGCCACGAAACAGGGAAGCCGCGGGCGCGGCTTCCCTCGATCCTCACGCGGACTACTGCGTGGCGACCGTGGCGCTGAATTTCTGCAGCACGGGCCCGATGGGATTCCCACGAACGCCGCGACCACGGTGGACGTCGGCGTGTAGCCGCCGGCCTCCGCCACGCTGAACGAAACCCCCGACGCCGGCGACGCGATCGCGCAATCGATGGTGTTGTTGCCGCTGAAGCTGATCGCCTGGAAGTCGGCGAGGTTGCCGAGAATCGGGGTCTGCGCGCACTTCGGATGACCGTCGTAGCGTCCCGGTGCGTCGATGCGCTCGCCGATATGAGCGGCGTTCTCGCGCGCGAACACATGGTTGTTCGAGAGGAAGTACTTGTTGCCGCCCTTCAGGACCACGCAGCTGATGGTTCCCGCCGCGCACTCGAGATCGTTGCCGGTCGACGTGCCGCACTGGACGGTTCCGCCGCCACCCGGCTTCGCATAGGCCTCGACCACGCCCACCACTCGCTCTTCGACCGGGATCCCGTCGATTTCACGCGGCAGTCTCGCACTCATTGGCTGCTTCGACAGCACCAGGATCGAGGCGCGGCCGGCCGCGTTCAGGCCGGTGCCGGTGCCGATCACGCCGCTCAACGTCATCAGCTCGCGGGTGTGCGCGTTCTGGACGCCGATCACGCGATTGAACTCGGCCAGGCGCTGCGCGCTCCCGGCAGTGACGCCGTCCGCGGAGCCGCCGACCACAGGCTCGGTGAGCTTCTTGCTGCAGCCGACGATCGCGATCGCGACGATGGCGGTGAGAGCGAGCAACAGGGACACGAGAACAGGGGCACGGCGGGGGCTGCGTGGCATGGGCGGGACTCCTGGTTGGGTGGAACGATCCCGGAGCGCGCGCCGCGAGAGCGTGCGGCCGCGACCGGGATGGCCAGTCGCCGTGAATCAGCCTAGCACGCGGAGAGAGACGGTCAACGTGTTCTCATCGATCGTCGCGGCGCCGCGCCAGCAGCGCCTCCCACGCGCGCATGCGGTCGGCGATCGCGGCCTCGAAGCCTTGATCGGTCGGCTCGTAGAACCGGCGTCCCTGCAGCTCGTCGGGCAGGTGCTGCTGGTCCGCCAGTCGGCCGGGCTCGTCGTGCGCGTAGCGATAGCCGGCTCCGTAGCCGAGCTGCTTCATCAGCGGGGTCGGGGCATTGCGGATCACGAGCGGCGGCGGCAGGCTTCCGCTCTTCTCCACTTCCTCCATCGCCGATGCGAAGCCGGAATAGACGGCGTTGCTCTTCGGCGCGGTGGCGAGGTAGACGCAGCACTGTGCCAGCGACAGCTCTCCCTCCGGCGTGCCGAGCTGGTGGTAGGCCTGGAACGCCGCCACCGCGAGCGGCAGCGCCTGCGGATCGGCGTTGCCGACGTCTTCGCTCGCGAAGCGCACCATGCGGCGCGCGACGTAGAGCGGATCCTCTCCCGCCGCCAGCATGCGGGCGAGCCAGTAGAGCGACGCGTGTGGGTCCGAATCGCGCAGCGACTTGTGGAGCGCCGAGATCAGGTTGTAGTGCTCTTCGCCGGCGCGATCGTATCGCAGGTGCCGGCGCGCCAGCGCGCGCTCGACCGCGGCACGGGTGATGCGGCGTCCGGTCGCGGACGCGGCGGCGAGCTCGAGCGTGTTGAGCCCGCGCCGCGCGTCGCCGTCCGCGGCCACGCTCATCAGCTCGAGCGCGTCGTCATCCACCTCGAACGGCTTCCGAAGCCCGCGCTCGCGATCGCCGAGCGCGCGCTCGAGCACCATCCGGATCTCGGGCGGCGTCAGAGCGCGCAGCACGACCACGCGCGCGCGCGACAGCAGCGCCGCGTTGACCTCGAAGGACGGGTTCTCGGTGGTGGCGCCGATCAGAACGATGTCGCCCGATTCGACGTGGGCGAGGAACGCGTCCTGCTGCGCCTTGTTGAAGCGGTGGATCTCGTCGACGAACAGCAGCGTCGGCCGTCCGCTGGCGCGCCGCTCGAGCACGGCGCGATCCATCGTCTCCCGGACTTCCTTGACGCCGGAGAGCACCGCGGTGAAGGCGACGAACGGAACTCCGGCGCGCTTCGCGATCAGGCGTGCCAGCGTGGTCTTGCCGCTGCCGGGCGGGCCCCACAGGATCACCGAGCCGAGGTGCGTGCTGTCGCGCATGGCGGCGAGCGGAGAGCCGGGCTTGAACAGCTCGTCCATGCCGACCAGCTCGTCGAACGACCGTGGACGCATGCGGTCGGCGAGCGGTGAGGTCCGGCTCGGCTCTTCGCCCAGCGGATCGCGTGCGGTCGGCCCGCCGTCACGGCCGCGGCCCCGCTCCCGCCGTTTCCTTCCCGACTCGTCGCCGCCCGCCGGCGGTCCTCCGGAACCGAAGAGCTCTCCGCTCACCGCGCCGCTCCTACGATCCGGATCGTTCGGCCGGTTCGGCGGCTTCACGCCGCGCGAGCTTCGCGATCGCGCGCGCCGCGTCTTCGAGATTCTCGGGGCGGCCGGCTTCGAGCCCGAGCTCATCGAGCCGCTGGAACAGTTCCGCCAGAACCGGAGGCTCGATGTTGCTGCGCCGAAGCAGTCCCGGGTCCCGGAAGATGTCGGACGGTGGGCCCTGGGCCACGATCGCACCGCCGCGCAACAGGACGTAGACGCGATCCGCCATCGCGGTGACCGCGTTCACGTCGTGGGTGGCGAGCACCATCGAGACGCCCTGACGCGCGTGAAGATCGTTGAGGAGATCCATGAGGTCGGTGCGCGAGGACGGATCGAGCCCCTCGAACGGCTCGTCGAGGATCAGGAGCTCGGGCTCGAGCACCAGCGCGCCGGCCAGCGCCACCTTCCGCTTCTCGCCTCCCGAGAGATGGTGGCAGACCTTGTCGCGCAGATGCGGGATGCCGACGCGTTCGAGCGCGCGGCTCACGCGTCGCTCGACTTCATCGTCGGAGTAGCCGTAGTTGCGCGGCGAGAACGAGACGTCGTCCCATACCGTGGGCGCGATGATCTGCTCGTCGACGTTCTGGAGCAGGATGCCGATGCGCTCGCGGATGCGGGAGAACTGCCGCGCCGGATTGACGCCGAAGACGCTGACCTCGCCCTCGGCCGGCTCGAGCAGACCGAGGATGTGGTAGAGCAGCGTGGTCTTGCCGCATCCATTGGGGCCGAGGATCACCACGCGCTGCCCGGCCTCCACCACGAAATCGAGACCGCAGAGGTGCACCTCGGTGCGATCGGGATAGATGTGGCGGACGCACGAGACCCGGACGATGGGATCGCTCATGCCTTCCTCCACAGCAGCAGCGAGGCCGCGGCGACCCCGGCTCCCGCCAGCGCGACCCAGGCATCCTCGCGTGTCCATTCCGCCCAATGGCGGCACCCGCAGATCCGGCCCGAATGTCCGCGCAGGAGCATCGCCGCATACTGCCGCTGGCTGCGCTCGAATCCGAAGAGAACCAGCGAGCCCAGCGACTCGCCGGCGAGGTTCAGCCTCCGGCGCGGGCTGCCCTGCGTTCCCCCGCGCAGACGCAGCGCGCGCCACAGCCGCTCGGCGCTTGCCATCAACTCGAACAGCCCGCGGTAGGTGAGGAAGAGCCCGTCGCCCACGCTGCGCGGCAGCACGCGCGAGATCGGCGCGAAGAGATCGGGATAAGGCGTCGTTCCCACCAGCCACACCGCGGTCAGGCTGGCGGTGAGCGGACGCAGCAGCAGTCGAACCGGCGTCTGCCAGGTCTGGTCCCAGCTTCCCAGCACGAACAGCGCGCTGAAGAGGAGCGGGTAGCTCGCCGCCGCGACGACCAGCCGGGCCGGGAGACGGCTGGTGATCACCAGCAGCCAGGCGAACGCGTAGAGCGAGCCGAGCAAGGCGATCGAGCGCGACGCGATCGCCAGCGTGATGATGGTGGTGGCGAGCAGCAGCTTCGAGATCGCGCTGGCGCGATGCCACGCCGTGGTGCCCGAGCTGGCGAGCTGATCGATCCGCGCCAGAGTGTTGATCACACCGGCCCCGGGTGCACGGGCGCCGGCAGGAGATCCGGCCGGACCCGGGCGAGGAATCGCGCCAGACCGAAGGCGACCGCGGACTCGACCGCGATGCCGAGGATCCAGAGCGGCAGCGCGAGCGCGGTCAGCACAGCCATGCGCGGCATCCCCACGACCCGCGGGTCCGCGCCGCCGTGTGACAACGAGCGCAGGGCGATCACCATCACCAGCATCCAGAGGACGCCCGAGAGTCCCTGCGACACCGCGGTCGAGAGCGCCAAAGCCGGGGCCGGCTTCAGCCGCGGAATCAGGCGCCGGTAGAGCGGCCGCGCCACCGCGGCCCCCGCCCCCAGCACCAGCGCGTTCAGTCCCACCACGGTGAATCCTCCGTGCCCGGCGAGGGCGAGGATCGCGCTCACCACGAAGACCAGCTGAAAGGCGGCGGCCGGGCCGATCAGGACGCCCACCGGCCCGACCAGGCTGAGATGGTACTCGATCGGACCGAGTGGCAATTCGAGCGCCATCGCCGCGAGCACGACGCCGCCGAGCGCCCCGCGCGTGGCGATGCTCTGAGCCGGGCCGCCGCGCGGGAGCTCGGACGCGGTCCCCTCACCACGACCGGAGAGAACGAGCAGGATGAGCGCGAGCAGGAGACCGCCGGCCCACAAGAGGGGCGGAAGGACGCCGTCCGGAATGTGGAGGTGCGACATCTATTGAGCCCAGCAGAGCGCGGTGGCGGATGCGCGCGCACCGGCGGCGGCGAGGGTCGCGAGCGCGGCCTCGAGCGTCGCCCCGGTGGTGATGACGTCATCGACGACGAGCAGCG
>DATJEP010000048.1:0-17208 GCA_035496475.1 Candidatus Udaeobacter sp.
CCTGCTGGGCGCGCTCGATCAGCCCACTGCGGGGCGCCTGTGGGTGGACGATATCGAGCTCACCGCGATGGGCGAAGCGGAGCGCGTGCGCTTCCGCCGGGAGAAGGTCGGCATCATCTTCCAGCAGTTCCATCTCCTCCCCTACCTCGACGCGCTCGAAAACGTCATGGTCGCGCAGCACTACCACTCGATGGCCGATCCGGCCGAGGCGCTGGCGGCGCTCGAGCGGGTCTCGCTGGCGGATCGCGCGCACCACCGGCCGGCGCAGCTCTCGGGCGGCGAGCAGCAGCGGGTGTGCGTGGCCCGCGCGCTGATCAACCACCCTCGGTTGCTGCTGGCCGACGAGCCCACCGGCAACCTCGACGCGGAGAACGAGGACCGCGTGCTCCACCTGCTCCACGATCTCCACGCCGAGGGCCACACGCTGGTCATGGTCACGCACTCGCCGCGGGTCGGCAGCCTCGCCGATCGCCGGGTCGAGCTCCACCACGGACAGCTCACCGATCTGTCGGTGGGCAGCGACGAGGTGGACCGGCGCTACGACGAGGTGCTGGTGCAGATGTGGTCGGTCACCGAGGACGGCCACGCGCCGATGGCCGACCGCGTGAAGGTGCCGGACGTGGTGGACACGCGGCGCACGCTGCGCGGCATGGTGGAGAGCGGGCTGCTGATGAACCCGGGACCCACGCTCGAGTTCACCACCCGCGGCCGGATCCGCGCCCGCGACCTGGTGCGCCGCCGGCGGCTGGCCGAGGTGCTGTTCTCCTCGGCGATGCGCCTCCCCGAGAACGCGATGGAGGAGGCCGCCTGCCGCATGGAGCACATCATCGACCCCGAGGTCACCGACAGCATCTGCTCCTTCCTCGGCCATCCGAGGAAGTGTCCGCACGGCCGCCCGATCCCGACCGGCGACTGCTGCGACCTGCCGATCGTCCATGGCTGACGAGCGGATCATCCTCGACGTCCGTCCCGCCGAAGCGTTCGCCGCCGGACACCTGCCGGGGAGCGGGCATCTGCCGGAATCGGAATGGCCGGCGCGCCGCTCCGAGCTTCCGCCGCGCGAGGCCGAGGTGCTGGTGGTCGCCGAATCGCCGGAGCGCGCGCGCGTCGCGGTGGTGGCGCTCGAGTCGCTCGGCTATTCGCGCGTGCGCGCGCTCGAGACTCCGCTCGCGAATCTCGGCGCCGACTGCGTGACCTCGCCGGCCCGCCCGCTGTGGCGGCCGACGCCCTGGCTGGCGTCGTCGATCGCGCGATTCGGCGCCGAGGTGCCGGCCGGCCCCGCCGCCGATCTCGCGTCCGGCTCGGGGCGCGACGCGGTGTTTCTCGCCGCGAGAGGCTACGACGTCGAAGCCTGGGATCGTGCGCCCGAAGCTCTGGCCCGGGCGGTCGAGCTGGCGCGCGTCTCGGGCGTGCACGTCACTCCGGTCGAGTGCGATCTCGAGCACGACCGGCCGCCGCTGCCGCGTTCGCGCTACGCGCTGATCACCTGCTTTCGCTTCCTCGACCGCCGTCTGTTCGCGCGCATCCGCGAAGCGCTGATCCCGGGCGGCATCGTCATTCAGCAGACCTATCGCCGTGGGCAGGAGCGCTTCGGCCGCCCCAAGCGGGCGCAATACCTGCTCGACGACGGCGAGCTCGCCCGCGCCTACCAGGGCTTCGAGATTCTCGATTCCGAGGAGCGCACCCCGGCCGAGGGCCCGATCACCGCCGCGATCGTGGCGCGAAGAGCGGATGAGATCGCCGATCGAGCGCCCGGGGACTGATTTGCATCATCCGCCGGAACGCGGCGAACGTAGAGTAGGCGTCTCGAGATCCCGGCAGTGATGATCCCATCCGAGGAACCCATGCCCAAGGTCCACCCGGCGGCCGCGA
Organism: Candidatus Udaeobacter sp.; assembly: GCA_035496475.1. Taxonomy (GTDB): domain Bacteria; phylum Eisenbacteria; class RBG-16-71-46; order RBG-16-71-46; family RBG-16-71-46; genus JACOSU01. The sequence goes on from DATJEP010000048.1 coordinate 1,873, forward strand.
CACGGCCGGCGTTTCTGATCGCGCTGCCGCTCGCGCTCTCGCTCACGCTCGCGTGGTGCGGCCGGGCCGGCGCTCACGAATTCTGGCTGGCTCCTTCGCGCTACATCGCGGCCGCGCGCGACACCGTGACGCTCGGCGTCCTGGTCGGCACCGGCTTCAAGGGCGAATTGAAGCCGTGGGCGGCGCCGCGGGCGGTGAGCTTCACGATGCACGGTCCGCGCGCGCTCGATCTCAGGCCGGTGACGCTGAATGGCGACGTGGTCTGGGCCCGCGTGGTCCTGCCCGACGACGGGGGCGCCCTGTTCGCGTACGAATCGAACTGGGCGGACATCACGGTGCCGGCGCCGGAGTTCGAGGCCTATCTCGCGACCGAGGGACTCGACCAACCGCTCGCTGCCCGCCGGCGCGCGGGAGCGACCGGTCCCGGCCGCGAGCGTTACGCGCGCTGTCCGAAATGCTGGATCAAAGGATCGCATCCCGAGCGAGCGCGGCAGACGATCGGTCTGTCGCTCGAGATCGTCCCACTCGATGATCCTTCCAGCGTCCGCGATCTGCGCGTTCGTGTCCTCTTCCACGGGCAGCCGCTCGCCGGCGCGCTGGTGCGGGGATGGACGAGACCGCTCGCCTCACCCTCGGCACCGATCGCGGCCAGCGAGCGCGACTCCGTGCCGCCGGTCGCGTCGGCGCGCACCGGGCGTGATGGCATTGCGCGGCTTGATCTCGCGCACGATGGAGAATGGATGCTGAGCTGCGTTCACATGACGCCGAGCGACGACACGCGGGAGGCGGACTGGCAGAGCCTCTGGGCGTCACTGACGTTCGCGCGGCCCGGCAAGGCGCCGACCCGGGTGCGGCGGTGAAACACGGTCTTCACGTCGCGCTGGTCGCGCTCGGGATCATCGCGCCGCACGCGGCGCTCGCGCATCAGTCGCCCTACAGCTACCTCGACCTTCGGATCGAGCCCGGCCGGATCGAAGGCCGAGTCGCGGCGCACGTCGTCGATTTCGCGCACGAGATCGGCCTCTCCACTCCGGATTCGCTGCTCGATTCGTCGTACGTCGCCGGCCGCGCCGCCGCGCTCGAGGCGCTGCTCGGCGCACGGCTCGACGCCCGTGCCGATGGAACCCGCATCCGCCCGGAGTGGATCGGCTTCGAAATCGATCGCGACCGGCGCCTGGTCGCGTTTCGCTTCCGGTCCGCCTCGGCCGCATCGCCGGGCCGGATCGAGATCTCGGGACCGCTCTTCCCCTACGACCCGGCGCACGAGACCTACGCCAACGTCTATCAGGGCGCCGCTCTGCGCGGGCAGGAGCTGCTGGACGCCTCGCATCCGAGCGCGACGGCCTATCTCGGCGGCGCGCCCGGGGTGCTCGCGGTGGTGCGCACGTTCGTACCGGCCGGCATGCACCACATCTTCATCGGGCCCGACCACATCCTCTTCATCATCGGCCTGCTGCTGCTGGGAGGCGGGGTCGGTCGTCTGCTCAAGATCGTCACCGCGTTCACCGTCGCCCACAGCATCACGCTCGCGCTCGCCGCGCTCGAGATCGTGAATCCGCCGTCGAGGCTGATCGAGCCCGCGATCGCGCTCAGCATCATGGTGGTCGGCATCGAGAACCTGATCGGCGGCGGCAAGCGCGACGTGCGGGCCGTGCTCGCGTTCACGTTCGGCTTCGTCCACGGCTTCGGCTTCGCCGGCGTGCTGCGCGAGTTCGGCCTGCCGCCGGCGGCGCTCGGCTGGTCCCTGTTCTCGTTCAATCTCGGCGTCGAGCTCGGCCAGGCCTGCATCGTGCTCGCGGTGACGCCGCTGCTCGCGCTGGCGCACGCCCGTCGTCCGGCACTCGCCGGGCGCATCGTGACGGTGGGATCCGCGTGCGTGATCGCGGCCGGCGCCTACTGGTTCGTTCAGCGCGTCCTCTTCGCCTGATCACGCGGCTCCGAATCACGATCCGCGCTCCGGGTTGCCGGTAGTCCCCGCGCCGCGCAACTTCGTTCGAGCGCGCCGCGTAGAATGTCCTGGAGCGTCGGGCCATCGTGAGTGAAAACGCGGCGCTCGTCCGATAACTTGGCTTTTCCCATGCCCGGACGTTAGGATTCCCGGCTCATGCACACACCCGAGACTCATTCTTCCCCCGCCGTGTTCCGTCACGCCCGCATCGCCCTCATCGCCGCTCTCCTCGCCGCCTCGCTGGCGAGCTGCGCCGGGGGAAAAAAGGGTGCCGGCGGCTTCCAGATGCCCCCGGTTCCGGTCGAAGTCTCCGACGTTCGCGCTCAGACGGTTCGCGATCAGTTCCGCGCCGTCGGCACGCTCGAAGCGGAGAACGACGTCACGATCGTGAGCGAGAACGCGGGAATGGTGCGCTCGCTCACGTTCCGCGAGGGCCAGCCGGTCCGCAAGGGCGCGTTGCTCGCGCAGCTCGACGACCGCGAGCTGCGCGCCGACGCACAGCGCACCGAAGCCCAGCATCATCTCGACGCCGCGAACTACGAGCGCGCCCGCAAGCTGGCCGAGCAGCAGGCGATCTCGCAGCGCGAGCTCGACGACGCGCACGCCGCGCTCCAGGTCTCCGAGGCCTCGGCTTCGCTGGCGCGGGTGCGGCTCGACAAGAGCACGATCCGGGCACCGTTCGACGGCATGATCGGCCGCCGTCTGACCTCGGTCGGCGCCTGGCTCAAGGCCGGAGATCCGATCGCGCAGGTGGCGAAGCTGAACCCGCTCCGGGTCGCGTTCGCGGCGCCCGAGCGCATGCTGGGCGAGCTTCGCCCCGGCCGTACCGTCACGTTGCGCACGCCGGCATGGCCCGACCGCGCGTTCGACGCGCGGCTCACCGTGGTCGATCCCAACGTGGACCCGCGCACGCGGACGGTTCAGCTCCTCGCCAGCGTGCCGAACCCGGGCCAGTTGCTGCGCCCCGGACTCTCGGCCGACGTTTCGGTCACGCTCGCCGAGCGCCCGAAGTCGATCACGATTCCGGATGAAGCCGTGTTCGCCGAAGGCAACGGCAGCTATGTGTTCATCGTGAAGCCGGACAGCTCGGTGGCGAAGGTCGCGGTTTCTCTCGGCTCGCGCGACTCAGCGCGCGTCGAGGTGCTGCACGGTCTCGAGTCGGGGCAGACCGTGGTGCGCACCGGACACCAGAAGCTGTTCGATGGGGCGCATGTGATCCCGGTCAGCGACATTGCCGCGATGATGGGTGGCGGCGGGCCGGGCGGACCGGGCGGCGCCGCTCCCGGGAAGCCGGCGGCGGGCGCGGCGAAGGGCGGCCCGCAGAAATCCGGCGGCGCGGCGAAGCCGGCCGGCCGCGACAGCGTCCACTCCAAAACCACCCGGGCAAAGGCCACCGCGAGCCGATGAAACTCAGCGAAGTCAGTATCGAGCGGCCGGTCCTGGCGACGGTGATGAGCCTCGCCATCCTGCTGTTCGGCGCGCTCTCCTTCACGTTTCTCCCGGTGCGCGAATATCCGGACATCGATTCGCCGGTGGTCAGCGTCACCACGTTCTATCGCGGCGCGAATCCGCAGGTGGTCGAGACCGAGGTCACCGACGTGCTCGAGGAGCAGCTCTCGACCATCGAGGGCGTCAAGCTCCTCACCTCCTCGTCGCAGGAGCAGGTCTCGAACATCACCATCGAGTTCAATCTGAATCGCGACGTCGACAAGGCGGCGAACGACGTGCGCGATCGCGTGTCGCGCGTGCGCGGCGACCTGCCGGCCACGGTCGACGAGCCGGTGGTGTCGAAGCAGGACGTGAACGCCCAGCCGATCATCTGGCTCGCGCTCTACGGAGCGAACTACAGCACGCTCGAGCTGTCGGACGTCGCCTACAACGTCTTCACCGAGAAGCTCCAGCGCCTGAACGGCGTCGGCGCGGTGCAGATCGGCGGCAACCGCAAGTACGCGATGCGCGTCTGGCTCGATCCCGAGCGCCTGGCCTCCTACGGCCTCACGGTGTCCGACGTCGAGACCGCGCTGCGCAATCAGAACGCCGAAATCCCCTCGGGCCGCATCGAGGGGAACCAGCGCGAGTTCTCGGTGCACACGCGCGGCGACCTGTCGAAGCCCGAGGAATTCGGCGCGATCATCGTCGCCAACTCGGACAACCGCGTCGTCCATCTCTCCGATGTCGCCGACGTCCAGGTCGGCGCCGAGGACGACCGCAACATCGCGCGCTACAACCGCGCGCCGGCGGTCGGGCTCGGCATCGTCAAGCAGCAGAAGGCCAGCACGGTCGACGTGGCGCACGAGGTGCGCAAGGCGCTCCCCGCGCTGCGGGCGCTGCTGCCGGCCGGCATGCAGCTCGACGTCGCCTACGACTCCTCGACCTTCATCGACCAGTCGATCCACGAGGTCGTGGTCTCGCTGCTGATCGCGGTGCTGCTGGTCTTCATCGTCATCTTCATCTTCCTCGGCAGCCTGCGCGCCACCATGATCCCTGCGATCGCGATCCCGGTCTCGGTGATCGGAACCTTCACCGTCACCTACGCGCTCGGCTACAGCCTCAACATCCTCACCCTGCTGGCGCTCGTGCTCGCCATCGGTCTCGTCGTCGATGACGCGATCGTCATGCTCGAGAACGTTCACCGCCACATGGAGATGGGCAAGTCCCGCATGCGCGCCGCGTTCGACGGCGCAAAGGAGATCGGCTTCGCGATCCTTGCCACCACCATCGCGCTGGTCGCGGTGTTCGTGCCGGTGGCGTTCCTGCCCGGCCGCGTCGGACGGCTGTTCAGCGAGTTCGGCATCGCGGTCGCGGTGTCGGTGCTGCTGTCGGGATTCGTCGCGCTGACCCTGACCCCGATGCTGTGCTCGCGCGTGCTCAGGCGGCACGGCTCGCACGGCGAGGACGACGCCGCAAACGAGCAACCGCTCGCGACCGTCGCGCCCGAGTCTGAGGGCGAGCGGACGACCGCGGCCAGGGCCCAGGCCGCCGCCTCGCCGCGGGCGTTCGACCGCATGTTCGTTCGGCTGACCGAATTCTACGAACGGTCGGTGCGCTTCGCCGTCTCCCACCGCCGCATGACGCTGGTGGCGACGGTCCTGGTCGTGGTTTCGATCTTCGGGCTGTTCCAGCTGCTGCCGAAGGAGCTGGTGCCGACCGAGGATCAGGGCTGGATCTTCACCGTGGTGCGCGCGCCCGAGGGGGCGACGCTCGATTACACCGACCGCTACACGCGGATGGTCGAATCGATCTACGACCGACTGCCGGCGAAGGACCGGATGTTCACCGCCATCGGCCTGTTCGGGCCCGTCAACGACGGCTTCATGTTCGTCGGGCTCAAGCCGCACGGGCAGCGGCCGCCGTCACAGGCGCTGGCCCAGCAGGTATTCCCGCAGCTGATGGCGATCCCCGGCGTGCTGGCATTCGCCTTCCCGCCGCCCGGCCTCGGTGGAGGATTCGGCGGGGCGGTTCAGTTCGTGCTGCAGGCCGACAGCTATGATCAGCTCGCGCGCGCCTCGGGGCTGATGATGCAGGAGGCCCAGAAGCTCGGCTACCTCGTCAACATGGACACCGACCTCAAGCTCAACAAGCCGCAGCTCGAGATCGACATCGATCGCGAGCGCGCCGCCGCGCTCGGCGTCTCGGTCTCCGACATCGGCTCGACGCTGCAGACGCTGCTCGGCGGCCAGCGCGTCACGCGCTTCAAGCGCGGCAACCACCAGTACGAGGTCATGCTCCAGGTGCCGCGCGTCGATCGCTCGAGCCCATCGATGATCGACGGCCTCTATGTCCGCGGCTCGGGCGGCCTGGTCCAGCTCGCCAGCGTCACCCGCGTGCACGAGCAGGTCACGCCGCGCGAGCTCAACCACTTCAACCGCGTGCGCTCGGCGACGCTGTCGGCCAGCCTCGCGCCCGGCGTCACCATCGGCAAGGCCCTCGGCGATCTCGACGGCATCGCCCGCCGCGTGCTGCCGCCCGGCGTCCGCACCGATCTCGCCGGCGAGTCACGCGAGTACAAGGAGTCGAGCGGCGGCCTCAACTTCCTCTTCATCATCGCGCTGGTCTTCATCTACCTCGTGCTCGCCGCGCAGTTCGAGAGCTTCATCCATCCGCTGACGATCCTGCTGTCGGTGCCGCTCGCGGTCTTCGGAGCGCTGCTCACGCTGTTCGTGTTCCGGATGACCGTCAACATCTACTCCCAGATCGGGCTGATCATGCTGATCGGACTGGTGACCAAGAACGGCATTCTGATCGTGGAGTTCGCGAATCAGCGACGCGCCCGGGGGCTTTCGGTGGTCGACGCCGTGGTGGGCGCGGCGAGCATCCGCCTGCGTCCGATCCTGATGACCACGCTGGCCACCATCTTCGGCATCCTGCCGATCGCGGTCGGGCTCGGCGCCGGCGCCGAGTCGCGGAAGCCGCTCGGCATGGCGGTGGTCGGCGGCATGGTGTTCTCGACCCTGCTCACGCTGATCGTGGTGCCGGTGGTCTACACGCTGCTCGCCCGCTTCGCCGGCGCTCCGCGTGGCGTCACCGCGGAAGAGCGCGAGCCCGAAGTCCGGATCGCCGCCACTCCGGCGCCGGCCGGCGGTTACGCCGGCGGCGATTCGGCTTAAGACCGGCGCTCGACGTCGGTCGGCGCCCGCCCCGTCTCACGCGGTCGGCGGATCTCCGTCGGAGATCACCGCGGCGCTCCGCCGCAGACGACCCGCCGCGAGCTCCATCACCACGTAGAGCGCGAGCAGCACCACCACCGCGATCACGAACCACATGAGCTTGGTGCGCAGCACGGAGGACAGCGCGCCCGGGTCGTTCAGCAGGTTCGGCTGATCCGACAGGACTCGCGCACCGAACCACGCCAGCACCGTGCACCAGACCAGCGAGCCGAGCAGCGTCATGATCGAGAAGTTGCGGAACGATATGCGCGCCGCGCCGGCCGGCAGCGAGACCAGGTGCCGCACCACCGGCAGCATGCGGGCGAAGAACACCCCGCCCATCGAATAGCGCGCGATCCATTGCTCGGCCAGATCCCATTTCTTCTCGGTGATCAGAACGTAGCGCCCGTAGCGCAGGATCAGCGGCCGGCCGACGGCGCGCGCGACCGCGTAGGACAGCGCGGCGCCGGCCCAGGACCCGAGCGTGGCCGCCAGCACCACCAGCCAGAAGTTGAACCGCCCCTGGGTCGCCCAGTACGCCGCCGGCGGAATCACGACCTCGCTCGGCAGCGGGAACACCGTCGACTCGATCGCCATGAGGAGGAAGATGCCGAGGTAGCCCCATTGCAGCGTCAGCTCGAACCAGACACGAAGCAGCGAGTGGAACATCGCTCAGCGTGATCCGCGGGATGGCGCGGCACCGGCGCCGGCGGATCGTGCCGGCTCGGCGCCGTCGCGCATGGGAGCGGCGGCGGGAACCCGCTCCTCCCACATGAAGTCGTCCCCGTCGGCGACCGGTCGGGCGAACGCGACGGCGGGATCGTGCTCGAGGCAGATCCACGCGCGCTCGGCCGCCGCCCGCGACAGCATCGCGCGCTTTTCCTCCATGGTCTCGATCGCCGCGACGTCGTATCCCATGACGAACGGAATGCGAACGTGCGAAGCGGTGGGAACCAGGTCGGCGACGAAATAGACCGCGCCTTCCTCGCCATGGATGCGAACCAGCTGCTGGCCGCGCGTATGACCGTCGGCGGTGAAGATCTCGAATCCGGGCCAGGGCTCGCCCGGACCCTCCCAGGTGTTCAGCACGCCCGCCTGCTCGAGCGGCTCGAAATTCTCGGCCAGGTAGGAGGCGCGCTCGCGTGGGTTGGGATGACGCGCGTTTTCGAGGTTCCGGCGCTGGACGTGGTAGCGGGCGCGCGGCAGGCGCGGCTTCAGCCGGCCACCGTCCTCGCGCGTCGAGCCCCCGGCATGGTCGAAATGGAGGTGCGTCAGCACGACGTCGGTCACGTCGTCGATGGAATGGCCGATCGCCGCCAGCTCCTGCTCGATCCCCCGCTCGTGGCGCTCGAGACGATAGATGTCGGCGAGCTTGGGCGGGAATTTCTCGCCGACCCCATCATCGATCAGGATCAGGCGGTCCCGGCCCTCGAGCAGGAGGCACCGCATCGCGAGCTGGATGCGATTGCGGTCGTCGGCGGGATTCGTGCGATTCCAGAGCGGCTTCGGCACGGAGCCGAACATCGAGCCGCCGTCGAGCCACAGAAAACCGGTTTCGAGCGCGTGGATGCGCCATCCGCCGATGCGCGCGGGAATCATGCGCGCAGAATGGCCGAAGGGACGGGGGCGGTCAACCGGCGCGCCGCAGCGAGCGCGTCGCCTGGCCGCACGCGCCTCGAGAGAGCGGTGAAACATTTCGGGCGCGCTCCGCATCGGTCGGGAACGCGCCCGCGCGCGCCGGGGATTCGGGGGGACGGCGCAGCGATCAGTGGTGGTAGCGCGACTTCAGCTGGCCGAAGGTCAGGCTCTGAACCGGCGTCGCGCCGAGTGCGGTGACTTCAAAGACGAGATCGTTGTAGTCGTTGTCGGTCGGGGTGCAGCACGACGCCGGATTCGCGCCGCTGTCGAGATCCTCGAAGCACACCAGCCAGGTGTTTTCCATGTTGACGATCTTCGAGATGTCGAAGATCAGAGCCTGGACGTCCCCGTCGGTCGGGGGATGAAGGGCTCCGCTCCCGTCCGGCCCGAGATCATTGAAGAAGCGGTTGGTCCAGAACTTCTCCGGCTCGGGGGCGTTGGTCGCGTCGCCGGTGCCGTTGGGATTCAGGTAGAAGCCGAACTTCGTCATGGGCTGGGAGAAGACCACGACGTGGCTCGCGCCCGGGCCGGCGGGCCCGTCGAAGACCACACCGTCGTGAACGCCGTCATTGAAGAGCGCCGGCGGGGCGGTCGGATGGTTCACGCCGGTGTCGGTATACCAGCCAATGGTGTTGCGGTCGGCATTGCCCGCGACTTCGGTGACGAGGAGCGCCGAGAAGCGATTGTCCACCCAGAACCACGGATCCTGATCGCCGACATGAGCGCCGACGTAATCCGTGTGCACGTTGATCTTGCCCGGCCCGAACATGCCGTCGACGATCGCCTGGAGGTCGTGCGACGGACCGTCCCATGAGGTTCCGAACGATACCGGCACCACCGCGCGGGCGGGCGCGGCCACGAACCCGCCGAGCAGGCACACGAATGCCATGATTCTCAGGTGTCGCAATGTGAACATGGGGGTGCGTTTCTCCTGATGCGGGGCGCGAGATGCAAAGCAATGAGAAACGGTCGTCCCTTGACCTTGCCACACTGACGAAGGGGAGGGAGGGAGTCAGTGCAGCGGAACCAACGGCGTCAAGGATAGCAGTACGAAACCGGGGCCTGCAAGACCTGATTGATCGGCCGCCGGCACCGGATCCATTGCGATTCGCACGCGGCACGGCCGATGCGATTCAAATATGAATCGACCGTCCGGCCACGCCGAGAGCGGCTTCCTTCACCGCCTCGGCCAGGGTGGGATGAGCGTGGACCGAGCGGGCGATGTCTTCCGCGCTCGAACCGAATTCCATCGCCACGGCCAGCTCGGCGATGAGTTCGCTCGCCCGTGGTCCGACGATGTGCCCGCCGAGCAACCGGTCGGTCTTCCGATCGGCGATCAGCTTGACCTGACCCTCGCGCTCGTTCATCGCCCGGGCTCTGCCGTTGGCCAGGAACGGGAACGTGCCGATGGCGATCTCGCGTCCGCCCTCCCGCGCCTCCTCCTCGGTCATGCCGACGCTGGCCAGCTCGGGCCAGGTATAGACCACGTTGGGAATGCATTCGTAGGCGAGGTGCCCGGCCTGGCCGGCCATCTGCTCGACCGCGGCGATACCCTCTTCTTCGGCCTTGTGCGCCAGCATCGGGCCCGCGATGACGTCGCCGATCGCGAAGATGCCGCGGACGCGCGTTTCGTAGTGAGCGTCCACCACGATCCGTCCGCGGGGATCGAGCTCGATCCCGCATTCACGGGCGCCCAGCCCTTCGGTGTAGGGCCGGCGGCCGACCGCGACCAGCAGCACGTCGCAGCGGGCTTCCTCGCGGCTCTCCCCCGCCGCGAGCGTCAGCGCGACTTCATCGCCCACGGTCCGCGCGGCGCTGGCGGTGGTTCCGAAGCGGAACCGGATGCCCTGCTTTTCGAGCGACCGCCGGAGGATCTCGCCGCTCGATCGATCCATTCCCGGCACCGCGCGGTCCTGGACTTCGAGCACGATGACCTCGCTGCCGAGCCGGCGCCACACCGAGCCGAGCTCGAGCCCGATCGCGCCGGCGCCGATGACGATCAGCCGCCGCGGAACTTCGGAGAGCGTGAGCGCGTCGGTCGAATGAACGATCCGCCGGCCATCGAACGCGATGCCGGGGAGCGCGGCGGGCTTGCTTCCGGTCGCGATCAGGATGCGCCGGGTCTCGAGTGCCTGGCTCCCCGCGGCATCGGCGCCGGCGGCGGACACCTCGACCCGGCCGGCCGCGACGATGCGCGCGGTGCCGGCGACACGGGTGATCTTGTTCTTCTTGAACAGCCCGTCGATCCCGCGCGTCAGGTCGCGCACCACCTGATTCTTGCGCTTCATCAGGGTGGCGAGATCGAGCTCGGCGGTGGCGCGAATCCCGTGGGCGGCGAGACCCTCGCGGGTGAACGCATAGTGCTCGCTCGAATCGAGCAGCGCCTTGCTCGGGATGCAGCCGACGTTGAGGCAGGTGCCGCCGAGCGCCGCATACTTCTCGACGCACGCGGTCTTCATTCCGAGCTGCGCGGCGCGGATCGCCGCGACGTAGCCGCCGGGGCCGGATCCGATCACGACGAGATCGAAGGCTTCGCTCATACGCCGAGCAGCATGCGCTCGGGATCCTCGAGCCGCTCCTTCACCCGCACCAGGAACGACACCGCCTGCTGACCGTCGACGATACGGTGGTCGTACGACAGCGCAACGTACATCATCGGGCGGATCACCACCTGATCGCCGGCCGCGATCGGCCGCTTCTCGATCTTGTGCATGCCGAGGATGCCGCTCTGCGGCGGATTCAGGATCGGCGTCGAGAGCAGGCTGCCGTAGATCCCCCCGTTGGAGATCGTGAACGTCCCTCCCGACAGCTCCTCGGGGGTGAGCGTGCCGGCGCGACCGCGCTCGGCGAGCCGCGCGATCTCCTTCTCGAGGCCGGCGAAATCGAGCGCGTCGGCGCGTCGCACCACCGGAACCACGAGGCCGCGCGGCGTGCTGACCGCGATGCCGAGATGGACGTGGGAGCGATAGACGATGTGGGTGCCCCGGATCTCGGCATTGAGCTCGGGGAACTCGGCGAGCGCGAGGATCGAGGCGCGCGCGAACGGACTCATGAAGCCGAGCCGGACGCCGTGCTTCTTCTCGAAGGTCTCGCCATGGCGCGCGCGCATCTCCAGCACGGCCGTCATGTCGATCTCGTTGAACGTGGTCAGGATCGCGGCGGTGTGCTGCGACTGGACCAGACGCTCGGCGATGCGCTGCCGGATGCGCGACATCGGGACGGCGCGCTCCTCCCCGGGCTCGATCGCCGGCGTGGGCCCCGCGGCCGCCGCGACGGGCGAGGGCGCGCGCGCTGGTGAGGGCTCGGGCGGCGCCGAGGACTCGCGGGCGGGCGCACTCTCGATCGCGCGCAGCACGTCTTCCTTGAGCAGCCGGCCCCCGGGTCCGGTCGCCGCGACTTCGCCGGGATCGAGGCCATGCTCCTCGACCAGCCGGCGCACCGACGGCGAGAGCGGTGGAGATTCCGCGCCGGGCCTCGCCGCCGGCGCCGGAGTCGCGGGCGGCGCGACAGATGCGGCCGGCGCCGGCGTGGCCGGCGCGGGCGCCGGAGTCGTGCGCGGCGCGGTTTCCTTCGCGCGCGTCGGAGCCGATCTGCCTGCCCCGTCCTGGCCGGGCTCGATCCGCGCGATCGCCTGCCCGACCACCACCTTGTCACCGGCCTTCGCGACGTGACGGAGCATGCCGTTCTCCTCGGCCGCGATCTCGACGGCGGCCTTGTCGGTCTCGAGCGTCGCGATCGGCTCGTCACGCCGCACCGCCGCTCCATCCGGCTTCAGCCACTCGGCCAGCACCGCTTCCGAGATCGACTCGGCCAGCCGTGGGACGCGAATCTCGACGCTCACGAGGACCTCGTCGCTCCGGGCCGGCCACCCCCCGGCCGGCGCGGATCGTGGGCGCGCGCCCCGGGGGAGCGTGCGGGCGACACTCCGGATTCCGCCGCGATCGGCGCCAGGTTCGCGAATGATTGCTCGAGCAGGGAGCGCTCCTGCGCCACGTGCATGGGGTAGTAGCCGCTCGCCGGAGTCGGCGCCGCCGGTCGCGCCACAGCGATCAGTGAGACGCGCTCGGGCTTCACTGCCTCGAGTCGATGACGGATCTGCCGCCACGCGCCCATGTTCTCCGGCTCCTCCTGGACCCACACCAGCTCGCGCACCTCGGAATAGCGGCTGAGGATGGCGCCGAGCTCGGCGTCGGGGAATGGATAGAGCTGCTCGATCCGGACGATGGCGACGCGCCCGCGGAGCTCGGCGGCGAGCTGCTCGCGGGCCTCGATCAGCGTGTAGTGGAACTTGCCGGAAACCAGCAGCACGCGCGAGACCGATTCCGCATCGTCGATCGCGGTGTCATCGAGCGTGGGATGGAAGGTTCCCTGGCTCAGGTCCTCGATCGCCGAGGTCGCGAGCTTGTGCCGGAGCAGACTCTTCGGACTCATGATCACCAGCGGCTTCCGGAACGAGCGGTGCACCTGGCGCCTCAGCGCGTGGAAGAACTGGGCCGGGGTGGTGAGATTGCAGACCTGGAGATTGCCGTCGGCGCAGAGCTCGAGGAACCGCTCCAGCCGCGCGCTCGAGTGTTCCGGACCCTGCCCTTCATAACCATGCGGCAACAGCAGCGTGAGGCCCGACATTCGCCGCCACTTCGATTCCGCGCTGGCGAGGAACTGATCGATGTAGACCTGCGCCACGTTCGCGAAGTCGCCGAATTGCGCCTCCCAGATCACCAGCGGGTGCGGATCCGCAGTGCTGTAGCCGTATTCGAAGCCGAGCGCGGCCGCTTCGCTGAGCGGCGTGTCGAACACCTCGAGCGACGCCTGGTCGGGCGCGAGGTGCTGGAGCGGAACGTAGCGGTCGCCGGTCTTCACGTCGCTCAGGATCGCGTGGCGATGGCTGAACGTGCCGCGTCCCGTGTCCTGTCCGCTCAATCGCACGCGATGGCCCTCGAGCAGCACCGAGCCGATCGCCAGCGTCTCCGCGCATCCCCAGTCGATCGTGCCCTTCGACAGCATCTCGATCCGGCTCTCCAGCAGGCGGGCCACACGCGGGTGAGGACGGAACGTGCCCGGCAGCCGCGCGGCGGCCTCGGCGATGCCTCGCAGCGTTCCTTCCGAAACGCGGGTGTCGGCGCTCCAATCGTCTCCCGCCCACTCGAGCCCTTCCCACAACCCGCCCGGCGCCGAGTCGCCGTTTCCGCGCTCCGAGGCGTGCGCGCGCGCGTGCGCCTGATTGAGGCGCTGCTCGATCGACTGCTCGATGCCCTTGAGCGCGGAGTCGTCGATCACCGTCTCCCCAACCAGCCGCTCCGCGTAGGCCTGGCTGGCCGGCTTGTGGGCGGCGATCTTCGCGTACATCACCGGCTGGGTGAACGTCGGATCGTCGAGCTCGTTGTGACCGTGCTTGCGGTAGCAGACCAGATCCACGAACACGTCGCGGTGGAACGCGGCGCGGTACTCGAGCGCCAGCGCGATCGCGTGCACCGCGGCCTCGGGATCGTCGCCGTTGACGTGGAAGACCGGCGCCTCCGTCATGCGGGCGATGTCGGTCGGATAGGTCGTCACTCGGGCGTCGGACGGCGAGGTGGTGAACCCGATCTGGTTGTTGACCAGAATGTGCAGCGTGCCGCCGGTCTGATAGTGCGGAAGCTGAGCCAGCGCCAGGGTCTCGGCCACGATGCCTTCACCCGCGAACGCGGCGTCGCCGTGGATCAGGACCGGAATGCCGCCGCTCCGCGCCGGATCGCGCATCGCGTCCTGCCGGGCGCGCACCGCGCCCAGCACCACCGGATTCACGAACTCGAGATGGCTGGGATTGAAATAGAGATCGAGGTGAACGCGCGCGTCGCCCGGGCCATCCCAGTGCGACGAATATCCGAGGTGGTACTTCACGTCGCCGTGGCCTTGAACGTCCTCGGGGGCGAAGTTCGATTCGAACTCGCTGAAGATGGTCTCGAGCGGCTTGCCCATGAGGTTCGCGAGCACGTTGACACGGCCGCGATGCGGCATTCCGATCACCACCTGGCGCACACCCATCGCCGCCGCGCGGCCGAGCAGCGCGACCAGCATCGGCAGGAGCGTCGCCGCGCCCTCGAGCGAGAACCGCTTCTGCCCGACGTAGCGGACGTGCAGGAACTGCTCGAAGGCGTCGGCGGTCAGCAGCTGCTCGAGGATCGCGCGGCGCTCACCGGCCGGGAGAGACGCCCGGTTGTGATCGCGCTCCATCCGCTCCTTGAGCCATTCACGCCGCTCGGGATCGGGGATGTCCATGTACTCGACCCCCAGCGTGCCGCAATAGGTCTCGCGCAGCGCGGCGATGAGATCGCGAAGGCGGTTGCCGCTCGGGCCGCGGAACGGATGGCCCTGGACCTCGCGGTCGAGATCCGATTCGTCGAGGCCGAACGTGGCGAGATCGAGCAGGGGATGGTGCTCGCGATTCTCCCCCAACGGATCGAGCTTCGCGATCAGGTGGCCGAATTCGCGATAGGCATGAACCAGCCCGAACACGCCGCCCGAGGGATCGGCGGTGCGCGGCGCACGCGGCTCCGACGCCAGCTCGAATCCGGCGAAGAACAGCGCCCACTCCTCGGGGACCGAAGCCGGGTCCTCGCGGTAGCGCCGGAACTGTTCTTCGATGTAATCCGCGTTGGCCTGCTGAACGAAGTCGTAGCGATTGCCCATGAAGTTCCCGGGTTGGCTCGCGGCTGGGGCTCCTCCGGCGCCGCCGGAGGGTCGTGAGCGCGGTTCAAGTCATTCGAAGAAGCCAGATTATCACACGGCGCGCGGGGGCCGGATGGCCGGGGCGGTGCGCCCGGCCGGCGCTATTCCAGGCTCGCCCGCCGGCCGCCCAGCTCGATCGAGATCCCCTGATTCGAGGCCTCGGCGCGTTCCGCGACGTGGTGCGCGGCGGCGAGATCCTCGACCGCGAGGCCGAGCGACTTGAACAGCGTGACGTCGGTGTCGCGCTCCCGGCCGCGCACGGCGCCGGTCAGGACATCGCCCAGCTCGCCCAGGATATGCCGGTCGTCGATCGCGCCCTCGGCGCGCGGGATGAGAAAATCGCCCGATTCCGCCAATGTCGATTCGCGGCGATCGACGATCAGCCGCGAGCGCTTC
>DATJEP010000049.1:0-6976 GCA_035496475.1 Candidatus Udaeobacter sp.
CGTGCGATCACGGCGATCGCGGCGCTGATGCTCCTCGCCGCGGCGCCGGCGGGGAGCCTCGCCGCCGAGCGCGACGCCCGTCACCCGGGCCCGCTTCCGTGGCGCGCCGAGGCGGGGCTGCCGTTCACGGTCGACGTCGCCACGTTCCCGGAGAGCGCGTCGACACGGCTCGAGATCTATGTCCGCATTCCGCCGATCACGCTCGGCAGCGCCGTGGCCGACAGCTTCGGCTCGACGCGGATCGGCATCCACACCCGGCTGCGCGGCGGCAACGGCCGCGTTCAGGAACGCGACCAGGTGGTCACTTCGACCCCCGCCGACTCCGCCACCGGGTTCGGCAAGGTTGTCGTGATCCGATACGACACGCGGCCCGGCACGCAGCATCTGAACGTCCGAATCACCGATCTCAATTCGCGGAAGCGCGGCCTCATCTACATGGGCCGCCAGGTGACGAACGCCGAGGAGATGGAGGGCGACATCGTCACACCGAAGCCGCTGATGAATCGTGAAGTGTCCGATCTCGAATTCCTCTGGACCGGAGCGGGCGCGAGCGCGGCCGATTCGAGCGCGGGCGATCTTCCGAATCCCGAGCGCCTGTATGGTCTCTTCGACAACGGCCTCACCGCTCAGTTCAGCGCGCGGTCGACCGACGAGCGAGCCTGGCACTGGGTGACCCGGGTCACCGACCACGACGGCCACGCTCTGATCGAGCACGATTCCACCAGCGCGCCCGCCCGCGAGGTCCGCGCGAACCTGCATCTCGATGTCTCGACGCTGCCGGCCGGCGGCTACGATCTCGAGCTCAAGGCGTGGCAGGAGGGAGATCGGGGCGCGGTGGTCCGGCGCTCTCATTTCAGCGTGGCGTGGAAGACCGAGTCGTGGACCGCGAACCCGGCCGATCTCCTCGACGCCATTCATCTGCTGCTGACCGCCGAGAACGAGGACGCGTTCCACGAGCTCGAGCCGGGCGAGCGCGAGAAATTCCTGTTCGATTACTGGCAGGCCCGCGATCCCACGCCTGGAACCGCCGAGAACGAAGCGTTCGACGACTTCGTTCGCCGCATCGACTACGCCAACCGCACCTACACACGTCCCGGTCTGCAGAAGGGCATGTTCAGCGACATGGGGCGCGTGTACATCCGCTACGGCCAGCCGGACGAAGTGCTGCATCAGGTGATTCCGGCCGGCGACGAGACCTTGAGCCAGGTGCTCGACGACATCGAGCGCACCGAGAATCGTCCCGCCGACGACGTGCGGCGCCCCGGTCTCGGCGGCGACATCCGCCCCTATGAGGTGTGGATCTACGAGGGCGTGGTGCCGACGCCGCTGGAAGCCGATCCGCGCAACAAGGGCGCGGTGCGCCGGCGCAAGCTGACGTTCCTGTTCGTCGACGAGCAGGGCCTCGGCCAGTACACGCTGCGCTACAGCACCGAGTAGCGCGTCCCGCCCCCCGGCGGCTTGACCGGCCGCTTCCGCTTCGGGCATATTCCGGCCCCGGGTTGAACGCATAAGCCATTGCATTCCAGTTGATTGAAGCGCCGCGCCCGGCTCGTCGGAGGCGACATGCGTCTCGGGATTCTGACCGGAGGCGGCGACTGTCCGGGCCTGAACGCGGTGATCCGCGCGGCGGTGATCCGCACCGTGCGCGGATACGGCGGACAGATGGTGGGGTTCGAAGACGGCTGGCGAGGCGTATTCGAGAATCGCGCGCGTGATCTCGATCTGTCCGCGGTCTCCGGCATCCTCCCGCGGGGCGGAACCATGCTCGGGACCTCGCGGACCGATCCGTTTCGCCAGGAAGGCGGCATCGAGGCGCTGCGCTCGGCGGTCGTCTCGCACGCGCTCGATGGTCTCCTCGTCTGCGGAGGCGAGGGAACGCTCGCCGCGGCCGCGCGCGTGGCCGCGGCCGGGATTCCATTGCTCGGCATTCCGAAGACGATCGACAACGACGTGCCCGGGACCGATTACTCGTTCGGCTTCGACACCGCGCTGACCACCGTGGTGCGCGCGGTCGACGCGCTGCACAGCACGGCCGAGTCGCACGATCGCGTGCTGGTGCTGGAAGTGATGGGTCGCAGCACGGGCTGGCTCGCGATCTGCGCCGGCATCGCCGGAGGCGCCGACGTGATCGCGGCGCCCGAGGAGCCGCTCAGCATCAGCGAGATCTGCGAGCACATCCGGCATCGGATCGCACGCGGGCGCGACTTCAGCATTGTCGTGGTGGCCGAGGGCGCGACCTTCAAACCGGAGCCGGGACGGCCGGCGGTCGAGGCGCCGGCGCGCGTCGACGCGGAAGGACGGCGCCGCTTCGGCGGCATCGGCGAGCTGCTGGCGCGCGAGATCGAAGAGCGTCTGCACATCGAGACGCGCACGGTGTCGCTGGGCTACGTTCAGCGCGGCGGGACGCCGACGGCGTTCGACCGCCTGCTCGGCACGCGCATGGGAATTGCCGCGGTCGATCTGGCTCACGCCGGCCGCTTCGGACGCATGGTGAGTCTGCAGGGTACGCGCATCGATTCGGTCGACCTCGAGCTGGTGCGGCGCGGCCCGCGGCTGGTCGATCACGAGCTGTACGAGGTGGCACGAGTCTTCTTCGGCTGACGGACGGCAGGCGATCGAGGGTCGCGAGCCGCGAGGCCCGGCCGGATCCAGAGGAGAGCGCATGACGCTTCGAGTGGGGATCAACGGTTTTGGCCGCATCGGGCGGCTGGTGGTGAAGGCCGCCGCGCGTCGCGGCGCCGCGCTGGAATTCGCCGCGGTCAACGATCTCACCGACGCGCGCACGCTCGGCCACCTGCTGCGCTACGACTCGGTGCACGGCCGCTGGCCGGGGGCCGGCGCCACCGCCGACGGACATCTCGAGGCGGACGGCCGGAAGATCACCGTCCTCTCCGAGAAGGATCCGGCCAGGCTGCCGTGGAAGTCGCTGGGCGTCGAGGTCGTGCTCGAGGCGACCGGGCGCTTCACCGATCGCGAAGGCGCGGCGAAACATCTCAGCGCCGGGGCGCGCGGCGTGCTGGTGTCGGCGCCGGCCAAGGGCGCCGACCTCACGTTCGTGATCGGTGTCAACGAGCGCGCGTTCGATCGCGCCCGGCACACCGTGATCAGCATCGGGTCGTGCACCACCAATTGCCTCGCGCCGGTGGCGCGGCTGCTCGACGACGCCTTCGGCATCGAGCACGGCCTGATGACCACGATCCACGCCTACACCAACGACCAGAACATCCTCGATCTTCCGCACAAGGACCTCCGGCGTGCCCGCGCCGCCGCGATCAACCTGATTCCGACCTCGACCGGCGCGGCCAAGGCGATCGGGGAGGTGCTGCCGCAGCTCAAGGGCAAGCTGGACGGCATCGCGATCCGGGCGCCGGTCATGGATGGATCGCTGGTCGATCTGGTGTGCCGGCTCGGCAAGAGCGTGGACCGCGACGCGGTCAACGCGGTGATGAAGAAGGCCGCCGAGGGAGAGCTTCGCGGCATCCTCGAATACTGCACCGACCCCATCGTCTCGATGGACGTGATCGGGAATCCGGCGAGCAGCGTGTTCGATTCGCTGTCGACTGCGGTGATGGGCGAACGCCTGGTGAAGGTGCTGGCGTGGTACGACAACGAATGGGGCTTCTCGAACCGCGTCGTCGACGCGTTGCTGATGATGGCGTGAGGCGATGAGCGCGGACACCGGCAAGAAAGGCCTGCACGATTTCGATCCGGCCGGCCGCCGTGTGCTCGTGCGCGTCGACTTCAACGTGCCGATCGAGAACGGCGAGGTGGCGGACGACACCCGCATCGCCGCGGCGCTGCCGACGATCCGCGACCTGATCGAGCGCCGGGGCCGCGTCATCCTGATGTCGCACCTCGGACGGCCGAAGGGTAAGGATCCGAAGGAGAGCCTGCGGCCGGTCGCCGCGCGGCTCGAGCGCCTGCTCGGCTCGAAGGTCCAGTTCGCCTCCGACTGCGTCGGTCCCGAAGCCGAGCGGGCGGTGACGGCGCTGAAGGATGGTGACGTCCTGCTGCTCGAGAACCTGCGCTTTCATCCCGAGGAGGAGAAGAACGACCCCGGCTTCGCGCAGCGGCTCGCCGCGCTCGGCGAGGCCTACGTCGATGATGCCTTCGGCACCGCGCACCGCGCCCATGCGTCGACCGAGGGCGTACCGCGCCTCCTCAAGCCCGCGGTCGCGGGTTTCCTGATGGAGAAGGAGCTGCTCTACCTCGGCCGCACGCTGGAGCGGCCCGAGCGGCCATTCGTCGCCATCCTCGGAGGCGCCAAGATCTCGGGCAAGATCGACGTGATCGGAGCGCTGCTCGGCAAGGTCGACCGGCTGCTGATCGGCGGCGCGATGATGTTCACGTTCCTGAAGGCGCAGGGCAGGGAAGTCG
Source organism: Candidatus Udaeobacter sp. (assembly GCA_035496475.1). Taxonomy (GTDB): domain Bacteria; phylum Eisenbacteria; class RBG-16-71-46; order RBG-16-71-46; family RBG-16-71-46; genus JACOSU01. Next base: position 4,378 of record DATJEP010000049.1, read on the forward strand.
GACGCTCGAAGATCGAAGCCGATCGCCTGGACATGGCGCGCGACGTCCTCGCGCGCGCGGGAGAGCGCGGCGTGGAGCTGGTGCTTCCCGAGGACTGCCAGGTCTCGACCGCGGCCGATGGATCCGCGCCGGCGCGCGTGACGCGATGCGACGCCATCGCGCCGGACGAGATGGGAGTCGACATCGGACCCGCGACCATTCGTCTCTTCGCCGGGCGGCTGCAGGATGTCCGCACCGTGCTGTGGAATGGACCGATGGGCATCTTCGAGATTCCCGCCTTCGCCGAGGGAACGCTGGCGGTCGCGAGGCTGCTCGCCGATGCCGGAGGCCGCGGCGCGGTCACGATCGTCGGCGGCGGCGATTCGGTCGCCGCGATCCAGCGCAGCGGGCTGGCGAGCAAGTTCACGCATCTGTCCACCGGCGGCGGCGCGGCGCTCGAGTTCCTCGAGGGGCGTGAGCTGCCGGGTGTCGCCGCGCTCGAGGACCGGAGCGCGTGAACGCGCCGTGGCCGCGGCGGCCCCGGCTGGTGGCCGGGAACTGGAAGATGAACCGCACGCCGGCGGAGGGCGCCGCGCTGGCGGGTGAGCTGTGCGCGCTGCTGCCCGCGCCGGCGGCGGCCCGGGTCCTTCTCTGTCCGCCCTTCACCGCGCTCGCCGCGGTACGTGCCACGATCGGCGGCGCTCCGTTCCTGCTCGGCGCGCAGAACCTGCATCCAGAGCGCGAGGGCGCGTTCACCGGCGAGATCTCGGGCCCGATGCTGGCCGCGAGCGGGTGCACGTTCGTCATCGTCGGACACTCCGAGCGCCGCCATGGAATGGGTGAGGACGACGCGCTGGTCGCCCGCAAGCTGCGCGCGGCGCTCCGCGATTCGCTGACGCCGATCGTCTGTGTCGGCGAGACGCTGGCCGAGCGCGAAGGCGGCCGGACCGCCGAGGTGCTGGTGCGTCAGGTGCGCGGCGCGTATGACGAGCTTGAACGCGACGCGGCGCTCGCCACCGTGATCGCCTACGAGCCGGTGTGGGCGATCGGCACCGGACAGGTCGCGACGCCCGAGCAGGCCGCGGAGTCACACCGGATCGTGCGCGCGACGCTCGATCGGGTGGTCACCGCGGGCGTCGGCGCGGAGATCTCGGTCCTCTATGGCGGCAGCGTGAACGCGAACAACGCGCCGGTGCTGTTCGAGCAGGCGGAGATCGACGGTGCGCTGGTCGGGGGAGCTTCGCTCGAGGCCGCGTCGTTCTGGCGGATCGTCGCGGCGGCGGGCCGGGGCTGAGGGCTTGCATCGTGGCGCCGCGCCGGGGCTGAGGGCTTCGATGCTGGCGCCACGCCGCGTTGACTGACTCAGGGACGGTTGATAAGGTACACGGCCGTTTCGACGCCGCGCCCTCCCGAGGAGTCCTCATGTACGCGTTTCTGCTCCTGCTTCACCTCGTCATCTGCTTCGCGCTGGTCACTGTCGTGCTCGCTCAATCGGGCAAGGGCGGCGGGCTCGCCGGCGGAGCCTTCGGCGGCAGCGCGCAGACCGTGTTCGGAGGGCGGGGGGCGACCGATTTCATCACGCGGACGACCATGGTGCTGGGCGCCGCATTCTTCCTCACATCGCTCCTGCTCGCTCTGATGTCCTCGGGGACGACCGGCGGACGGCGCAGCCTGATCCAGGAAGAGGCGCGACGCGCCGCCGGGACGGCGCCGGCGCAGATTCCGACCCAGCGCCCGTCGGGCACGGCCCCGGCCGCGCCCGCGATGCCCGCGCCCGCGAGCCCGGCGCCCAGCGGCGGAACACCGCCGAAGACCGGACCCTAGGCCGCGCCTCGCCGACGCGGAGTACGACCTGTTGCCCGGGTGGTGGAATTGGTAGACACGTACGTTTGAGGGGCGTATGGGGAAACCCGTGCGAGTTCAAATCTCGCCCCGGGCACCACTGAAACATCAGAGCCACGCCATCGAAGGACGGCGTGGCTCGATTGTTTTGGATCAGCGCCCGGGCGACCCGTGCGCGGACGCCTGCCGCTCCTCGGCGTCGAGCACATGCCTGAATCCGGCCACACGGTCGCGCAGGCTGTCGACGTCGGCGATGCGGTCGAGGAACTGGCGCGCGAGGTCGTAGTGTCCCTCGCGCGCGTGGATCAGCGCGAGGTCGAACGCGGCCTGGTGGAAGCCCGGGTCGTGGTCGAGGCCGCGCCGGTACATCGCGATGGCGTCCTCCCACTGATGCGCGGCATACGACGCCCGTCCCGACTCGAGGATCAATGCCTGGTATCGCGAGGACAGCAGCGGGCTCGGAGCGGTGAGGCGGGCCATTGCGGACTCGTAGGCCTCGGCGCCGGCGCGGTCGTCGCCGGCTGCCGCGGCGCGCGCCTTCAGGAACGAATCCCGAATCAGCGTCGCGTTTCGCGCGACGTCCTGATCGGCCGGCGTGGTCGCGGCCAGATAGCCGGCCACGGGCTCGGCGCGCGAGGCCACCGACTCGACGTGCGAGCGGTAGAGCTCCGGCATCCGCGAGACGTTGTCGCGCACCTCGCGGCCGGCCGCGAACTCGAGGCACGGCCGGTCGTCGGTGAGGAGCGGGACGCCCTCGGCCCAGTCGTGGAGTCCGCGC
>DATJEP010000050.1:0-25859 GCA_035496475.1 Candidatus Udaeobacter sp.
GCCGCGGCCGAGGCCACGCACGCGATCGGCGACGCGCACCACCTGCCGCTCCTGGACGGCGCCCGGGTCGCGCGCCGGCCGATGCTGCGATTGCTCTCGCTCGACCCCGACGCGGGGGTCCCCTACTGGGACCAGGCGCAACGCGAGTTCGGGAGCGCCGAGCCGCCACCGCCGCTCGCCGAGCCGAACGACGTCGCCGTGCTCCTGTTCACCTCCGGCACGACCGGGCAGGCGAAGGGCGTGATGCTGTCGCACGCGAACCTGCTCTTCAACGTCGAGGCCGTGGTGCGCACGCTCGAGTTCGGGCCGGCGGACCGCTTCTTGAGCATCCTGCCACTCCACCACACGTTCGAGTCCATGGGCGGGCTTCTCTGCCCGCTCCGCGTGGGCGCGAGCGTGTGCACGGCCCGGCGCGTCGCCTCGCGCGAGCTGCGCGAGGACATGTCCAGCTCGGGCGCGACGCTGTTCATCGGCGTGCCGCTGCTCTACGAGAAGCTCTTCGCCGCGATCGAGCGCGCCATCGATGACGCGCCGCCGGCCCGCCGGCTCATCGCGCGCGCGCTGATCACGATCAGCCGGCTGGTGCGGCGCCTGACGGGACTAAGGCTCGGCCGCGCGCTGCTCCCGGATCTGCGTGAGGCTTCCGGGCTCGGCCACCTGCGGCTCCTCGTCTGCGGAGCCGCCGCGCTTCCCGAGCAGGTCGCGTGGGGATTCATCGACCTCGGCTGGGCGGTGCTCGAAGGATATGGGCTCACCGAGTGTTCGCCGGTGGTCGCGGCCGACAGCCCGCACCGTCCGAGGCCCGGCGCGATCGGCCGGCCCATCGCCGGCGTCGAGGTGAGGATCCACGAGCCCGATGCCGAAGGCCACGGCGAGATCGTCGTCCGCGGTCCGAACGTGATGCTCGGCTACTACGGAAACCCCGGCGCGACGGCCGACGTCGTGAAGGGAGGCTGGTTCTTCACCGGGGACCTCGGCCGGATCGAGAGCGGCGGCCGCCTGCGTATCACCGGCCGGCTGAAGAACATGATCGCGACCGCGGCGGGGAAGAAGATCTATCCCGAAGAGATCGAGACCCAGCTCGCCGCCTGTCCGTACATCCTCGAGGTCGTGGTGGTGGGCGGCCGCGATGCGCGCGGGGAGCGCGAGGAAGTTCACGCTCACGTGTTTCCCGATCGCGCGCGGCTGGAGGAGCTGGCGCGCAGCACGCACGCGACGTTCGATGACGCGTGGGTGGAATCCACGCTCAAGCGCGAGATCGAGACTCGCGGGCTCGCGCTCGCGCCTTACAAGCGCGTGAAGCGCGTGATCGTCCGCAAACGCGAGTTCCCGAAGACCGCGACGGGCAAGATCCAGCGGCTCGACATCGCCGCCGCCGACTCTTCGGACTCGGGCTCCGAGTCCTCACCCCGCGTCGCCTGATCGCCCGCCCATGGCCATCGATCCCATCCCGCGCGTTCCGATCAGCCGGATCATCGGTCTCCTCGAGGTGATCGACGACGGCGGCGGGCGCTACGACGTGTTTCGTCTCACCCGCGACATCAACTACGAGTTCGGTGAGATGCTCCAGGTGATCAAGGCGGCCGAGCTGCTCGACCTGGTGGTCACGCCGGGCGCGGACGTCGTTCTCACCGGGAACGGCAGCGCGCTGCTGCGCGCGAAAGTGAACGCGCGGAAGAAGCTCCTGAAGGAGCAGCTCAAGCGCCTGCCGCTGTTCAAGACCGTGGTCGAGGTCCTGCAGCGCAGCGAGGATCGGCGCGCCGATGAAGACACGTTCCTCGACATCTTCGCGCTGCATCTGCCGGCCGAGGATTCAGAGGCGCTGCTGAAGACCGTGATCGACTGGGGACGCTACACCGAGCTGATCGGATACAGCCCCGACGATCAGCAGCTCTACCTCGATCAGGCGGAGTAGGGCCCGCCCCGGCGCGAGCGCCGGGGAGGATGCGCACGACCCGGTGTGAGCGCGGTCAGCTTCCGGTTGCGCCTTCCAGCGGCTCCGGCAGGAAGATCACCTGATTCTCGGTGTCGACGGTGAACGTGCACCGCTGAACCATGGGTCCGTGCGTCACCGATCCGCCCGACCAGCGCTGCTCGCCCACGCGGTCGGCGTACTGCCAGACCAGCACGAACGACGCGTCATGATCGATCTTGAACGGGAATTCGGCGCGCCCTTCCGCCGGGATCGACTCCTTGACCCCGATCGACTGGTCGCCCGCGGTCAGTCTCACGCGAATCATCTCGTGACCGGTATTGTTCACGATCACGGCCTTGTTGCTGGGCAGGTGGTGGAGCAGCTCGGGGTAGTGATGCCACCCGTACCACGCCGCGGCGGCGAGAAGGATGAGGAAGATCAGCTTCTTCATGGGGCGAACCTCCGTGTCACGAGGCGCCGGTGTCCTGCCGGCAGCAGGTCGAAGCTAGTCCGGTCGGAGTCGAAGCGCAAGGACGGAGCCTAGTCCGGCGTCGGATCCGGCGTAATCAGCCCGGCGGGCTCGGCCTCCTTCGCCGCCGCGGTCTCCGGCATGCGGCGGAACGCGAGATAGAAGCTGGAGGCGGCGCAGAAGTAGAGCCCGGCGGTGATGTAGAACGGCACGGCGTAGCCGAACTTCTGGATCGCGACGCCCGCCAGCGTCGCGCTCACCGCCCAGCCTGCGTTCCACACCAGATTCGCGAGGCTGGTCGAGCGCGCGCGCAGCGCGGGCGGCAGAGCCTCCATGATGAAGGTCTGGAGCAGCGGCGTCGACGCCTGCATCAGCGACGCGCGGATCCAGAACGCGCCCACCGCGATCGGCAGCTGCTGCTCGGCGCCGAGCGTGACGAGGAACGGCAGCGACATGAGCTCCGATCCGATCGCGGCGCGCAGCTTGCCGAATCTCCTCGCGGCGACCGGCCCGAGCAGCGCGGCGATCGCGGTGCAGATCTGGGCGATGGAGAAGAAGAGGCCGATCTGTCCGCTCGAGCACTGGAAGCGCGTGGCGAAGTAGAGGTTCATGAACGGAATCACGAGCCCGGCGCCGACGCCGATCAGGAACGAATTCAGCGCGATCGGAACCAGCTTCCGCATCGCGCCCGCCGGGATCGGCTCGCGGCCGTGATGCACGGAGGTCTCCTGCAGCGGACCGAGCCGGATCAGCGGAATCGAGGCGATCAGCGCGAACATCGCACCGACCGAAAGCGTGATCCGGAACGCATGCAGGGAATCCGGCCGCATCGCGAGCGGCAGCGCATGGAGACCGACCGGCAGCCAACCCCCGATCAGGCTCCCGATCACGCCCGCGACCAGCGTGTTGGCGAAGAACGCGCTGAAGAGGTGCACGCGCTCGCGCGTCGTCGAGTTCTCGGTGAGGAACGGCGCGGCGGCGATCGCGAGCAGCGATTGTCCGACGCCGGAGACGAAGCCCGCACCGAGGATCACGCCCGGATGGAGCACGTTGGTGCGGACCGCCATCCCGAGCCCGTCGAGCAGCGCGCCGAGGATCAGCGTCCGGCGGCGTCCCCAGCGGTCGGCGAGCATGCCGGCGGGAAGCGCGGCGGCGGCGATGCCGATCCCGTGCATCGAGATCGCGCGGCCGATGAACGCCGCATTGAATCCCGCGTCGACGAGATAGAGATTGAAGATGACCTGGTAGATGCCGTGACCGGTCCACGCCAGCAGCTCGCCGAGCAGGTAGTGGCGCGCCGGACGCGAGAAGCGGCTGAACGCATCACGGTATTCGTTCAAGAACGCGCTCAGCGCGGTCACGTTCCTCCCTGAATCCGCTGGCGGTCGACCTCACCGCTCATCCCTGGGATCGGAAACCGACGGCATGACGCCGGTCGTTCCCGGTGCGCGCGGGGGCGCGCGTTCAGCGCGTGTTGCGGGTGACGGCGGGAATCGGCCGCGGCGCGCTGCGCAGCGGCGTCGCGGGACGCGACGACTGCGCCGCCTGCGGCACGACCGCGCGCGGTCTCACCACGTCGGAAGCGGGCTCGATCGCCGCGGCGGCCCGCGGCTCGCGCACGCGAACCATCGGCTCGAACGCGGCCGGCGTGATCGCGATCAGCACCTGCGCGACACGGTCTCCGGCGTTCTCGACCGCGTGCGGCACCCGGCCGTCGAAATGGCACGAGTCCCCGGCGTCCAGCACCAGCGTCTGCATGCCGCAGGTGATGCTGACGCGACCTTCGAGGCACAGCACGCACTCTTCGCCGTGATGGAAATGCTTCTTGTCGCCGGCGGAGACTCCGGGGGGAAGCTCGGCCATCACCAGCTCGAGGTTGCGCTTCGGCAGCGCCGACAGGAGCTCGACCCGCGTCGTATTGCCCCCGACGCGGAGCCGCGGCCGATCGTTGGCGCGCACGACGTGCGGATGCTGCTCTTCTTCGACCACGAGGTAGGCCACCGACGTCTCGAGCGCGCGAGCGAGATCGCGCAGCGTCGCGAGCGAGGGGGAGGTTCGATCGTTCTCGACCTGGCTGATGAATCCCTTCGAGAGGTTGGTGGCTTCGGCCAACTGCTGCACGGTCATGCCGTGCCTGAGGCGCAGATCTCGAACCTTCTTACCGAGTTGCATGGGGGAGGCTCCGGGCAAGTTTAGGGCGGGATTCCTTCGTTTAGGGAGACTAGGCCTCGGTCGCGGCCCGAGTCAAGGACTGAGCCGCCGAGAGCGGTCCCCCCAGCACCTGGAGCTCGTGCAGCCGCGCGTAAATGCCTTCCCGGGCGAGCAGCTCCAGATGAGTTCCGACCTCGCGCACCTGGCCGTGATGCAGAACCACGATTCGATCCGCGTCCTGAATGGTCGAGAGCCGATGCGCGATCACCAGGCTGGTGCGACCAACGAGCAAGCGCCGCAACGCGTTCTGAATTCTGAGCTCGGTCTCGGGATCGACCGACGAGGTGGCCTCATCGAGGATCAGGAAATGGGGATCGCGAGCCAGCGCGCGCGCGAATGCCAGCAGCTGGCGCTGCCCGGCCGAGAGCGTGGCGCCGCGCTCGCGCACCACCGCGCCATAGCCGCCCGGAAGCTGGCGGATGAAATCGTGCGCATGCACTTCGCGCGCGGCGGATTCCACCGCTTCGATCGATAGCGCCGCATCGCCGAGCCGGAGGTTGCTCTCGATCGTGCCGCTGAAGAGGAAGGCGTCCTGCAGCACGAGCCCGATCGTCCGCCGCAGCTGGCCGGAATCCCACTCCGCGAGCGGCCGGCCGCCGATCCGGATCTCGCCGCGCTGCGCCGCGTAGAAACGCAGCAGCAGGCTCGCGATCGTGCTCTTGCCGGAGCCGGTCGCGCCGACCAGCGCGACGCGCTCGCCGGGCTCGATCGAGAACGAGACGTCGCGCAGCACCCAGTGCTCGTCCTGATACGCGAACCAGACGTGATCGAATTCGATGCGGCCGGGCGATCCGTTCCGGTGTGGACCCGCCGGCGCGAGAACGGCGGCCACTCCATCCGCCGACGCGCGCGGCGGCAGAGTGTCCTGATTCGCGGCCGCGTCCTCCGGCTCGTCGAGCAGCTGGAAGATCCGCTCCGAGGACGCCATCGCCTGCTGAAGGATGTTGTACTTCTCGCTGAGATCCGAAATCGGGCGGAAGAAACGCTGCGTGTACTGAATGAACGCCACCAGCGTTCCGAGCGTGATCCCCGTCCACATGACCTGGCGTCCGCCGTACCAGACGATCAGCGACACCGCGAGCGCGCCCACCAGCTCGAGCAGCGGGAAGAACACCGCGTAATAGAAGTTCGCCCGCAGGTGGGCATCGCGATGGCTGGCATTGATGTCCTTGAACTGCTCGAAGTTGCTGCGCTCGCGATTCAGCATCTGCACCGTGCTCATGCCGGTCAGATTCTCGTTGAGGAACGCGTTCAGCCGCGCCAGCCGCACGCGGATCTCGCGGAAGCTGGCGCGTGCCCGGACGCGGAAGAGCAGCGTGACGATCACGATCAGCGGCAGCACCGAGAAGGTGACGCCGAGCAGCTCGGCGTTCAGCCGGCACATCGCGACCACGATTCCGATCAGCGCGAACAGGTCGCCGAACAGCGCGCCGACTCCGGCGGTGACGAGCTCGTTCAGCACGTCGACGTCGCCGGTCAGGCGCGTCATCAGGCGTCCGATTGGATTTCGGTCGAAGTAGGCGAGCGGCATCCGCTGCAGCTTGTGGAAGAGCTGGGTCCTGAGATCGAGCATCACGTGCTGCCCGACCCGCTGCATGATCTGGTTCTGCAGGTAGCCGAGCCCGAAGCCGGCGGTCAGGAGCGCGAGATAGACCAGCGCGACCTGGTCGAGGAAGCGCAGGTCGTGATGGCGGATGCCGTGATCGATCGCTTCCTTGGTGAGCCAGGGATAGACGAGCGAGATCAGCGCGTCGGCGACCACCACGATGCCGGCGAACACCACCTGGCCGCGATAGGGCTTGAGGTAGCCGAGCAGCCGCCGCATCAGGCGGTGGTCGTAGGCGCGTCCGGCCAGATCCTCGTCGTGGCTCATGATGCCTCGAGCTCTTCTTCGAGCTGCTGCGCGCGGCACAGCTCGGCGTAGCGCCCTCCGAGCGCGAGCAGCGAATCATGCGTGCCCCGCTCGGCCACCGCGCCGTCCTCGAGCACGATGATGAGGTCGGCGTCGCGCACCGCGCTCACGCGATGGGAGACGATGAGCGTGGTCCGGCGCAGCATCTCGGTCTTGAGTCCGGTGAGGATCTTCTCCTCGGTCTGGGTGTCCACGCTCGACAGGCAGTCATCGAGGATCAGCACCGGCGCATCGAGCAGCACGGCGCGCGCGATCGCGGTGCGCTGTTTCTGTCCGCCCGACAGCGTGATCCCGCGCTCGCCGACGCGCGTCGCGTAGCGGTCCGGAAAGCCGAGAATGTCGGACGCGAGCCCCGCCGTCTCGGCGGCGCGCTCGATCGCCTCGGCGGGCGCCGCCTCGCGCCCGTAGGCGATGTTCTCAGCCACGGTGGCGGAAAAGAGGAACGTGTCCTGCGGCACCCACGCGATCTGACGGCGCAACCATCCGAGGTCGTAGCGGCGTACGTCGACGCCATCGAGGAAGAGCGCGCCGGGCGGCGGATCGAAGAGCCGCGGCAGGAGCCCGAGCAGCGCGCTCTTTCCCGCGCCGGTACGGCCGACGACCGCGACGCGGGCGCCGGCCGGAACGCGGAACGAGACGTCGCGCAGCGCCGGAGACTCCGAGCCGGGGAAGGTGAAGGTGAGATGGCGGAACTCGATCTCGCCCGCGCTGCGCGCCGCCGAGATCGCCTCGGGCCCGCTCGTGATCCCGGGCGGCGTCTCGAGGATCTCTTCGATCCGGCGCAGCGAGGCGGCGCCGCGCTGGAAGAGGTTGATCACCCAGCCGAGCGCGACCATCGGCCAGTTCAGCATGCCGAGGTAGACCGTGAACGCGACGAACTGGCCGAGCGTGATGCGCGTTCCGACCACCTCGCGGCCGCCGAGGTAGAGCGCGAGCAGTGCCGCCGCGCCGGAGAAGAAGGCGAGCGAGGGATAAAACAGCCCCGAAGTCCGGATCAGCGCCAGATTGTGCTGCAGGTAGTCGTTGTTCAGCTCGCGGAATTCGCCGAGCTCGTTCGCCTCGCGCGCGTAGGCGCGCACCACGCGGACGCCGGCCAGGTTCTCCTGCACCCGCGCCGAGATGCTGGCGAAGCGCGCCTGGATCGCCTCGAAGCGGCGGTGGATGCGATCGCCGAAGTACCAGACGCTGAGCGAGACCAGCGGCAGCGGCAGCAGCGCGAATCCGGTGACGCGCGGACTGATCGCCAGCATGAAGCCGATCGAGACCAGCGCCACCACCACCGTGTTGACCAGGTACATGATGCCGGGGCCGAGCATCATGCGCACCGCGGAGAGGTCGTTGGTGGCACGCGACATGATCTCGCCGGTGCGCTCGCGCTGGAAGTACGCCGCCGGCAGTCGCTGGAGGTGCGCGAACAGATCGTTGCGGAGATCGAACTCGAGATGTCGCGAGATGGCGATGACCGCGCGCCGCATCCAGTACTTGAAGAGCCCGGCGACCAGCGCGATGCCGAGCAGCACCAGCGCGTAGCGGCCGAGCTTCTCGGCGGTGACGCCCCGATAGAGGTCGTCGATGGCGAGGCGGAGGACCTGGGGCTGGGCCAGCGCGATCAGGTTCGAGATCGCGACGCACGCGATGCCCCACGTGAGGCCGCGCCGGTAGCGGGCCAGGGAGCGTATCAGGCGGTCGTTCGGGGACCCGATCAGAAAACCCTCCCGAAGACCCGTCGCGATCCGGCGGCCATCGTGACCGCGCGGCTCAGGGGCTGCTGGTTCCTCCGGCAAGACCCCGGAGATGGCCGAGCTTGGTCTGCTTCACGGCGACCGCGACGTAGAAGCGGTCGACGTGGAGCGCGTTCTTCGCCGACGCGGTGTGCATCGAGCCCGCGATGAGATCGAGGTGGTCGTCGATGCGATAGAGCAGCATCGGGCCGGCGAGGTGCGTGGTGACGCGGTCGTTCGTCGTTCCCGGCACGGCGTCGCTGCTCGGCCACGTCGTACCCTGGGGCGTGGTCTCGACCAATGCGCGGTACGTCGTATCGCTGCTCTCCTTGCCGAAACGACCTTCGTAACGGCCGGCGATGAGGAGCGAGCGACGGAACCAGAATCCCAGCGTCGCGCCCGCCAGCATCTGATCGGTCGGTTTCACCTTGTCGAGATAGGTCCGGTAGCCGCCTTCGAGCTCGAGGAATCCGATCGAGGCGACCGGCGCGCCGAGCTCGAGTCTTCCACTCGCGCTCTGGAGCCCGTCGCCGATCCGCGGCGACAGATTGCGGTTGTATCCGAGCGGCGGATTCCAGTCGCCTTCGAGGCTGAGGGCGGTCGGCCCGTCGTGAATCTTGAAACGAATTCCGACCGTCAGATCACCGAATCCGGTCTCGGTGCGGCCGCCATCGGCCGCCGGGCTGCCGGCGCGGCGCGTCACTCCCTGAAACGGGAACCCGATGACGAACGTGCGACCCTTGGTCCAGCCGAACTCGTTGTAGGAGTAGAGCGACTTCTCCTCGTGCAGTCCGCCGTTCCAGAGCGAATGACGGCCCCCGTCGAACTCGTGATAGCTGTCGGCCGAGAAATACGATCCGCCGATCGAGCTGTAATGGTCGCCGGGCGCGAGCAGCCAGGGATCACACGCGGCGGGGGCGGCCCGCAGGAGAAGAAGAAGTGTGGCCAGAGCGAACGCGAACGACAGGACACGCGGAATCTTGGGCAAGGACGGAATTCCTCCGGGCCTTTGGGTCAGGAACCGGTGGAGACTAGCCGCGACCCTTGGATTCGTGCAAGCGCGTGCGCGCACATCTATGGCACCCTAGGGTGGTGGCGCTTCGTGTTCTGGAATACGTCCGTGATCCCGCGGGAGTCTGGAGTCTGCCGGCCGAGCAGCTCGAGCGCCTCAAGCGTGAATTCCCCGACGTCACGTTCCTGTCGCCGGCGAACCGGGAAGAGATGAACTCACGCCTCGGCGAGGCCGAGGTCGTGTTCGGCTGGGCGGTCCGGCCCGACAACTTTCATCTCGCCCGGCGCCTGCGGTGGATCCATGTCTCGGCCGCCGGCGTCGCCTCCGCGCTGTTTCCGACCCTGATCGCCAGCGATGTCGTGTTCACCAACGGGCGCGGCCTCCACGCCGAGGCGATGGCCGAGCACACGCTCGGCGTCATGCTGGCGTTCGCCCGCTGCCTCCACCTCGCGCGCGACGCCCAGAAAGAGCGGCGATGGATTCAGAACGAGATCATGCAGCAGTCACGGCTCGGCCAGATCGGCGGCACGACGCTCGGCCTCGTCGGCTTCGGGCACGTCGGCCACGCGATCGCCACCCGGGCGCGCGCGCTGGGCCTCCACGTGATCACGGTGCGCCGGCGTCCCGCCTCGCCGCCCGATCCCGCGCACGAGCAGTGGGGCCGCGAGCGACTGCTCGAGCTGGCCGGGCGCGCCGACTGGCTGGTGCTGGCCGCCGCGAGCACGCACGAGACCGAGAAGCTGATCGGAGCGCGTGAGCTGGCGCGCATGAAGCCGGGCGCGGTGCTGATCAATCTCGGTCGCGGCGCCCTGATCGACGAGCCGGCGCTGATCGCCGCGCTCGAGAGCGGCCCGCTCGCCGGCGCCGGTCTCGACGTCACCGCCGAGGAGCCTCTTCCCGCCGAGAGCCCGCTCTGGAACATGACGAACGTCATCCTGACGCCGCACATCTCGGGCATCGGCCCGCGTTACTGGGAGCGCGCGGTCGATCAATTCGCGCGCAACCTGCACGCCTATCAGCGCTCGGAGCCGCTCGAGAACGTGGTCGACAAGCGGATGGGTTACTGACCGTGAGCGATGACACGAGCCGGGCACGAAACGTCGACGCGCTCCCCGGCGCCTTGCGAACGCACGGCGCGATTCCCGCCGGCGGCGCGGGCCGGCGGCTCGGCCAGTCGCTGCCGAAGGCGCTGGCCGTGCTCGAAGGACGAACGCTGATCGAGCGCGCGATCGCCACGCTGAAGGAGCTGTGCGATTCGATCGCGGTGTCGATGTCGCCGCGCCGCCCGCTCCCGGCCGCGGCGCACGCCGGCGCGGACGCGGCATTCGACTTCGCCGAGGGAGGCGGTGCGCTGATGGGTCTGCTCGCCGCCGCCGACGCCGATCGCTGGCCCGCCGCGCGCACGCTGGTGATGGGGGTGGACTATCCGCTCGCGCGCCCGGCGGCGCTGCGCGCGCTGATCGAGCGGCTGGACCAACGAGCGGCGGTGGTGCCGGCCCCGGGCGGACGGCTTCAGCCCATGCTCGCCGTCTACTCGCGCGCCGGACTTCGGGCGCTGCGGGAGACTTTCGATCATGGCGAGCGATCGACGGTCGCGGCGGTGACCGCCCTCGATCCGATCGTGATCGAAGATCACGAGCTCGCGCGGTTTCCGGGCGGCTCCGAGAACTGGATGAACGTCAATACCCCCGAAGAATTCGCCGAGGCGGCGCGTCTGCTGCGCTCGCGCGAGGCGCGGAGCGCCGTATGAAGCCCTTTCGCGCCGATGCGCCGGCGGCCGCGCGTTTCGTGATGGGCGGCGTCGCGGCGGACCACATGCTGCCCGCGCTCAGAACGCTCGAGCCGGACGCGCGCGCGTGCTGGGCCTATGACCTCGACGTCTTCGAGCAGCGTGCCCGCCGCTTCCTCGAGCTGTTCGCGCCGCTCCGGCCGCTCGCCGCGTTCGCGCTCAAGGCGAACGCTCTGCCGGTGCTGCTCGAGCGTGCCCGCGGCGCCGGGCTCGGCGCGGACGCCGGCTCACTCGGCGAACTCGAGATCGCGAAGCGCGCGGGCTTCGCGCCGGAGCAGCGCGTGCTGAACGGAAACGGCCGCACGCCCGAGGAAGCCGACTGGGTCGCGCGCGAGGGCGTGGCGCTCGTGAATGCCGACTCGCTGGGAGAGCTCGACCTCCTCGAGCGTGCGGCGGGGAAAGCCTCGCGCTCGATCCGCGTCGCGCTGCGCGTGAACCCCGGCATCGAGACTCCCGGGCATCGCTACGTCGCGACCGGAGGCGAGGACGCCAAGTTCGGCATCGCGCCGGTGGAGGCGCTGGAGGCGTGGGCCGGGCGCGCGCGCTGGCCGCACCTCGCGCTCGAGGGCGTCCACGTGCACGTCGGCTCGCAGATCGTCGACGTCCCCTCGCTCGAGCGCGCGCTCGAGATCTCGCTCGAGCTCGCGACCGAATCGGCGAAGCGCGGCGCGCCGCTGCGGGTCGTCAATCTCGGCGGAGGATTCGGCATCGACTACCAGGGCGGCGAGCGCGGCTTCCCGCTGGACGCGTGGGCCGCGAAGCTGATCGCCCGAGTGCGCGGCCTCGAGTTCGAGTGGCTGCTCGAGCCGGGGCGCTGGATCGCCGCGCCCTGCGGAGTGCTGCTCGCGGAGGTGCTCGCGGTGAAGCGCCGCGGCGCCCGGCGCTTCGTCGTCCTCGCCGCCGGCATGAACGACCTCATCCGGCCCGCGCTCTATCACGCCTCGCATCGGATCGTGCCGATCGCGCCGCGCGAGGGACCGCACGCGCCGGCAGCCGTGGTCGGGCCGGTGTGCGAGAGCTCGGACGTGTTCGCGGCGGAGATCGAGCTGCCGCCGATCGAGACGGGCGACGTGCTCGCGATCCTCGATGCCGGCGCCTACGGAGCCGCGATGGCTTCCAACTACAACGGTCGCGGCCGGCTCGCGGAAGTGGTGGCGAGCGAGGGATCGCTCACCCGCGCGCGGGCGGGTGAGACCACCGAGGATCTGGCCGCCCGGCGATCGAACGATTCGCTGCTCAAATAGCGAGGCGGGGTCGCACCGCCATCAGCACGACGGCCGGGCTCGACGACAGATTGAGGTAGCTGTGCTCGCGGTGGGCGCGGAAGTGAATCGAATCGCCCTCGCGCAGCACGAATGACTGCCCCTCGACCCGGACCTCCGCGACTCCCGCCAGCACCGTGAGCCACTCCTCGCCTTCGTGGCGATGCGTCAACGCGCTGTCGCGACGCACCGGCAGCGTCATGATCTGCCCACTGGTCTCGGCGCCGTGCACCGGCTCGGTCAGAGGTTCCAGCACCGCGGCGCTCCACTGCACCTTGCGCTCGCCGCGCTCGGAGGCGCGGAGCACGGCGAACTCGGGCAGCACGCGCGGCTCGACCAGCGTCGCGGGCCTGAGCCCGAGCGCTCGCGCGATGCGGCCGAGCGCCCCGACGGTGGGCGACGCCTTGCCGCGCTCGATTTCCGACACGTGCGTGGCCGAGATTCCGCCGCGCTCCTCGAGATCCTTGAGCGTCAGCCCGCGCGAGACCCGGAGCATCTTGATGCGGCGGCCGAGCTCGGTGGGAGAAGGATCCCGCGTCTCGAGCCCGTTCGTGCGGGCAATCGTCGCGGTGTGACCACGGCGCGTCGCCGAATCGCTCGGGGTCCGGATCATCGGGGCGAGTCCTCGAGCGAGCGCGTGAGCACGGCAATCACTTCGGCCGGTGCATCCGCCCGGCCCCGCAGTCGATGGGGAAGGGTCAGCGAGGCCTGAACCGCGTCACCCTCGGCGAGCGAGCAGTGCTCCCCGCCGATCTCGGCTTCGAGCGAGCCACGCCGAACGAGGTACATCGCGTCGCCGTCGACGCCCAGCGCCGGCAGCGTGAGCTCGCCCCCAACCGTCAGGCGGTAGGAGTAGATGCGGCTGCCGGGAATCCCTCCCGTCATGGGCTCGGCGGTAACGCCGGGAGCGGGTGCCAGGACACGCGAGTGCTCACGGGTCACGTGGGCGATGTCCGGACGCTCGTCGTGCTCGATGAAGTACGAGGCGTCCTTGCCCAGCGCCCGGGCGATCCGCACCAGCGCGCCGATGGTGGGCGAGGTGCGGCCACGCTCGATCTCGGAGAGGTGCGTTGCCGAAAGGCCGCACGAACTCTCGACCTGCTTGAGCGTCATCCTCCGCTCGGTGCGTAGCTTGCGGATGCGGCGGCCCAGCTCTTCGGTGTCGACGATCGACGATGCGGTCATCACGTCCTCTCGGGGGGCGAGTCGATGGTGATGGTGGGTCCAATACGGGCACGCGTCATTCCGAGCCTAGAAGCATATCGGAAAGCGAGACGCGATTCAGTGAATATCATGCGGAAATGGAAGCACGCGCTCGCGGGGAACGACTCGAGCGGCGCAAGCATGAAAACGCGGCCCTGGGACGCATGGACACTCCTCGAGGGGATGCGGGGTTCCACGTGCGTCGAACGGGTGCAGTGTACGCACCGCGGAGTTCCCGTCAATGATCCGTTCGTACCATGAAATCAATGCTTGGCGAGCGCTTGACACTCCAGCCTCGCGCGACACAAACTGCGCGGCTGAGCACGAGCTTTCCTGCTGTCCCACTGAAACTTGTCGCCGACTTTGTGAAAGTTGGCGCAAACTCGTCGCCCCTTCCGCGCGCGCTCGAGGAGCCACGTGATTCAGGTCGTGTGCATCAAGCAGGTCGCCGACACCGAGACCCGCGTCAAGGTCGCGGCCGACGGGAAGCATCTGGATCCCGCCGGCGTCACCTGGATCCTGAATCCCTATTACGAGTTCGCGGTCGAGCAGGCGCTGCGCGTGAAGGAAAAGCTCGGCGCGGGCGAGGTCATCGCCCTCTCGCTCGGCGGTCCCGGAGTCCAGACCACGCTGCGCAACGCCCTCGCCATGGGAGCCGATCGCGCCATTCACCTGCGCCACGAGGGCGCCGCGCTCGATTCGCTCTCGGTTTCGCGCCTGCTGGCCGACGCGATCCGGCCGCTCGGCGCGGGCCTGATCTGGTTCGGCAAGCAGGCCGTGGACGATGACGCGGCGCAGGTCGGCCCGATGACGGCGACCCTGCTCGACCTGCCGTGCGTGACCGCCATCGCGACGTTCGAGCTCGAGGGCGACCAGGTCACGGTCGAGCGCGAGGTCGAGGGCGCGCGCGAGGTCGTCGAGGCGAAGCTGCCGGCGGTGCTCACCACCGACAAGGGCCTGAACGAGCCGCGCTACGCTTCGCTGAAGGGCATCATGGCGGCGAAGAAGAAGACCATCGAAGACGTCGCGGCCGCACCGTCGGAGCCGAATCTCGAGGTGACGGCGCTGGCGCCGCCACCCCCGCGGGCCGCCGGCCGCATCGTCGGCGAAGGCACCGCCGCGGTTCCGGTGCTGGTCAAACTGCTGCGCGAAGAAGCGCGGGTGATCTGATCATGAGCGTTCTCGTCTTCATCGAGCAGCGTGACGGCCAGGTGCGCCCGGTGTCACGCGAGGCGCTGGGGGAGGCGACACGCATCGCCGCCGCGATCGGTGGCCCGGTGATCGGCGTCTGCGCCGCCGCGAAGGACCCGGGGCTCGCCGCGCTCGGTGAGGCCGGGGCCGACAGGGTCCTGCTCGCGACCAGCGACCGCTTCGCCGCGTACGACGCCGAAGGCACGGCTGCGGCGGTCGAGGCCGCGGTTCGTGGCGTTCAACCCGTGGTCGTTCTGTTCGCCGCTTCGGCGATGGGCAAGGATCTCGCGCCGCGGGTCGCGGCGAAGCTCGGTATCGGACTCGCCTCGGACTGCACGAAGATCGATCCCGCGAGCGGCGGGCTCACGGCGACGCGGCCGGTCTATGCCGGCAAGGCACTGCAGCAGGTGCGCTTTCCGAAGACCCCGGCGCTGCTCTCGCTCCGCCCCAAGGTGTTCGCGCAGGTCTCGCGCGCGGGAACGAGCGCGTCGGTCGAGCCGCTCGCGGTGACTCTGCCCGGCGATGGTCCGCGCGCGCGGGTGCTGCGCGTGAGCGCGGTGGCGGGAGGGAAGGTCGATCTCACCGAGTCCGAGATCATCGTTTCGGGCGGCCGGGGGCTCAAGGGACCGGAGAATTTTCCGCTGATCGAGGAGCTGGCCGGCGCGCTCGGCGCCACGGTCGGAGCGTCGCGGGCGGTGGTCGACGCGGGATGGCGGCCGCACCACGATCAGGTCGGGCAGACCGGCAAGACGGTTTCACCCAAGCTCTACGTGGCGGTCGGCATTTCGGGCGCGATCCAGCACCTCGCCGGCATGTCGTCGTCACGCTGCATCGTCGCGATCAACAAGGATCCCGACGCCCCGATTTTCAAGGTCGCGGATTATGGAGTGGTGGGCGATTTGTTCGAGATTGTTCCGGCTTTGACGGCGGAAGTGAAGAAGCTGAACGCTCACGGCTAGCGAGCCTTGACGCGTTCCGAAACGGCTCGTAGCTTTCGATCAGGAGAACGCGCATGCAAGCCTATCTGCCGATCCTGATCTTCCTCGCCGCCGCGGCGAGCTTCGGCGTCATCACGATCGGCCTCTCGACGCTGATCGTGCCGCGCCGCCACGGCGCGAAGAAGGATTCATCCTACGAATGCGGCGTCGAGCCGGTCGGCAGCGCCCGGGCGCGCTTTCCGATCAAGTTCTATCTCGTGGCCGTGCTGTTCATCCTGTTCGACATCGAAGCCGTGTTCCTCTACCCGTGGGCGGTGGCGTTCCGGCATCTCGGAATGTACGGGCTGATCGAGATGATGCTGTTCATCGCCATCCTGCTGGTGGGCTACCTCTACCTCCTGAAGAAGCGCGCGCTGGAATGGGACTGAGCGCGCGACATTGGGTGCACTCGCGACACGACGCCGCATCGGGGACGACCTCATGACCGACGAACCCAAGCTGAACCCGTTCCGCACCCTCGAGCGGCTCGCGCCGGCGTCCGAGGACGCGCTCGAGAACAAGAGCGAAGAGCAGGTCATCCGCGAGGAGCTGGAGCGCGGCATTCTCTTCACCACGGTGGACTCGGTGGTGAACTGGGCGCGCGCGAACGCGATCTGGCCTCTGGGCTTCGGCCTCGCGTGCTGCGCGATCGAGATGATGGCGATCGCCGGGCCGCGCTTCGACATCTCGCGCTTCGGCGCCGAGGTGTTCCGCGGCTCGCCGCGCCAGGCCGATCTCATGATCGTCGCCGGGCGCGTCAGCGTGAA
The DNA here is from genome assembly GCA_035496475.1 of Candidatus Udaeobacter sp. Classification (GTDB taxonomy): domain Bacteria; phylum Eisenbacteria; class RBG-16-71-46; order RBG-16-71-46; family RBG-16-71-46; genus JACOSU01. Next base: position 16,430 of record DATJEP010000050.1, read on the forward strand.
GATGGCGCCGGTGCTGCGGCAGCTGTACGACCAGATGCCCGACCCCAAGTGGGTGATCTCGATGGGCGCCTGTGCCTCCTGCGGAGGCATGTTCAACAACTACGCGATCCTCCAGGGCGTCGACAAGATCGTGCCGGTGGACGTCTACGTGCCGGGCTGCCCGCCGCGGCCGGAGGGCTTGATCCACGGCATCATGAAGCTGCAGGAAAAGATCCTCGCCTCGCGCGTCGAGCTGGGGCCGGTGCCGCGGAAGAAGAAGGGAGCGGCATGACCGCTCCTTCCCCCGAGCGGATCCTCGAGCTTCTCGGTCAGCGCTTCCCCGGGACGGCGTTCCGCCGTCAGACCGGCGAGGCCGTTCGCGACTTCACGCTCTACGTTCCGGCCGAGAAGCTGGTCGAGGTCGCGACGTATGTGCGCGACGAGCCGGAGCTCGACTTCAAGCTGCTGTCGTGGATCTCGGGACTCGACTGGCTGCCGCGCGATCCGCGCTTCGAGGTGGTCTACGGCCTGCTGTCGATCTCGAACAACGCCCGCCTCACGCTCAAGGTCGCGGTCGGCGAGGAGAATCCGCGCGTGCCGACGGTGACCGGCGTGTGGCGCACCGCCGACTGGCACGAGCGCGAGACCTGGGACTTCTACGGCATCGAGTTCACCGGCCACCCCGACCTTCGCCGCATTCTGCTGCCGGATGACTGGGTGGGCTGGCCGCTGCGCAAGGACGCGCCGCTCGGCTACGAGGAAGTCGCGTTCACCCACAACACGCCGGGACGGAAGAAGCCGTCGCCCTCACTCACGCGGCTGAAGCCGAAGAAGGTGAAGTACCGTGCGCAGTGAGACCATGACGCTGAACATGGGTCCGCAGCACCCTTCGACCCATGGTGTGCTGCGCGTCGCGCTCGAGCTCGACGGCGAGACGGTGGTGAAGTGCAAGCCGATCGTCGGCTATCTCCACACCGGAATGGAGAAGCAGGCCGAGTACAAGACCTACACCCAATCGATCCCGCAGACCGATCGCATGGATTACCTGGCGCCGCTCAGCAACAACCTGGCGCTCTGCCTGTCCGCCGAGAAGCTGCTCGGCATCACCGTTCCGGCGCGCGTCCAGGCGATCCGCGTGCTCCTCACCGAGCTGTCGCGCATCAGCGCGCACTGCGTCTGGCTCGGCACTCACGCCATCGACATCGGCGCGATGACGGTGTTCTGGTACTGCTTCCGCGAGCGCGAAAAAGTGCTGTCGATCTACGACCAGGTGTCCGGCGCGCGCATGACCGCCTCGTATTTCCGCGTCGGCGGTCTCGCGATGGACATCCCCGAGGGATTGCTCGACCGCTGCCAGAAGTTCGTCGACGAGATGCCGGCGCACGTCGACGAGTACGAGAAGCTGCTGTCGAAGAACCCGATCTGGCTCGCGCGCACGCGCGGCGTGGCACGGCTGGCGCAGCGCGACGCCATCGCGCTCGGCGCCACGGGCCCGATGCTGCGCGGCTCGGGCGTTCCCTGGGACCTGAGGAAGGCCCAGCCCTACAGCGGCTATGAGAGCTACGACTTCGAGGTGCCGGTGGGCGCGAACGGCGACGCGTACGACCGCTATCAGGTGCGCGTTCAGGAGATGCGGCAGTCCACCCGCATCGCGGCGCAGGCGGTCCAGCGGATCCGTGAGCTGGGCGAGCAGGGCGAATACCGACTGCGCGACTTCAAGTACGTGCTGCCGCCCAAGGAAGAAGTGAAGACGTCGATGGAAGCGCTGATCCATCACTTCAAGATCGTCGCGCACGGGTTCTTCCCACCGGCGGGCGAGGCCTATCAAGCGATCGAGGCGCCGAAGGGCGAGCTGGGCTTCTATTTCGTCTCCGACGGCACGCCGCGTCCCTGGCGCATGAAGGTGCGCTCGCCGTCGTTCGTGAATCTTCAGTGCCTGCCCACGATGGTCGAGGGCGAGCTGGTCGCCGACGTGATCGCGGCGATCGGCAGCATCGACATCGTGCTCGGCGAGGTGGATCGATGAGCGCGACGGTCCCGGTCGCATCGCTCGAGCCGCTGCGCGTGTCCGATCGCGCGCGCGCCGAAATCGAGAGATCGTTCGCGCGCTACCCCAACCGGCGCTCGGCGATCCTGCCGGTCCTGTGGGTGCTGCAGCGCGAGATCGGCTGGCTTCCGCCCGCCGCGCTTCGCTACGCCGCCAAGGTGACCGAGATTCCGGAGCCCGAAGTGTTCGGCATCGCCACGTTCTACACCATGTTCCATCTCGAGCCGATCGGGCGGCACGAGCTCCAGGTGTGCATGACGCTGTCGTGCTCGCTGATGGGCGCGGATCGCCTGTTCCGGCACCTCGAGAACACGCTCGGTGTTGGACACGGTGAGACCACGCCCGACGGCCGCTTCACGCTGCGCCGCGTCGAGTGCCTGGCCGCGTGCGGCGGCGCGCCGTGTATGCAGGTCGGCTTCGACTACCACGAGGATCTCGACGAGGCGAAGGTGGACCGGCTGCTGGAGACGCTCAAGTGACGCCTGAATCCCAGGGCCGCGAGCGCGGACCGCTGCTCTTCAAGGACATCGACACGCCCGGGCTGACCGGGATCGACGTCTACCGGAAGGGCGGCGGCTACCAGGCGCTCGGCGCGGTGATCGGGAAGAAGTCGCCCGACGAGTGCATCGAGATCGTGAAGCAATCCGGCCTGCGCGGTCGCGGCGGCGCCGGATTCCCGACCGGTCTCAAGTGGAGCTTTGTTCCCAAGGACTCGCCGAAGCAGAAGTACATCGTCTGCAACGCCGACGAGAGCGAGCCCGGCACGTTCAAGGATCGCGAGCTGATGGAGAAGAATCCCCACCTGCTGATCGAGGGGATGATCCTCGCCGGCTACGCGATCGGCTCGCACGTCGGCTACCTCTATCTGCGCGGCGAATTCGAATACATTGAGCGGATCCTGGGCCGCGCGATCGACGAGGCGCGCGCCGCCGGCTTCCTCGGATCGCGCGTGGCCGGCGCCGACTTCGCGTTCGAGCTGCACACCCACCTCGGCGCGGGCGCCTACATCTGCGGCGAAGAGACCGCTCTGCTGTCATCGCTCGAAGGCTATCGCGGCCAGCCGCGGCTGAAGCCGCCGTTCCCGGCGGTCGAAGGGCTCTACGCCAGCCCGACGGTGGTGAACAACACCGAGACGCTGATGAACGTGCCGCACATCCTGAACCACGGGGCGCAGTGGTTCCGCCAGTGGGGGACCGAGAAGAGCCCGGGCACCAAGATCCTCAGCGTGTCGGGCCCGGTGAAGCGGCCGGGCAACTACGAGATCGCGATGGGCCTTCCGCTCCGCCGCCTGATCGACGAGCAGTGCGGCGGCATGCGCGACGGCATGAAGGTGAAGGCGGTCATCCCCGGCGGCTCGTCGGTGCCGCTGATCCCCGCCTCGCAGCTCGACACAGGGCTCGACTACGAATCGATGAACGCGGTCGGCACCTACCTCGGCTCGGGCGGCGTGATCGTGATCGACGAGGGCACCTGCATCGTCGACGCGCTGTGGAACATCACGCGCTTCTACGAGCACGAATCCTGCGGCAAGTGCACGCCGTGCCGCGAGGGCACGTACTGGATGAGCGAGGTGCTGGAGCGGCTCGAGCACGGCAGGGGCACGAGCGAGGACATCGGCCTCCTGCTCGATCTCGCGGACAACATCCTCGGCAAGTCGTTCTGCGCGCTCGGCGACGCGGCGGCGATGCCGGTACAGGGCGCGATCAAGCACTTCAGCGCCGAATTCGAAGATCACGTCACGCACCGTGGCTGCCGCGTGAACCGGCGCCGCGACTCGATGCCGGCGCGTGCGGTGGAGGTGCACGCGTGAGCGCGACCGTCAAGATCACGCTGGACGATCGCGAGCTGTCGGTGCCGGCAGGGATCCTGATCACCGACGCCGCGCGTCTCAACGACGTCCACATCCCGATCTTCTGCTCGCACGCCAAGCTTCCGCCGCTCGGCGCGTGCCGCATCTGCGTGGTCGAGGTCGGCATGCCGAAGCGCGGGCCCGACCGTCAGCCGGTGATGGGTCCCGATGGCGCGCCCGTAATCGCGTGGATGCCGAAGCCTCAGACCGCGTGCACCACTCCGGTCCAGGACGGCATGCACATCCGCACCACCTCGCCCGAGGCGGTCAAGGCGAGGAAGGGCGTGATGGAGTTCCTGCTCGTCAACCATCCGCTCGACTGTCCGGTGTGCGACGAGGGCGGCGAGTGTCAGCTTCAAGACCTGGCGTTCGCGTTCGGCGCCGACTTCTCGCGCATGGCGGACGCCAAGCGCACGTTCGTCTCCGAGAATCTGGGGCCGATCGTCAAGAAGGAAGCGAACCGCTGCATCGTCTGCATGCGCTGCGTGCGCTACTGCGACGAGATCATGGGCGACGACGCCCTGACCGCGCATCAACGCGGCTACCTCACCGAGATCTCCTCGTTCAATCGGCAGCCGCTCGAGTGCGAGCAGTGCGGCAACTGCATCGAGGTCTGCCCGGTCGGCGCGCTGACCGCGCTGCCCTATCGATTCAAGGCGCGGCCCTGGGATCTCCGGCAGCACATCACCGTGTGCCCGTACTGTTCGAACGGCTGCTCGGTGCGGCTCGGCGTCCGCGGCATGGAGATCCTGCGCGCGCGCGGCACCGAATACCGCGGCGTGAATCAGGAGTATCTCTGCGCGCGCGGGCGCTTCGGCTACGACTACGTCAATCGCACCGATCGCCTGAGCGCGCCGCTGCTGCGCGTCGGAGGCGAGCTGTCGCCGGCTGGATTCGACGAGGCGGTCACCTATGCCGCGGCGCGCCTGCGCGAGATCGCGGCCGCGCACGGCCCCGGCTCGATCGCGTTCCTCGGCGGCGAGAAACTGAATCTGGAGGAGCAGTATCTGTTCCAGAAGCTGGCGCGCGCGGTGCTCGGCACGCCGAACATCGACGCGCGCACGCGCTTCACCTCGCGCGTTCCCGGCGCCGCGATTCTCGCGGCCACGGGCGGAGGCCGGCCGTCGATCACGCTCGATCAGCTCGGAAAGGCGTCCGAGGTGCTGATCCTCGGCGAGGATCTGCGCGGCGAGGCGCCCTACACGCAGGCGGTGATCATCCGCGGCCAGCACCAGGCCGGCCTGCACGTCACCGTCGCGCATCCGCGCCGCGTCAAGCTCGCGGGGGAGAAGTTCCGCGGCCACTGGCTGGCGGTGCGCCCCGGCGCCGAGCTCGCGCTCATCCATTCGCTCACCGCGGCCGCGCTCGAATCCGGCGTGCCGGCGGGATTGCCCGCCGACGTCGCATCGTCGCTCGAGAAGCTGCGCGGCGCGCTATCCGGCTGGACGCCCGAGCAGGCGGAGAAGGCGAACGGCGTCGCCGCGAAGGACGTGCGAGCCGCGGTCCAGCGCTTCAAGGATGCGCCGCGGAAGGCGTTGCTGTTCGGACGCGCGATCGCCGAGCATCCTGAGGCGGCGAAGCTGCTCGCCGCGATCGAGAGCCTCGGCTGGGCGCTCGGCGCGATCACGCCCGAGCGATCCTTCGTGATGTACCTCGGACCGCAGCACAACAGCCAGGGCGCGCTCGACATGGGCCTCGTGCCCGACCGGCTGCCGGGCTACGTCGATCCCGCCGACGCCGAGGCCCGGAAGCCGTTCGAGCAGCAGTGGGGCGCGACGCTCGATCTTCCGTCCGGCCTCTCCGCGCCCGAGATCCTCGCCGCGGCCGCCGAGGGCAGGATCAAGGCGCTGTGGATCGCCTCCGACGAATGGCTCGCGAGCGCGCCCGATCGCGCGCTGGCCGAGCGCGCGCTCGAGCGCTGCGAGATCGTGATCGTCAACGAGCTCTTCCTCACCGATACCGCGAAGCGCGCCCACGTCGTCTTCCCGGCCTCCGCCTTCGCCGAGAAGGAAGGCGTGGCGGTGAACTGCGAGCGCCGTCTGCAGCGCGTGGCGCGGGCGTTCTCGCCGCGGCGCGGAACGCGCGCCGACTGGGAGATCATTCAGGCGGTGGGCCGGTCACTCGGCGCGAAGTGGTCCTATCGATCGGCCGAGGACATCTTCCGCGAGATCGCCCGGCTCGTTCCCGGGATCCAGGGCACGAGCATCGCCCAGCTGATTCCCGACGGGCACCTCTGGTCCACGGCGACTCCAGTTACCGCCGCTCTGGATGGCGCGCCTTGGGCCGCGCCCATGGCGCCGGCCCACGCCGACGGCCTCGCGCTGCTCTCGGGCGGCACGCTGTTCCTCCAGGGCACGCTCAGCCACCGGAGCGAGACCCTGACCAGGCTCGCGAAGGAATCGCGCGCGTGGCTGCACCCCGACGAAGCGCAGCGGCTCGGCATCGGCGCGGGAGAGCGGATCGAGATCGCGACGCCGGCCGGCTCGATCTCGATCATGGCGGCGCTCGATGACGCGGTGCCGCCGGGGAGCGTGTTCGTTCCCTACGCGCAGCGCGGCGTCCATCTCAACCGCCTCGGCGCGCCGGGCGCCGCCGGGCTCCGTGTTCAGGTGCGCCGCTCGGCGCTTCCGGTGGGAGCCTAGATCGTGCTGGCCGCCGTCTGGAACGATCCGACCTTCCAGCTCGTGTTCTGGGCCGTGGTCAAGGTCGGCATCATCCTGAACGGCATGCTCGGCCTCGTCTCCTACATGATCTACGCCGAGCGCAAGATCGCGGGGCACATGCAGGCGCGCACCGGGCCGAATCGCGTCGGCCCGCTCGGCCTGCTGCAGCCGATCGCCGACGTGCTGAAGCTCTTCTTCAAGGAGGAGTTCATGCCGGCGGGCGCGAGCAAGGTGATCTTCGTCATCGCGCCGATGCTGGCGGTGATCCCGGCGCTGGTCACGTTCGCGGTGATCCCGTTCGGGCCGGGCCCGGCGCTGGTCGGCGCCGACGTCAACGTGGGACTCCTGATCTTCCTCGGCATGTCGAGCCTCGGCGTCTACGCCATCACGCTCGGCGGCTGGGCCTCGAACAACAAGTACGCGCTGCTCGGCGGCCTGCGCTCTTCGGCGCAGATGATCTCGTACGAGCTGGCGATGGGGCTCTCGACCGTCGGCGTCCTGCTCCTCGCCGGATCACTGTCGCTGGTCGACATCGTGCACGCGCAGCAGAAGGTGTGGTTTGTCGTGCTGCAGCCGCTCGCGTTCATCATCTTCATGATCACCGCGCTGGCCGAGACCAACCGGGCGCCGTTCGACCTTCCGGAGGCCGAGGGCGAGCTGGTGGCCGGGTTCCACACCGAGTACTCGAGCATGAAGTTCGGGCTCTTCTTCCTCGGCGAATTCATGAACGTGATCGCGATCTCCTGCATCGCGGTCACGCTGTTCCTCGGCGGCTGGAACGGCCCCGGGCCGCAGTCGCTCGGCCTCGTCTGGTTTGGGCTCAAGCTCGCGGTCCTGCTTTTCTTCTTCATCTGGATCCGCTGGACCTATCCGCGCCTGCGCTACGACCAGCTCATGAATCTCGGCTGGAAGATCCTGCTTCCGATCTCGCTGCTCAACATCGTCGTGACCGCGATCGCGCTCCAGATCACCGGAATGCCGGCGCCATGATCTACCTGTTCGCCGCGTTCGCCGCGACGCTGCTGGTCTCGAGCCTGCTCGTGATCCTGCACCGCCATCCGGTGACGAGTGCGCTCTTCCTGGTGCTGGCGTTCTGCTCGCTGGCCGGGATCTACCTGATGCTGCGCGCCGAGTTCGTCGGCATGGTGCAGGTGATCGTCTACGCCGGCGCGATCATGGTGCTGTTCCTGTTCGTGATCATGTACCTGAACCTGCCGCACGACGTGGAGAGCGGCGTTCCGACCGCGGTGCGCCGCGGGCTCGGATGGGTCGCGGGCGCGGTGCTGCTTGCCGAAGCGGTGGCGCTGGCGGCGCGGCATTCGCAGCCGGGACCCGTCACCGGCGCCTACGAGATGACGCAGGGCAATACGCAGGCGATCGGCCAGGCGCTCTACACGCGCTATCTCTTCCCATTCGAGATCACGTCGCTGCTGCTGCTCGTCGCCATGGTCGGCGTGATCGTCATCGGCAAGGGCCGTGCGACGCCGCCCTCGGCTCCCGGCGCCGGAGAGGACGAATGAACGAGATCCCGCTGTCCTGGACGCTGGCGCTCAGTGCCGTGATCTTCATCATCGGTGTCGTGGGCGTTCTGGTGCGCCGCAACGCGCTCATCATCTTCATGTCGATCGAGCTGATGCTGAACGCCGCCAACCTCGCGTTCGTGGCGTTCGGCCGGCAGATGCAGTCGCTCGACGGCCAGATCTTCGTGTTCTTCGTGATGACGGTCGCCGCCGCCGAGGTCGCGGTCGGGCTCGCCATCATCGTGAACCTGTTCCGGCTCCGCGAGACGGTGTTCGTGGACGAAGTGAACCTGCTGAAGGGCTAGGCGCTTGAACCTGCCGTATCTCGCGATCATTCCCGCGCTGCCGCTCGCCGCGGTCGCGCTGAATCTGCTGATCGGCGACCGCCTCGGGCGCCGCGGCACCGCGTGGCTCGCGTGCGGGTCGGTGTTCGCGGCGTTCGGCTTCGCGCTGCGCGCGGTGCTGAAGCTGGCCTCGATGCCGGCCGAGAGCCGCTCGATGGTCGAGACGCTCTATACCTGGTTCCAGGTCGGCGACTTCTCCGCGCGCGTCTCGTATCTGCTCGATCCCCTGTCGGCGGTGATGATCCTGGTCGTGACCGGCGTGGGATTCCTGATCCACGTCTATTCGGTCGGCTACATGGCGCACGATCGCTCGTTCCGGCGCTTCTTCCTCTATCTCAACCTCTTCATGTTCGCGATGCTCACGCTCGTCCTCGCCGACAACTTCCTCGAGATGTTCGTCGGCTGGGAAGGCGTCGGGCTCTGCTCGTACCTGCTCATCGGATTCTGGTACGAGCGGCCCTCCGCGGCGGCGGCGGGGAAGAAGGCGTTCGTCGTCAACCGGATCGGCGACTGGGGTTTCCTGCTCGGCATCTTCATGCTGTTCGTTTTCACCGGCAGCGTGGACTACCACCGCGTGTTCGCCGTCGCACCGCACGTGTTCCCGCCGGCCGGCTTCGCGATCACGCTCGCGACGCTGCTGCTCTTCCTCGGCGCCACCGGCAAGAGCGCGCAGATTCCTCTCTACGTCTGGCTTCCGGACGCCATGGAGGGTCCGACGCCGGTCTCGGCGCTGATCCACGCCGCCACCATGGTGACCGCCGGCGTCTACATGGTCGCGCGCTGCCACGTGCTGTTCCAGCTCGCGCCCATCTCGCTCGAAGTCGTGGCCGTGATCGGCGCCGCGACGGCGATCTTCGCCGCCACGATCGGCGTGGCGCAGAACGACATCAAGCGCGTGCTGGCGTACTCGACGGTGAGCCAGCTCGGCTACATGTTCATGGCGCTCGGCGTCGGCGCGTTCTCGGCCGGCATCTTCCACCTCATGACACACGCGTTCTTCAAGGCGCTGCTCTTCCTCGGCGCGGGCT
>DATJEP010000051.1:0-7280 GCA_035496475.1 Candidatus Udaeobacter sp.
GCGCTGCACGGGCTCGCCGAGCGCATCAAGCGCCGCGGCCTCATCGTCATTCTCTCGGATCTCATGGACAAGCCCGCCGACGTGCTGCAGGGCCTCCAGCATTTCCGTCACCGCCGGCACGAGGTGGTGGTGTTCCACGTGCTCGATCCCGACGAGATCGAGTTTCCGTACACCGACACCGCGACGTTCGTCGACCTCGAGAGCGGAGAGCGGCTCACGACCGAGCCGTGGGAGATCGCGCGGCGCTATCGCGCGCGGTTCACGGCGTGGACCGAGCAGTACCGGCGTCAGTGCCGGGAACAGCGCATCGATTACGTTCCGCTCGACACGCGGACGCCGTTCGATCAGGCGCTCCTCGCCTACCTGGAGAAGCGGGTGAAGCTGCTGTGATCCTGCGCGTCACCGCGGTTCTGGCGCTCGTGCTCGGAGCCGCGGCGCTGCTGGCCTTCCTCCACGTTCTCGGCGAGGGTCCGTTCGTGTCGCTCGAATCCTCCCATCTGCGCGAGATGAAGGAGCGCGTGGATCCTCCGACGGCGGTGGAGCCGGTCACGTTCGATTCGATGATCGCGCTGCCGCACCTCCGACCGGTCGGGGAGTACTCGGCGATCGAGCGGCGCGGGGTGTCGCTCGAGGGCTACGTCCAGCACGTGCTGCGCGCCAACGACGGTGACTTCCATCTCGAGCTGGTGGCGAATCCGGTCGCGCCCGGGCAGTGGGATACCGCGTACGTCTCGGCGGAGATCACGCCGGGCGTCCGGGCGCGAACCGATTCGCGTCCGGGCACGTCGGGATGGAGCTATGCCGCGTTGATGGAGCGGTTGCGGCCGAAGGTCGGCGACGTCACGCCGTGGCCGTTCGGAATGAACCGGGTCCGGATCAGCGGCTGGCTGCTCTACGACTGGCAGTACGACGCGCCGTGGCACGGCGCCGGCCATCCCGGCCAGAGGCTGACCGGATGGGAGATCCATCCGGTGACCGGAATCGAAATCTGGAATGAGGGCCTCAAGCGCTTCATCGAGGTTCCGCGATGAGCTTTCTGAATCCGCTCTTCCTCTTCGGTCTCGCCGCGGCCGCGATTCCGATCCTGATCCATCTCTTCACCCGGCGGCGGCCGCGTGAGGTGAAGTTCCCCTCGCTCGAATTCCTCACCGAGGTGCATCAGAGCGAGATCCGCCGCCTGAGGCTCAAGCAGTGGCTGCTGCTGCTGCTCCGCACCCTGGCGATCGCCGCGATCGCGCTCGCGATGGCGCGGCCGGCGCTGAAGGGCAGCGTCGGATGGAAGGTGCCGGCGGCGACCACCATGGTCGCGCTGGTCGACGTCAGCGGCAGCATGCAGGCCGCGGCGGCACCCTCGGAGATCGCGCCGGGCTCGTCCGGATCGGAAGCCTCGCTCGGCGCGGTCGCGCGGCGCGCCGCCGAGGACCTGCTCTCGACGCTCGGACCTTCGGACGAGCTGCTGCTGGTTCCGTATGATCGTGCCCCGCGGCCGCTGACGTCGCGGCCGAGCAGCGATCTGCCGCGCCTCCGCGCCGCCGTGCGCGCGCTCGAGCCGGGGGCCGCCGCCACCGATCACGCGCAGGCGCTGTCGTTCGCGGCACGCGCGCTTGGCGAGTCGCACGCGCTGAACCGCGAGCTGTTCTGGATTTCCGATTTCCAGGCTGCCGGCTTTCCGGATTCGGGCGCGATCCGGCGTCCCGAGGGTCCCTGGCAGGACGTGCGCGTCTACCTCCTGCCGCTCGCCCCGCGCGCCCGCGCCAACGCCGCGCTCACCGATGCGGTGCTGGCGCCGACCGGGAGCGGCGCGGCGCTCTCGATCGAGGGCGCTTCGTTCGACGCCTCGCCGGGCGATCTCGCGGTCCGCGCCCGCGACCTCGAAGGCTCGGGGCGCGCCGAGGGCGCCGCGGCCGCGGCCGGCGCCGAGCTCGGCCGCGGCTTTCTGAATCTCGCCGCCCGCGGCCGCGCCACCGCGCTGGTTCCGCTCGCGCGGCTGCCCGAAGGCGGAGGCGAGGCGATGATTCCGGACGACGTGCTGCCGCTCGACAACGTCCGCTATTTCTCGTCGGGCCGCGCGGCGACGCTGCGCGTGATGCTGCGCGAGGACCGCGGCCCCTCGCCGCTCCGGCTCGCGCTCGAAGCCGGCTCCCCGGCATCCGGTCTCAGCGTCGAAGCGGTGGATGCGACCGGGCTCGACAAGCGCGCCCGCGAGGCCGACGTGATCGTGATCCACGACGTCGACCGGCTCAGCCCACCGGAGCTTCAGGCGGTACTGGACTTCTGGCGGGCGGGAGGAGCGCTCTTCCTCTCGCTCGGCCCGCACTCCGATCCCTCGTTCTGGAACGGCTCGCTGCTGCGCGAGCTCGGCATCGGCGCGCTCGGCGGTCTGGAGTCGGCGCCGGCGGGGAGCGCGTGGCGTCTGCGTGTGGCCGCCACCGGACATCCGGCGCTGGCGGGATTCACGGCGCGGCCGGGCGATGCGTTCTCGAGCGCTCGCTTCACCTCGGCGCGCACGCTCGATCGCGGACGCGGGCGCGTGCTGCTCGAATTCGATCGCGCGCACCCCGCGCTGATCGAGGCGCCGCACGCGCTGGTGCTCAACGCCACGCTCGATGCCGCGGCCACGGATTTCCCGGTCAGCGGAGCGTTCCTGCCGCTGGTGCATCAGTGCGTGAAAGTGCTGGGGCGCGGCAGCGCGTCGGGATGGCTCGCGCCCGGCGACCGCTATCGCGCGCCGGCCTCGACCGGCGTCTGGCGCGTGCTCGATCTGGAAGGGCACGAAGTCCCTTCCGAGCTGTCGTCCGAAGGCGGCCTCCGGCTGGTCTCGGCGCCGCTCGAGCGCCCCGGGATCTACCGCGTGATCCAGGACGGAAAGTTGAGATCGGTCTTCGCGGTGAATCCCGATCCCAGGGAGAGCGATCTCGCCGCTGTCGCGCCCGCGGCGATCGCGCGCCTCTTTCCCGCCGGGCGCGTGCGCGTGCTCGAGCCGGGCGCCGATCTGGCGCGGCGCGTGCGCGAAGCGCGCTACGGCCGCGAGTTGTGGCGCGAGATGGTCCTGCTCGCGCTGCTGCTGCTCGCGGCCGAGATGATCCTCGCGCGGATCGGGATGGAACCTGCCAGGCAACCGGCTCGGTCTAGTTCTTGACCTCGATGCCTCGCGGCAGCGCGTCGGGGTTCAGCACCTTCAGCACGACCCGGCGGTTGCGGTGGCGATCCTCGTCGTTCTTCTCCTTCACCTCGGGCCTGCTCTCGCCATAGCCGCGGGCGATCAGATTCGAAGGATCGAGATGGAAGTGCGAGGACAGGTAGTCTCGGACGGTTTCCGCCCGCGCCTGGCTGAGCCTCTGATTGTGCTTCGCGGTGCCGCGCGTGTCGGTGTGACCCTGCACCTCGATCCTGAGTCCCGAGAATTTCTCCAGCACCTGGCCGGCCTCATCGAGCGACGATTCCGACTCCGGCAGGAGCGTCGCCTTGTCGGTGTCGAAGTAGACGTTCTCGAGCCGGATCTCTCCGGTCGCGATCAGCTTGCGCTCGACTTCGCTCTGGGGCGCGGTGGTCTTCGGCGCGGGCGCGGCGGCGGGAGGCGTCGAACGGCTCTCCGGCGCCTCGGCGCGGGGCAGCCCGCGCGCGGCGAGCTGCGCGGCATCGCAGCCGCGGCGGTCGACCTTCGATCCGAGCGGCGTGTCGGGACACTGATCGAGCCCGTCACAGACGCCATCCTGATCGGAGTCCCACGGACATCCGTAGTCATCCACGTGACAGCCGGGCGGTGTGTTGGGGCAGCGGTCGAGACGGTCGGCCACACCGTCGCCGTCGGTGTCCACGTCCTTGATGCAGCACCCGGAGGGCACTTCGCGGCTTCCCTCGACCGCCGTCTTGCGCTGGGGCGATCGCTGCATCGGAGTGCGCGATTTTGCTTCGGCGATTCCCACGAGCAGGACCGCGAGCGCGAGCGCTGCGGACAGCGCGATTCCTTTCATGGTCTCCTCCGGTTCGATACGGGGGCGCATCCCATCCATCCGAGGTTCGCCGGCAGTGTGCCGAAGCACGCGCGCGGGCGCAACGTGCTAGGCTCGCCGCGCCGTGGATCACGAACGGCGAAGGCCGGGCGCGCGCAGCGCGCGCCTTGCCGCCCGAACACCTGCAACCCGCCGCGGAACGTCCGCGGCGGCTTTTCGTATTGGGGCTCGCGGTAGCGGCGGAGCATCGAAGATCCGAGCATGACCGAGACCTGGCTGACCGACGATCTGGCGGAGCGCGTGGTCACGCGCGCGGGAGAAATCCCCGAGGCCCGCGAGTTGCTGTCGTTCCTGGAGGGGCGGACCGGCCGGAACGACGGCGCCGAGCTGCCGCGGCGCGTGGCGCTGCGCGGCCTGACCGGATCGGCGCGCGCATGGATGGCGGCGTGGCTCGAGCGCGCGAGAACGAAGCTCGTGCTCTATGTCGTCGGTCACGGTGAGGCATTCGAGGAAGCGCGCGACGATCTCGAATACTTCTGCGGCGCCGGCCGCACGCTGGCGTTTCCCGAGCCCGACCAGCTCCCCTACGACGCCTCCTCGCCGCACCCCGCGATCACCGCCGCGCGCCTCGAGACACTGGCCCGCCTGTCCGCGAACGACGCGCCTCCGGCGGGTGTCGTCCTCACCACCGCACGCGGGCTCCTCCAGCGCGTTCCCGCGCCGGAACGGCTCGCGCGCGCGATCGCGCGGATCGGCGTCGGTCAGGAACTCGACCCCGGGCGTCTGATGACGCGGCTCGTCTTCCTCGGCTACGAGCGGCTTCCCGAGGTCGAGGCGGTGGGCCACTTCGCGCGGCGCGGCGGCATCCTCGACGTCTGGCCCGCCTCCAGCGCCGATCCGCTGCGCCTCGAATTCGACGGCGACACCCTGGTGTCGCTCCGCCGCTTCGATCCCACCACCCAGCGCTCGCTGGAGCAGCTCGGGGCGGCGACGCTGCTGCCGCGCTACGAAATCGTGGTCGAGGAGGGCGAGGTCGAGAGCGTGATGGCTCGCCTGCGCGAGGCCGAGCGCGACGGCGAGGACGCGTCCGCGGGCAATGGCGATCGGACCTCGAGGGATCGTGGAATCAGCGGCGAGCCGGTCGGGCCGCTCTTTCATGAGGGGATGGAGCGATTCGCGTCCCACTACGACCCCGCGCAGGGCTCGCTGCTCGACTACCTGCCGGAGGACACGATCGTGATCTTCGATGATCCGGGCGCGCTCAAGGAACGCGCCGCGGAGCTCGAACGGCTGGTCGAGCGCGGCTTCGACGAGGCGCGCGAGCATTACGCGCGGCTTTCGCCGCCTTCGGCGCTCTACCTTCCCGGCTCGACGATCGAGCGGATGCAGCGCGAGCGTCCGGGCGCCGACTGGCTCGGCGCGGTTCGCGAGGCGCAGGAAGAAAAACGCTACGCCGGGACTCTGTTCGTGAACTGCATGCCGGCCGAGCCGCTGCAGCGCTCGATGGAGCGCCTGCGCAATCACGTCGCCGAGCTGATGGCCCGGGACCTCCTGCCGGTGATCCTGTGCGACAACGCCGGCCAGCGCGATCGCCTGCGCGAGATGCTCGGCGACGACGGCGCGACGCTCGGCATCGGTCTCGTCTCCGCCGGATTCACGGTGCCGGACGCCGGCCTCGCGGTGCTGACCGATCACGAGATCTTCGCGCGCTATCGCCGCCGGCGGCGCCGGCTGAAGAAGACCGGCGGGCTCTCGATCGCCGAGCTGTCGGCGTTGCGGGTCGGGGACTTCGTGGTGCACGAAGATCACGGCATCGGCGTCTATCGCGGCATGCAGCGCCTCACGCTCGGAGGACAGGAGACCGACTGCATCGAGATCGCCTACGCCGAGAAGGACCGCCTGTTCGTCCCGGTGCAGCAGCTCGCGCTGGTGTCGCGCTACGCCGCCGGCGAAGGCGCGAAGCCGTCGCTGCATCGCCTCGGCTCGACCGCGTGGGCGAAGACCAAGGCGCGCGCGAAGAAGGCGATCCAGGACATGGCGGAGAACCTGATCCGCACCTACGCCGCGCGGCGCGCGCTCGAGGGGCACGCGTTCAAGCCCGACACGGTGTGGCAACGCGAGCTTGAGGCGTCGTTCCCCTATGAAGAGACTCCGGATCAGCTGAAGGCGATCGGCGAGGTCCGCGACGACATGGAATCGGCCCAGCCGATGGACCGCCTGATCTGCGGCGACGTCGGCTACGGCAAGACTGAAGTCGCGATCCGCGCCGCGTTCAAGGCGGTGCAGGATGGCAAGCAGGTGGCCGTGCTGGTACCGACCACGATCCTCGCGCAGCAGCACCTGCTGACGTTCCGAGAGCGTCTCGCCGATTTTCCGGTGCGGGTCGAAGTGCTGTCGCGCTTCCGCACGCCCAAGGAGCAGAAGGCGACTCTGACCGCGCTCGCGAACGGCCAGGTCGACATCCTGATCGGAACGCACCGCATGCTGTCGAAGGACGTTTCGTTCCCGCGGCTCGGGCTCGTCGTCATCGACGAGGAACATCGCTTCGGCGTGGCCCAGAAGGAGCGCATCCGGCAGATGACGCGCCTGGTCGACGTGCTCGCGATGACGGCGACGCCGATCCCGCGCACGCTCAATCTCTCGCTGGCGGGGGCGCGCGACATGTCGGTGATCGAAACGCCGCCGCGGGACCGGCTTCCGGTCCATACCGAGATCCTCGAGCTCGACGAGGAAATCGTCGCCGACGCCATCCTGCGCGAGATCGACCGCGGCGGGCAGGTGTTCTTCGTCCACAACCGCGTCGAGACCATTCACAACGTCGCACTCGGGCTGCAGAAGCTGGTCCCGCAGGTGCGCGTCGCGGTCGCGCATGGCCAGATGGCCGAGCGCGAGCTCGAGAAGGTGATGCTCGACTTTCTGGACCGGCGCTGGGACGTCCTGGTGTCGACCATGATCGTGGAATCGGGCCTCGACATTCCCAGCGTCAACACTCTGATCGTCGACCGAGCCGACACGCTCGGCCTCGCGCAGCTCTACCAGCTGCGCGGCCGCGTCGGACGCGCGGCGCACCGCGCCTACGCCTATCTGCTGGTGCCGTCACGGCGCGTGCTCACCGAGGACGCCGAGCGGCGCCTGCGGGTGATCGAAGAATTCGACGACCTCGGTGTCGGCTTCAAGATCGCGCTCAAGGACATGGAGATCCGCGGCGCCGGCAACCTGCTCGGCGCTGAGCAGCACGGCCACGTCGGCGCGGTCGGCTTCGACCTCTACTGCCGGCTGATGGCCGAGGCGGTCGAGGAGCTGCGGGGACAGATGCGGACGACGGAC
>DATJEP010000052.1:0-12171 GCA_035496475.1 Candidatus Udaeobacter sp.
CCAGGACCCGGCGCCGGGCTCGAGGATCACGCGCGAAGCCGTGATCTCGCTGCAGGCAATGGGGCGGCTGATCCGGTGACGGCGCGCGCGACCCCGTTTCCGCATCTTGCGCCCGCGTGGTCGATCGAATGACCACCCGCACGATGCCGCTCGTGCCCCCGATCGTCGCGCCGTCGATTCTTTCCGCCGACTTTTCCCGGCTCGCCGAGGCGCTCGCCCTTCCCGACCCAGCGCGCGATTGGGTGCATTGCGACGTGATGGACAATCACTTCGTTCCGAATCTCACCTTCGGACCTCTGATCGTGGCGGCGGCGCGGCGCCTGACGCCGGCGTTCCTCGACGTCCACCTCATGATCGAGAACCCGGAGCGGTTGATCGGCGCGTTTCGCGAAGCGGGGGCGGATCAGATCACGGCGCACCTCGAGGCCTGCCGCGACCCGCGCTCGGTGATCGACGCGATTCACGCGAGCGGAGCGCGGGCGGGGCTCGCGATCAAGCCTAAGACGCCGCTCTCGGCCGCGGAGCCGTTCCTCGCCGCGATCGACAACCTGCTGGTCATGACGGTCGAACCGGGGTTCGGCGGTCAGAGCTTCATGGGAGACATGATGCCGAAGGTCGCCGCCGCCAAAGCCTGGCGTGAGCGGAGCCAGGCCCGGTTCCTGATCGCGGTCGATGGCGGCATCGCCGAGGCCACGGCGCGCGAGGCCCGAGCCGCCGGAGCGGAGGTCTTCGTCGCCGGCCACTCGATCTACGACGCGCCCGACCCCCGCGCCGCGCTCGATGCGCTCCGCGCCGCGATTCGCTGATCGCCAATCGTTCCAAGGCGAAACGATCCAGCACGGGCGGAGTGCCTGGATCTGAATCGTCAAGTCGGACCTTCCGCGCCCCCGGTCCGCTATGCTAAATTGCCTGCCTTTGCCAGTAGAAAGGCCCAGTGTTCGAAGCGCTTAGCGATCGCCTGCAGGGGATCGTCCGAAATCTCACCGGGCAGGGACGGCTCAGCCCGGACAACATCCGGGAAAGCCTGCGCGATGTCCGGCGAGCCCTGCTCGAAGCCGACGTCCAGCTCGCGGTGGCCCGGGACTTCGTTCAGCGGGTCGAAGAGAAGGCGGTTGGCGAAGACGTACTGAAGAGTCTCACCCCCGGACAGCACATCGTGGGAATCGTCCGGGACGAGCTCGAAAGCCTGCTCGGGAAGTCCCCGAACACGCTTGCCGGCTCGCCACACGTGCCGACCGTCGTCCTGCTCGCCGGCCTTCAGGGCTCGGGCAAGACCACGTTCGCGGGAAAGCTGGCGCGGTGGCTCGGAGGGCGCGGCAAGCGCGTGCTGCTCGCGAGCGCGGACGTCTATCGTCCGGCCGCGATCGATCAACTCGAAACGTTGGCGGTGCGCGCGGGCGCGACGTTCTGGCGCGCTCCCGCCGGGCTCGAGCCGGCCGCGATCGCGACCAGCGCGCTCGAGCAGGCGCGGTCGCGCGGATTCGATTTTCTGGTGCTCGACACGGCCGGACGGCTCCAGATCGACGAGCCGATGATGGACGAGCTCGCGGCGCTCAAGCGCGCGAGCAGGGCGCATCAGGTGCTGCTGGTGGTGGATGGCATGACGGGTCAGGAAGCGGTGCGGATCGGCGAGACCTTCGCCGGGCGCATCGGCATCGACGCCATCGTGCTGACCAAGATGGACGGCGACGCGCGCGGTGGAGCGGCGCTCTCGCTGAGACAGGTGACCGGACGTCCGATCGCCTTCCTCGGCGTGGGAGAGGGTCTGGACGCGCTCGAGACCTTTGATCCGGCCCGGCTGGCCGGGCGGATTCTCGGCATGGGCGACGTGGTCGGCCTGGTCGAGAAGGCGCGCGGCGCGGTGCGCGAGGAAGACGCGGCGCGCCTCGCCGACAAGCTGAAGAAGTCGGACTTTACGCTGGAAGATTTCCTCGAACAGCTCCAGAGCCTGAAGAAGATGGGGCCGATCGAGGACCTGATGAAAATGGTGCCGGGCGTCAATCGCGCCGCGATCGAGCAGTCGAAGCCCGACCTCGACCGGCTGCGCCGCTACGAGGCCATCATGCAGAGCATGACGCGGCGCGAGCGGAGATCGCCCCGGGTCATCGATGGAAGCCGCCGGCGGCGGATCGCGGCGGGGAGCGGAACGTCGGTGAGCGACGTCAACCGGCTGATGAAGGACTTCGATCAGGCTCGAGTCCTGATGAAGCGCTTCAAGAAGGGCCCGCGCGGGCTCGCCGCCCTGCGCGGACAGTTGCGCTGAATTCAACCGGCGCGGGATCGATGCCCGCGCTCTGCGGTACACGTGGAGGAATCGGTCATGTCGGTGGTCATTCGCCTGATGCGGGCGGGCGCGAAGAAGCGGCCCTTCTATCGGATGGTGGCGGCGGATTCGCGGCGTCAGCGGGACGGGCGCTTCCTCGAGATCCTGGGACACTACAATCCGATCAGCCAGCCCTATGAGCTGGTCGTGCACAAGGACAAGGTCGTGGCGTGGATCGCGCGCGGCGCTCAGCCCTCCGAGCAGGCGGCTTCACTGCTGCGCTCGCTCGGAATCTCGATGAGCGCGCCGGCCGCGGCCCCAGTGACCGATGCGCCGGCCGCGAAGCCGGCGAAGAAGCCGCTCAAGGCCGCTTCGCCTCGCACCCGCGCCGTGCCGCGCAAGCGTTCCGAGCGCAAGGTCCGTGCGCGCGCCGCGCGCAAGGCCGCGCGTCAGAAGAGCGCGGTCAAGGCCTGAGGCTTGTCGGCTCCGCCGGCAGAGCGTAGGGTGCGCGCGTCACGCCGGGCCCGCGCGCTCGCGCGCGCGGCGGTGGTGGCGCTGATGCTCGGGCTGGTCGGAGCGTGCGGAAAGCCGCACGCCGAGGCGGGCGCGGGGAAGGCGGCCGCGCTCGATCCGGCGGTGCGCGGCCAGGCGCTGATCGACGCCGGGAATCAGGCGTTCCGCACCGGCGACTACCGGCTGGCAGCGCGGCGTTACGCGGCGGCCGCGGTCGAAAAACCGGACGATGCCGCCGCCTACTATGGGCTCGGCATGGCGCTGGCGAAGCTCGGCCGGGACGAGGACGCGCGATCCGCGTACGCGAGGGCCCGCGAGCTGGCCCGTCGTCAGCAACAACCCTGACCGCGGCACGGCCGCCGGCTCCCATCCATGCTCGATCTCAAATTCCTTCGTAATCACCGCGACAAGGTCGAGGCCGGCCTTGCCCTGAAGGGCATGGCGGTCGACCTCAACCGCTTCTACGCGATCGAAGAGCGCAGGCTCGCGCTGCTCCACGAGACTGAGGAGCTGAAGGCGCGCCGCAACGCGGCGAGCGAGGAGATCGCGGGGAAGAAGAAGCGCGGTGAGAGCGCGGATCAGGAGATCACCGCGATGCGCGCGGTCGGCGATCGCATCAAGTCGCTCGACGCCGAGCTGAAGACGCTGGAGGAGGAGAGCGAGGCTCTGGCGGGCTGGATTCCGAACCTGCCGCACGCCTCGGTGCCGCCCGGCCACGACGCCGCGCACAACATCGAGGTGCGGAGCTCGGGCGCGAAGCCGAAGTTCGCCTTCGAGCCGCGCGCGCACTGGGACATCGCCACAGCGCTCGGTCTTCTCGATTTCGATCGCGCCGCCAAGATCGCCGGCTCGGGCTTCCTGCTCTTCACCGGCATGGGCGCCCGGCTCGAGCGCGCGCTGATCCAGTTCATGCTCGATTTTCACGTCGAGCGCCATGGCTATCGCGAGGTGTCGCCGCCGCACGTCGTGCGCCGCGCCTGTCTCTACGGCACCGGCCAGCTGCCGAAGCTCGAAGGCGACATGTACCTGATCGGCGAGGACGATCTGTTCCTGAATCCGACCGCCGAGGTGCCGGTCACCAACATCCATCGCGACGAGATCCTCGAGCCGGGCATGGTGCCGGCGAAGATCACGGCGTATTGCGCCTCGTACCGGCGCGAGGCCGGAACCTACGGCAAGGAGACGCGTGGCATGGTGCGCGTGCATCAGTTCGACAAGGTCGAGCTGGTGAAGATCGTTCCGCCCGAGAGCAGCTACGAGGAGCACGAGTCGCTGGCGCGCGACGTCGCCGACATCTTCGAGGCGCTCGAGCTGCCCTACCGCGTCAAGCTGCTCTGCAGCGGAGACCACAGCTACGCCGCCGCCAAGTGCTACGACTTCGAGGTCTGGTCGCCCGGCACCGGAAGCTGGCTCGAATGCTCGTCGTGCTCGAACTTCGAGGACTTCCAGGCACGCCGCATGAATCTGCGCTTCCGCCGCGAGGCCGGGGCCAAGGCGGAGTTCCCGCACACGCTGAACGCCTCGGGCGTGGCGCTGCCGCGAACCTATGCCGCGCTGCTCGAGAACCATCAGACCGCGAGCGGCGCGGTCAGGATTCCGCGCGCGCTCCAGCCCTACCTCGGCGGTCTCGAGGAGATCGCGCCACGCACGTGAGCGGACCGCTCCCATGAGCGCCGCCCCGCGCTTCTCGGGGTCCCAGCTCCTCAAGGCGAGCCTGATCGCGGGCTCGATCATTCTCGTCCTCGCGGTCTTCCTGTTCACGCAGCAGATCATCAATCGCCTGTCGCACGAGGTGGCGACGACGTCGCGCGTGTTCGCCGAGTTCTGCGCGCAGGCGTCGCTGCCGGCCACGCACGATCCCGTGCTGCAGCAGATCTTCAGCGAGATGATGGGCGGGATCGACTACCCCATCATCATCACCGACAAGCAGGGCACGCCGCGCGCCTGGCGCGAGATCGACCTCGATCCCGCGCTGGTACCCGCGCCCTCGCTCGACAGCGTCGCGTTCGGGCGTCCGGTCGCGCCGGCGATCCAGGAGCGCGTCAACTTCGTGCGCCGCCGCGTGGCCGACATGGACAAGCACAACAAGCCGATCGTGATGATGCAGAGCCCGGGGCGCGACACGCTCGGCTTCGTCCATTTCGGCGTGCCGCCGGTGATGGAGCGTCTGCGATGGATGCCGGTGGTCTCGCTCGGCGGCGTGGTGCTGCTGCTCGGGCTCGGGCTGCTCGGGCTCGCCAGCATCCGCACCGCGGAAAAACGCACGATCTGGGTCGGCATGGCGAAGGAGACCGCGCATCAGCTCGGCACGCCGCTGTCGTCGCTGATGGGATGGATCGAGCTCCTGCGCGGTCGGATCCCGGGCGACGGCGACGTCCGCGTGCCGCGCGCGGAGTTCGTCGAAACGCTGGAGGAGATGGAGCGCGACGTCGAGCGCCTCAACAAGGTGGCGCAGCGCTTCAGTCACATCGGCTCGGCCGCGCTGCTGCAGCCGCAGGACGTCACGCCCACCGTGCGCCGCGTCGTCTACTACATGCGGCGGCGGCTGCCGAAGAGCGGAGGGGACGTCGAGATCCACGAGCGCTACGAGGACGTGCCGCCGGTGAATCTCAATCCCGAGTTGCTCGAGTGGGCGGTCGAGAACCTGATCGCGAACGCGCTGTCGGCGATCGACAAGCGACCCGGCCGCGTCGACGTCGAGGTCGGGCTCAGGCCGGAGAGCGAGAGCGTCGACATCGTGATCCGCGACAACGGTCGCGGCATGACGCGCGAGGAGCAGCGCCGCGCGTTCGAGCCGGGATACACCACGCGCTCACGCGGCTGGGGGCTCGGCCTCGCGCTGGTGCGCCGCGTGGTGCAGGACTACCACGGCGGCAAGCTCGCGATCCGCCAGAGCGTGCCCGGCCAGGGCACGACGATGGTGATCAGCTTCCCGGTGTAAGGCGCCGCTAGATCTTCTCCAGCCGGATCGAGCCGTCGCCCGAATGCAGACGCAGCGTCGGGCCCCCGCCGTTCAGCGTGCCGCGCAGCTCGCGCCGCGGGCGCCACTCGCCCTGCACCTCGACCGGAAGGTCGACGGTGATGTGCCCATCGCCGGTGCTGGCGTCGAGATCGGCCTTGAGCGTCTGCGGCACGCGGAGCGTCATGCTCCCGTCGCCGGTGTGAAGATCCCATTCGCCGGCGAGCGCCGAGCCCGCGACCGCGTCGGCCTCGACACTGCCGTCGCCGCTCGAAAGGTCGAGGTGATCGAAGCGGCCATGCACCGTGATGTGGCCGTCGCCGGTCGAGGCCACCAGGCGACCATCGACGTCGCTGGCTTCGATCGAGCCGTCGCCGGTCCACACGCGCACCGCGCCCTCCATCGGCGCGACCTCCACGCCGCCGTCGCCGGTGTGCACGTTGAGATCCGATTTTCTTGGGACCTGAACGTCGATCCTCACGCCGTGCGTGCCGAAGAAGATTCCGATCATCGGCCGGACGTGCGCGGTCACCGTGATCTCCTGCCCGACCTGATGAGCGCCAACCTCGACCTGGTGTCCGATCTGCCACCCACGCGTGGTGATGTGAACCGCGACCTGGGGGCGATCCCAGGTCACGACCGTGACGTGGCCATCATTGGTTTCAACCTTCACGGTCGGCCGTCCTTGAACCGGGAACTCGCGGCTCCAGTCATCGGCGTGGGCGGGGGCGGCGGGGAAGGCGGCGATCGCGGCAAGCGCGAGAGCGGGGATCAGGCGCATGATCATCCTCCGGATTTGGGGTACGAGCATCCTACGCCGGCCCCGGCTCCGGGGTTGCAAGTCGATGCCCGGCCGGGCCGCACCGGACGTGCCCCGAAGCCGGGTTGATGCCGCCAGCGCCTGAGTTTGACGGTTCTGTCAGACTGCGGGGTATGATGCCTCGAAGCGCCGCTCCGGGCGCGTGCGCCACGTACCGCTCTCCCAGATCCCGGCCGAAAACCCCATGACCGACGACCTCCGCCGACGAATCCTGTGGGCCGATGACGAAATCGACCTGCTCCGGCCGCACATCAAGTTTCTCGAGCAGAAGGGCTTCGACGTCACAGCGGTCCCGAACGGGCAGGACGCCCTGTCCGAGCTCGAGCGCGACCGCTTCGACGTCGTCCTGCTCGACGAGATGATGCCGGGCATGGGCGGGCTCGAAACGCTGGAGGCGATCCAGACCCGCGAGCTGGCGGTGCCGGTCATCCTGGTCACCAAGAGCGAAGAAGAATCGCTCATGAACCAGGCGATCGGCCGGCGCATCACCGACTACCTGATCAAGCCGGTCAATCCCTCGCAGGTCTTCCTCGCCTGCAAGAAGGTGTTCGACACCCAGAAGATCCAGGACTCGCAGCGCGCGCGCGACTACGTCGGCGAGATGCAGCGCTGGCAGAACCTCGATCTCCGCCGGCTCGACTGGAGCGGCTGGTCGGATCTCGCCGTCGACGTGGCGCGCTGGGACGTGCGTCTCGACGACGCTCCCGAGGCCGGACTCCAGCAGGCGCACGCCGATTTTCGCCGCGGCCTCAACATCGAGTTCGGCCGCTACATCGAGGACCACTATCCGCACTGGGTGAAGAGCGCGGAGGATCGTCCGCTGCTCTCGATCGACGTCGTGAAGCACGCGATCGTGCCGCAGCTCCGCGAAGGGCGGCGCGTGGTGTTCATCATCATCGACTGCATGCGGCTCGATCAGTGGTTCACGCTGGAGCCGCTGCTCGAGGAATTCTTCGAGATCCGCCGCGAGTATTACTGCTCGATCCTGCCGACCGCGACGCCCTACTCGCGCAACGCGATCTTCGCCGGCCTCTTTCCGGCTCAGTTGCAGGCGCGTCATCCCGATCTGTGGCAGGAGACCACCGAAGACGAGCGCACCAAGAATCGCTTCGAGCGCCAGCTGCTGGACTTTCAGCTCGAGCGGCTGAAGGCGATGCCCGACACGGCGCCGAAGTACCTCAAGATCTACGACGCCGACGAGGCGATACAGACCCGGCGACAGATCAATTCCTTCGCCGGCGTGCCGCTCACCAGCATGGTGTTCAACTTCCTCGACATCCTCGCGCACGGCCGCTCGGAGAGCGAGATCCTCCAGGAGCTCGCGCCCGACGAGGCGGCGTTCCGCAGCGTGATGAAGGCCTGGTTCATCCACAGCCCGCTCTACGACATCCTGAAGGCGCTCTCGACCCAGGACTGCGCGGTGGTGCTCACCACCGACCACGGCTCGGTGCTGGCGAAGCGCTCGGCGCTGGTCTACGGCAATCGCGAGACCTCGACCAACCTGCGCTACAAGTACGGCGTCAACCTCAACACCGACGCCAAGCAGGCGGTGATCGTGCGGCGACCGGGCGAGTACGCGCTGCCCGAGAGCCTGAACAAGACCTACGTTCTGGCGCGCGAGGATTTCTATTTCGTCTATCCGACGCGTTATCACGAGTTCGAGCGCCAGTACCGGAATTCGTTCCAGCACGGCGGCATCTCGGTCGAAGAGATGATCCTGCCGCTGCTGACGCTGCAGCCGCGCCGGCCGTGACCGCGACCTCGCGCGCTCCCGAGGAGGCGGCGCGCATCGTCACCTCGTCGCCGGAGGCCACCGCGGCGCTCGGTGAGGCGCTCGCGGACTCGCTCGAGGTCGCGGACGTGCTCGTGCTCGAGGGTCCGCTCGGCGCGGGCAAGACACGCTTCGTCGAGGGACTCGCGCGCGGGATCGCCGCCGCGGCGCGCGTCCGCAGCCCGACCTTCACGCTGGTCAACGAGTATTCCGGACGCAAGACGCTGCTGCACGTCGATCTCTATCGCGTCGAAGGACGGGCGGCCGAAGGTCTCGGGCTCGACGAGCTGATCGAGCGCGGCGTGCTGGCGGTGGAATGGGGCGAGAAGCTGCCGTCGCGGTTCCGTGCCGAGGCCCTGAGCCTGCGCTTCGAGGTGCTCTCGCCGCTGGAGCGACGGATCACCGCGCGGGCGTCGGCCGGGCGCGGGCTCGCGCTGCTTGCGGCGTGGAAGGCGCAAGCGGCGAAATGACCCTGATCGCAGCCTCACAGGCGAAGCGCGTTCGATGACGGGCCTCGCGATCGAATGCGCGACCGAGCACGTCGAGGTGGCGGTGCTCGACGACTCAGGAACCCGGGCTCACGCGGTCGAGAACGTCGGCCACGGCCACACCCGGCGTCTGTCGCCGCTGGTGCACCAGACTCTGGAGCGCGCCGGCCGGCGTCCGCTCGACCTCGGCTGGATCGCGGCCGACGTCGGTCCGGGCTCGTTCACCGGGGTCCGCGTCGGCCTCGCCACCGCCGAAGCGCTGGCGCTGGCCTCCGGGGCGCGGCGGATCGGTGTCTCGTCGCTCGAGGCGCTGGCGTTCGGAGCGGTGGCGGGCTCGCCGTCACCACGCGGCGTCGCGCTGATCGTGCCCCTGGTCCCGGCCGGAAGGCGCGAGGTCTACGCCGGATTCTTTCGAACCACGGCGCCTCGCCGCGGCGGTTCCGATGTGCGCGTGCTGATGGCGCCGCGGGTCACGGACGCGGCGGGCGCGATCGACGGGGCGCGCGAGGCGCTGGCCGCGCTGCGCGGCCAGGCCGTCCACTTCGTCGGACCGGGTGCCGGACGCGAGCGTGCCGCGCTCGAAGCGGCGCTTCCCGGCTCGACCTCGCCGGAGTGGCGCCACGACGGACTCTCCGCACTCGATCTCGCCGACACCGCGCGCGGCATGATCACGCCAGAGCATGCGAACGGCGGTCCTCCGTTGCGTCCGCTGTACGTCCGGCCGGCTCAGGCGGAGGAACGCGTGCGCCGTCGCGCGCTGGCCGCACAGGGCCTGATCCTCCGGCCCTTCACCCACGACGACGTGACCCCGGTACTCGAGATCGAGCGGCGCGTGTTCGCCGATCCCTGGACCGACGAGTTCTTCCACGGCGAGCTCGGGCAGTCGCTGATGCACGCGCGCATCGCCGAGATCGAAGGGCACCTCGCCGGGTATGCCATGGCCTGGCTGGGCCCCGGCGAAGGTCATCTGGGCAATCTCGCGGTGGCCGAGAGCTATCGGCGTCGTGGCGTCGCGCGGGCCCTGCTCGAGGACCTGCTCCATCAGGCGCGGCTGTCCGGCATCGAGCGGCTGTCGCTCGAAGTAAGGGCCTCGAACTACACCGCGCAGTGGCTCTACCGCGCATATGGTTTCCGGCTGGCCGGCTTGCGGCGCGGGTATTATCGTGACAATGGCGAGGATGCATTGATTCTAGAATGGCGGCCCGACGCCTGACCGGCGGCCGGCCGACGCGGTTGGGACCGGAGATCGAACCCACGAAATGTCCTGGCTCAAGCGTGAACGCAAGGGAATCAAGACCTCGAAGAAGGCCGTCCGGCCCGAAGTTCCCGAGGGCCTGTGGACCAAGTGCGAAAGCTGCGGCGAGCCACTCTTCCAGTCGGTGCTCGAGCAGAATCTCTGGACCTGCCCGCACTGCGATCATCACTTCCGCGTGCCGGCCCGCACCTACCTTCAATACCTGATCGATCCGGACACCTTCGTCGAGCGATTCGCCGACCTCGAAGCCGCCGATCCGCTCGAGTTCCGCGACGCCAAGATGCGCTACCCCGACCGGCTCGCGCTGGCGCAGCAGGAGACCGGCATGAAGGACGCCGCGCTCTCCGGCGTCGGCACCGTGGGCGCGAAGCCGGTCTCGATCACGCTGATGGATTTCTTCTTCATGGGCGGCAGCATGGGATCGGTGGTGGGTGAGAAGGTGGCGCGCTCGATCGAGACCGCGATCGAAGAACGCCGCGCGCTGATCGTGGTGTCGGCGACCGGCGGCGCGCGCATGCAGGAAGGGATCCTCTCGCTGATGCAGATGGCGAAGACCTCGGCGCTGCTGGCCCAGCTCCAGAGCGAACGGCTGCCATTCATCTCCGTGCTCACCGATCCCTCGACCGCCGGGGTGCTCGCTTCCTACGCTTCGCTCGGCGACGTGATCCTCGCCGAGCCGCGCGCCCTGGTCGGCTTCGCCGGAGCGCGGGTGATCCGGCAGACCATCGGCGAAGATCTGCCCTCGGGATTCCAGCGAGCCGAGTTCGTGCTCGAGAAGGGATTCATCGACCGCATCGTCCATCGCAAGCAGCTGCGCGAGGAGCTGTCGCGCCTGCTCGACGTCTTCTGGCGCTCGACGCGCGGTTTCGCGCGCGAGGGGCAGAAGTCTCCGCACGCGGAACTCCCCGCGCGTGCCGCGACGGATCGGGAAACCACGGCCGATTCCGTGACGCGTTGAGCCTCGACCTGCAACACACGCTGGAGAGCCTCTACGGGCTCGAGCGGCGCAAGGACAAGCTCGGCCTCGAAGGCACGCGCGCGCTGCTCGGCGCGCTCGGGCATCCGGAGCGGAGCTTCCGCGCCGTTCACGTCGCCGGCACCAACGGCAAGGGCTCGACCTCGGCCGTGATCGAGCGCGTGCTGCGCGAAGCCGGCATCCGCACCGGACTCTTCACCTCGCCCCATCTGGTGGATTTTCGCGAGCGCATCCGCGTCAACGGCCAGTGGGCCGACGAAGCGCGCCTCGGGGAGCGGCTCGAGCACCTGCAGAGTCTGCCGGAGGGCCGGGACCGCACGTTCTTCGAAGTCTGCACCGCGCTCGCCTTCGATGATTTCGCCGCGCGCGGCGTGGATTGGGGCGTGATCGAGGTCGGGCTCGGCGGCCGGCTCGATTGCACCAACGTGCTCCATCCCGACGTCTGCGTCATCACCTCGATCGGTCTCGACCATACCGAGATCCTCGGCGACACGCTGGAGAAGATCGCGGCAGAGAAGGCCGGGATCATCAAGGCCGGCGTCCCGGTCGTGGTCGCCGACCACGATCCGCGGGTCCGGTCGGTGATCGACGCGGTGGCGGGCGAGCAGGGAGCGCCGCTGCTCGCGAGCGGCGATCGGGTGAGCGTGCGCGAGCTCGAGCCGAATCGAGGCCGGCGTCCCGTCGCGCGGCGGATCGAGATCGAGGCCGAACCCTGGGGCAGGTTCGAGGCCCTCTCGCCGCTCCTCGGCGCGCATCAGCTCGAGAACATCACGACCGCGCTGGAAGCTCTGGCTGAGCTCCACCGGCAGGGCCTCAGGATTTCCGCGGAAGCGGTGCGAACCGGACTCGAGCGGGTCCGCTGGCCGGGCCGCCTCGAGCCCTGCCCCGCCGAGCCGCGTCTGTGGTGGGACGGCGCGCACAACGCCGCCGGCATCGCCGGCCTGTGCGCGGCGTGGAAGGAATCGCTGCCCGCGCCGCGGGCGATCGTCCTCGCGCTCTCACGCGACAAGGACGTCGCCGCGATCGTTCGCGCGCTGGGCGCGTTCGCGCCCGACACGCGCCTCATCGCGACGCGGACGCGGATCGAGCGCGCGCTCGATCCTGCCGAAATCGAACGCCTCGCACG
>DATJEP010000053.1:0-11100 GCA_035496475.1 Candidatus Udaeobacter sp.
CCGCATCATCGAGATGAATCCACGTGTATCGCGCAGCTCGGCGCTGGCCTCGAACGCGGCGGCGGGATCGTGGCGCTCGGCCCCCACGACCGCGACCTCGGGAACGATTCGCGGCAGATGAATCGCCTCGAATCCCGACAGCGCGACCACGCCCGAGACGCCACCGGCGAGCACGTGGTCGGGGCGGATGTCGATCCATTCGCCGGCGCTTGGTTCTTCCGTCGCGTCGGTGCGGTGCGCTCCGAGCAGTGTCGCGATCAGGCTTCGGCCCATGGTCTGGCGTTCAGCTGCCGGACGTGCCTGATGCTCCGCCACCGCCGCGGCCCTTTTTCGCGCCGCCTTCCGGCTTGGAGCCGGAGCCCGAGGTGCCGCCACCGGACGCCGGCTTTTCGGATCCGCCGCTGCTTCCGGACGCCGGCTTCTCGGATCCGCCGCCGCTTCCGGACGCCGGGGGCTTTTCGGCGCTCGCCTTCTCCTTGTAGGACTTGCTGCGGTAGTCGGTGATGTAGAAGCCGCTGCCCTTGAAGAGCAGCCCGGCGCCGCCGGCGGGAACGCGCTTCGCGCGCGCGCCGCACTTCGGGCAGCGTTTCGGCTTGTCGTCGCGGATGCTGTGGAAGAGCTCGAAGGTGTGGCCCTTCGTACAACGGTATTCGTAGGTCGGCATGCGTTCAGGTTTCCCGTGTCCGGTGGGTGCGACGCGGCGTCGCGGCGCGATTCAGCACGATCATGATACGCGTGATTCGGCGGCGCGTTCGGCCAGCGCGCACGCGATCACCGCGACCTCCACCACGTCGTCGCTCGAGCAGCCGCGCGAGAGATCGTTGGCCTGCCGCTTGAGGCCCATCAGAATCGGGCCGTACGCCTCGGCGCCGCCGAGGCGCTGCACCAGCTTGTAGCCGATGTTGCCGGAGTCGAGGTCCGGAAACACCAGCACGTTGGCGTGGCCGGCCACCACGCTGCCCGCGGCCTTGCGCCGTCCGACGCCGGGATCGAGCGCGGCATCGGCCTGCAGCTCGCCGTCGAGATGGAGATCCGGCCGCATCGCCCGCGCGCGCTCGACCGCGGCGCGCACCTTGTCGACACGCGGATGACTCGCGGATCCACGCGTCGAGAAGGAAAGGAACGCGGTGTGCGGGACCTCGCCGGTCAGGCGCGCGAAGTGATCGGCGGCGAGGACTCCGATCTCGGCCAGCTGCTGCGCGTCGGGATCGGGCACCACGCCGCAGTCCGCGAACACCAGCGCCCGCTCGCTCGCGCCGCCCCGCGCCGGCATCACCATCAGGAAGAACGACGACACCCGTGAGCAGGACGGCGCGAGACCGATCAGCCACAGCGCGGCGCGCAGCACGTCGGCGGTGGGGCGCGAGGCTCCGGCGACGAAACAATCGGCACGTCCGTCGCGAACCCGCGTCGCCGCCTGGAAGACGGGATCGCGCGAGAGCCGCTCGCGATCCGACGGGCTCAGGCGGTCGCCGCGCGCTTCGCCGAGAGCCTCCGCGGTGCGCGCGATCTCGGAAGGATCGCCCGAGTCGACGCGAGTCACGCCGGTGAGCGAGGCATCGGCGCGGCGTGCGGTCTGACGCACCGATTCCCACGGACTGATCAGGGTGACGTCGGCAAGCCGCTCGCGCGCGAGGCGATCCGCGGCGCGCACCACGCGCTCGTCGTCCTCGGCCAGCACGAGGCGGCGCGGCGCCAGCCTCGCGCGCTGCCTCAGCCGCTCGAGAATCGCCGTCATCGGCGCGCGGCGTCCGTTCCGCGACTCTTCGGCTTCCGCGCCGAGCCGGAACGGGCCGGCTTCTTCGATCCGCGCGAGTTGCCGCTCGAACCGGCGATCGCTCGCAGCCGCGCGCGCAGACGCTCCTCCACCGCACCCGGCACCAGACCCTTGACGCTGCCGCCGAGGCGCGCGACTTCCTTGACCAGCGTCGAGTTCAGATAAGTGTACTGTTGGCTCGGCATCAGGAACGCGACCTCGATGCCGGCGTTGAGCCGTCGATTCATCAGCGCCATCTGGAACTCGAACTCGAAATCGCTCACCGCCCGCAGGCCACGGATCATGACCAGCGCGCCGACGCGCTTCGCGCACGAGACGACGAGGTCCGAGAAGTCGATCACCTCGACGCGGCGCAGCGAGCGGGTCGCGTGCCGGATCATCTCGACGCGCTCCTCGACCGAGAACAGCACGCCCTTCGACGGATTGTGAGCGACCGCCACGACGACGCGATCGAACAGCCGCGCCGCGCGGCGCGTGAGGTCGAGGTGGCCATTGGTGAAGGGATCGAACGTCCCCGGAAAGACTGCCGACCGCTCCGCGCTCATGACCGCGTCTCCTTCAGGAGTCGGCGCGCAGGGCGGCGCCGGGCCGATAGGTGGAGATCAGTGTCTGTCCGTAACGCCGCTCGCGAATCCGGACCAGGCATCCGGCGTGCTCGGGCACGAAATCGCGCTGATGATGCTCGAGAACCACGCGAGCCGAGTCGCGAAGCGCCATCGACCCGAGTGAGGCCAGCGTTTCGCGCGCCATGTCCCCGCCATAGGGCGGATCGAGCAACACCAGATCCGCGGCCTCGACGGCGGCACGCATCCGCTTCAAGCCCTGCGGGAGACGAAGCGGCCAAATGGTTGTCCGGTCATTGATTCCAAGGTCACTCAGATTCGTCTCCAGAGCTTCGCGCGCGCGCCGGTCGGGCTCGACGAAGTCCGCGTGCGTCGCGCCACGCGAGAGCGCTTCGATCCCGAGCGCACCCGAGCCGGCAAAGAGGTCGATCACGCGAAGATGAGTGAGCGGCTCGAGCGCCATGAACAGCGCCTCGCGAACGCGATCCGAAGTCGGCCGGGTCTCGAGGCCGCGAGGCGCACGCAGCCGCCGACCACCGAGCTCGCCCGCGATCACGCGCACGGCGCGCGAAGTCTCCAACAGGGTCCGGGGGGTGTCAAGCAACGCGGGCCGCCGGGCACGCGGTTCGTGCGCGGGACCAGAGCGCGTCGTTCTCGATCCGGGTCGAGCCGCGCGATCACGGCAGTTCCACGACTTCGAAACCGGCGGGCGCGGACAGTTTGAATTCCGGCTCCCCGTGGGCGCGAGCGAATCTCCATCCTCGCAGCTCGAGCACGGCTCGCACGCCCCCCGATTCGCGAACCTCGAGCCTCGAGGGCAATCGCGCGGCATCGAGCGAGACCCACGCGCTGTCGCTCGCCGGCTCTTCGGTCCTTCGAACGATCAGAATGCGCCCGTCGCGCAGCGTGCGCTCGACGAACTGCGCGCGGTCGCGGCCGAGCAGAAGATCCCACCACAGCAACGCGTCCCGCGCCCGCTCGCGGTCGAGGCGCACCAGCTGTTTCAACTTCGGCTGGATCCATTCGCCACCGTCCGAGCGCAGCGTCACGCTCTCGCCACCCTCGAAGTCGAGGCGAACGCGATCCGGCGGCTCGAGGCGCACGCGGCCGCGCAGGGTTCCCTGTTCCGGATCGAGCGGCCGCTGCTCGATCCGCACCTCGGCCCGGCCGTTGGATTGCAGGCGGTCGAAGAACGGCGCCAGCCGCGAGGACGCGGTCGCACCATGCCCGACGCCGATTCCGGCGGAGCCGATCAGGGCAGGAACGATCGCGGCGAGGAACGCGGCTCGAGCGAGGGCCGGCGGAGGGGTCATGGCGTCTCGATCTTTCTCAGCGCGCGCCGAAGATCGCTCCATTCGATGCGCTGGGCATCGGCGGCATGCGGCACCGCGAAGATCGCCGAATCGCTCGAGGATCGATCGCGCCAGCGCTCGACTCGGAACACCACGCGAGCGCCGGCGACGGGATCCGAGATCGTGATCTGGCCCGGCCACTCGGAGCCCGCGCGATCGCTCCAGTCGAGGTACGCGATGTGGAGCGGGCGGCCTTCCTCCACCGTCCATTCCACGCTGCGCGGCTGCGCGCCCGAATCGAGGGCGAGGATCACGCGCTCGCCCCCGTCCTGCCAGCTCAGCGTGTCCGGGCTTCCGCGGCGGCGCGCTTCCTCCCAGGCTGCGGCCGGCGGATGCCACAGCGCGGCCACCGCCCGCACCACCAGCTCGGATGGATGAGCGATCCCGAGCGTGTCACCCACGTGATCGCCTTCGAAGTAGAGCCCGCGCGACAGCAGCGTCGCGGCGACACGATCGCCGCTCCCTCCCATCATGAAGCCGGCGCCGAAGGGATCGTTGATGCGCAGCCGGAATCGATCGGGAGTCCCGATCCTGAGCTCGGCGAGAACTCCGGGGTAGCGCTTCCCGGCCGACCGGCGAACCCACAGCGATCCGTCGGCTTCGATCGCCGACGCGGCCGAGGCGCGTCGCGCGAGCGCGGTCTCGTAGAGCTCCCGCATCGTGCCGCCCGCCAGCTCGGCAACATGCGGCGCATGGGCGCATCCCGCGACGGCCAGTGCGCCGAGCGCGACCGCGATGCGCAGCCCTGCGGCATGACGGGGCGCGCGGCGGGGCGCACGCGGGTGATGCCGCCTCATGCGGCACGCAGCGCGTTCAGGACGCCGTCGGCGACCTGGTCGGGCGTGCGGCCATCGGTCGGGATCCGGAGCTCGGCCGCCTCGGCATAGAACGCGGAGCGCTGGGCCAGCAGCTGCTCGAGGCGCCGGACCGCGGCGTCACCCTGGAGCAGCGGACGCAGCGATTCGGTTCCCGCCACGCGCCGGGCCGCCTCCCCGGGCGAGACCTCGAGCCACACCACGCGGCAGCGCTGCTTGAGATGCGCGCGCGGCCCGGCATCGACCACCACGCCGCCGCCGCAGGCGATCACGCGGATGCCCGCGGCCACGACACGATCGAGCAGGGCGGCTTCGCGGCGGCGGAACGCCGGCTCGCCTTCCCGCGCGAACAGCTCGGCCACGCTGCAGCCGGCGTCGGCTTCGATCATGGCGTCGAGGTCCGCGACCGTGGCGCCGAGCCGCTCGCCGAGCAGCGCCGCCACCGCGCTCTTGCCCGCTCCCATCAGGCCGATCAGAGCGATTGGACGTCCGTCGTCACGCATGTCGTTCGAGCCTAGCACAGCGTTTCACGCGGCTCGCCACGGTGTGCGGCGCCCGGCGTCGCCGCGGGGGCCGAAAACGCCACGGCCGCCGGAGTCGGAACCCCGGCGGCCGCGAGACGTGGTACGAGCGTTAGTTGGAAGCCATCGTGGTCAGGAGCCGCGGGGTCACGAAGATGATCAGCTCGCGGTTCTGGTGCACGGTGTCGAGCGAGCTGAACAGGAGTCCGATCAGCGGCAGATCCTTGAGCAGCGGCACGCCGCGGCGGACGTTGCTGTCGTTGGTGCGGATCAGTCCGCCGATCACCGCGGTCTGGCCGTCGTCGACCATCACGCGCGTGTCGGCTTCGCTGGTGTTGATGATCACGCCGCCCTGGACCGTGCTCTGCGTCGAGAGGTCGCTGACCTCAGGATGCAGATCCATGATGATCTTCTTTTCCTGCGTCAGGTGGGGCGTGACCTTGAGCTGGATACCGATGGTCTGGAGCTGCGAGACCGGATTGCCGGCCACGTCCTGCACGATGAGCGGGATCTTCTGGCCGACCAGGATCTTCGCCTCACGATTGTCGAACGTCGTGATGCGGGGATTCGAGATGATGTTCGCCTTGCGGCTCTGCTCCAGCAGCTGGAGCTGGGCCTCGAACGACCCCCAGCTCTGGAAGATGCCGTAGCTGATCCGCGTGGCCGGGTCGGAGATCGAGGTCTTGTGGTCGATGCCGAGGTCCTGGCCCGGGCCGGGGTTCGGCACGTGCGCGGTGGCGGCATTCGCCCCGGTGAAGTAGTTCGACGGCTCGCCGACGTTCCACTCGATCCCGAGGCCGCGCAGCGCCTCGGTGTCGACGTCGACCAGCTTCGCGGTGATTTCGATCTGCGGCGTGGTCGAGTCGAGATCCATCGCCATCTTCTCGATCCGATCGACGCTGGTCGGCAGATCGGCCACGATCAGCGAGTTGGTGCGCCGCTCGACCTGGATCGAGCCGCGCCGCGTCATCGAAGCCTGCAGCGAGGCCGCGAGCTCGCTCGCGTTGGCGTAGTTCAGCTTGATGATCCGCGTCTCGAGCGGAGCCACCTCGGCCGCCTTGGCACGCGCGCTCTCGCGCTCGACCATCTCGGCGTTCAGCTTGGCCGCGTCGTCGACCCGCAGGATGCCGTCCTCGTCCACGTAGTCGAGTCCGCTCGCACGCAGCACCGTGCGGAGCGCGTCCTGCCAGCTGACGTTCTTGATCGAGACATTGACGGTCGCATGAACGCCGTTCGCCAGAACGATGTTGCGGCCGCTGAATTCGGAAATGGCTCTCAGCACGGTGCGGATGTCGGCGCCCTGCACGTCGAGACTGAACGTTCCGGCTCCGGTCCTCACCAGGCCGACCTGCTGACTGGCGGACGCCGGATCGGCAGAAGACACCGCGACCGCGGTCAGCGTGATGCCGACGGCCAGCAGCAACGCCGTCAGGACCTTAGCGGTTCCCATTCGACTCTCCCTTTCGTGTCAGTGGAATCGCCACCGACTCGGTCTGACCGTCCTGCGTGATGTTCACCAGCAGAGCATCGCGCCTCAGGCCGCTCACCACACCGTTCATCACCTTGTCACCCTCCCGCAGCACCAGACTGTTGCCGCGGCCATCCTCGACCAGGGCGAACTTGTCGCTGACGCCCCAGACGATTCCCACCACCTTGATGCCACCGACGTCGGGCGGCGCGTCGCCACCGACGTCATTGCCGACGAATCCGCCTCCGACCAGAGCCTGGAACGGATCGCGACGTCCAAGGGCGTTGTACTGATACGCAATGCGGTCTTCGAGATGAGGGCGCCCGGGACCGGGTGCGGCGTTCACCGTCGCACCCGAGAGCACCGGCGTCGCGGCGGCATGCAGCGTGATGGCGCCCGGACGCATCGAGACGGCACGCGCGGGGACGGAGTTCTTCGCCGGCGCGTTCGCGACCGGAGCATTCGCGTTCTTCGGCGCGTTCGCATTCTTCGGCACGTTCGCGACCGGAGCGTTCGGATTCTTCGCCGGAGCGGCGAGCGGCGTCGGGTTCACCTTCACCTTGGTGCTGGCGACCGGCGTAGCCTTCGCCGGAGTGCCGGCCACAGGAGTGGTCTTCGTGCTCGCGGCGGTCTGAGCCTTTGCCGGAGCGTTGACGACCGGCTGGGTCGTCGTCGGTGCCGGCGCGGTCTTCTGGACCGGCGCGGTGGACGGCTGGTTCGCGGTGGCTTCAGCCGCCGCGGTCGACGCGCTCCCGGCCGCGAGCATCAGC
This sequence comes from Candidatus Udaeobacter sp., assembly GCA_035496475.1. Taxonomy (GTDB): domain Bacteria; phylum Eisenbacteria; class RBG-16-71-46; order RBG-16-71-46; family RBG-16-71-46; genus JACOSU01. The sequence continues at coordinate 7,267 of DATJEP010000053.1, forward strand.
GCGGCCGTCAGCGTGAGTGGCGCGAGCCCTGCGCGAGCCACGCGCCCGATCGCGGTGGGACGGGGCTCAGGACGACTTGTGCGCATTGGCCGCTCCTTCCTTCTTGGGCGCAGCCGGGGCCGGGGGCGCCGGCGCCGGCGAGTTGTTGAGGCTGTAGGCCGAGGCGGTGAAGTCCGCCGAGGTCGTCTGCACGTCGTTCAGCTTGGTGTTCGGCTTCAGGTGGACGCCGGACACCGTGATGATGCGGCGCATGTTCGCCAGCTCGGCCATGAACGAGCCGACCTGGTGGTATCCACCGGTCACCTGAATCTGCATCGGCATCTCGGTGTAGTACTGCTGGGGCCGCGTCGTGGTCGGACGGAAGCTGACGAACTGACAGCCCGTCTCCTCGGCGGCGAGCGTGACGCGGCGAAGCAGCGTCGGCAGCTCCTTGTCCATCGGCAGCAGCTCGGCGGCCGCGGACCATTGCTGGTGCAGCTGCTCGTATTCGGCTTCGAAGCGCGGAAGATCGGCGACCGTGGCGCGCGCGCGCGCGAGCTCGGTCGACTTCTGCTCGTACTGCGACTTGAGCCCGCTGATCTTCTCGCTCTGATTCGGGAACGCGAACGGCACGAAGTGCGTGAAGAAGAAGACCGCGAGCAGGCCGCCCGAGAGCAGAATGCTCAGGGCCAGCTTCTGAACGCTCGGGTTCTTGAGATCCAGGTTCATGGTGTGGTTCCCCCGTTCAGTTCGCGGTTTCGTCCGGCGTGACCTGACACGTCACGCGGAACTTGACCACGTCGCGATCGGCCTGCGTGGTGCGCTCGGCGAAATCGAGCTCGACACCGGCGAACATCGGCGAGCGCTCGAGCCGCGACATGAAGTCGGAGACCACCAGGTTGGAAAAGGTGACCCCCTCCAGATTGAGGGAATTGGTCCCGTCCTGGGTGGCTCCCGTCAGCCAGAGGTGGTCGGGCACGCAGCGTGCGAGCTCGTCCATGAGCCGGACGCTCTGAGTGCGGCCCTGCTGCAACTTGTTGATGATGCCGAGCCGGAGATCCAGCTCGGCGCGTTCCTGCGCGAGGCGCTGGACGCGCGCGATCTGCGGCGCCAGCGCGCGCGACTGCGCGTCGACGTCGGCGATCGAGTGCTCGAGCGCGGCGACTCGCGTGTGCTGCGACAGCGCGGTGCCGGCGATCACCAGACCCGCCGACGCCAGGATCACGGCGGGAAGGACCAGATCGTCCGCCTTGAAACTGAGGACCGGCTTGCGCTGGGCCTTGCCCTCCCGCGGGAGCAGATTGATGCGGATCATTTCTTTTCCCCCAGTCGGCGCAAGGCCAGTCCGATTCCGACGGTCAGAAGAGGCGCCACCTTCATGACGTCTTGCCCGGCGAACAGCGCCGGGTCGTATTGAATGCGCGCGAGCGGATTGACGACCTCCGCGTTGACCGAGAAGCGCCGGCCGAGGAACTCCGACACGCCGGGCGTCAGCGACGCGCCGCCGCACAGCATGATTCGCGACACCGGTCCGGCCTCGCCGGCGGTGCGCAGATAGGCCTGCGCGCGCTCGAGCGCGGTGGCCAGGCTCTCGCAGGCCTGCTCGACCACCGGCACGACGTCGAGCCCGGCGCCGGATTCGCCGCGCACCGCGGCGGCGGCTTCCGACTGGCTCAGGTTGAACTTGCGCTGCGCACTCTCGATGAACGAGTTCCCGCCGACCTGGAGGTCCTTGGTGAAGTACGGGACGCCGGCCTGCATGATGTTGATGTTGGTGATCTCGGCGCCAATGTTGAGGATCGCGACCACTTCGTCGTGACCAAAGTCGTAGTTCGCCGCCAGCGCGTTCTGCGCCGCGAACGAGTCGACGTCGACGATCAGGGGCTGCAGCCCGGCTTCGCGGATGAGGTCGCTGAACGACATCACCATGTCCTTCTTCGCCGCGACCAGCAGCACCTGCATCTGCTTCGGGTCGTTGGGGGCGGCGCCGAGGATCTCGAAGTCGAGCGAGACGTCATTGATGTCGTAGGGAACGTGCTGCTCGGCCTCCCAGTAGACCGCCTGCTGCGCGTCCTCAGCCGAAAGCTTGTTCATGGTGATCTTCTTCACGATCACGGCGCGTCCGCTTACCGCGGCGACGACGTTGCGCGAGCGAATGCCGCGGGATTCGAGCAGGTTCGTCACCGCGTCGGTGACCAGCTGGCGGTCCATGATCTCGCCATCCACGATCGCTTCGGCGAGCGGAGCAGAAATGCCCCAGTTGACCAGCCGGTAGCCCCTGTTGGACTGCGGCTCGAGCTCGACCGCCTTGATCGTGTGGCTGCCGATGTCCAGCCCCACGAGGGACTGCTTCTTACCGAAGAGCATTTCTCACTCCCTGATCGCGCTCCCGGTTCTCACCGGCACGCTTGGCTGGACCGCGCGTCGCGTCCCCGGCATGTCGCCGGCGCGCTCCGGATGCGGTGCACGAAATCTGTAGGGCTCGGGCCTGGTCTGCGGCCTGCCGTGTTCTGCATCGGCCCGTGCATGCTGAGACTTGAGAGTGAATTTCCGGCCCCCGGCGGCGTGGGCGCGGATGTTAAGTGCAGGCGGGTCCTCACTTGAGGACCACGATCGGAGTCGGCAGGTGATGCCTCACCAGGTCGGGGCGGCGCGCCGCCATGGCGTCCCGGATCTCCTCGATCTGGCGATGTGCCATGTCGCGCAGGTAGCGGTTGCGGGAGTTCTGCGCCACGTCCTGCCACAGCGCGTAGGCCACGGCCAGATCGCCGGTCTGCTCCTCGGCGAACGCGGCGAAGTGAGCGGCCTCGGGGGGCGCGTCCGGGTAACGGGAGGCCTGGGTGAAATAGCGCGCGGCGTTCTTGTAGTCGCGGCCGCCGGGACGGACGAAGTAGAGGAAGCCGGCTTCGAACGCCAGCTCGCCGCTCGCGGGATTCGCATCGAGGCCCTTCTGCATGATGCGCTCGGCGGCCGGGAAGTCGCCGCCTTCCTGCGCCAGAGCGAACGAGCCGAACACGTAGGCCGGAATGAATCCGGGCGAGAGCGTGGTGAGAATGTCGAAGACGTGCTCCATCCGGACGAAGCGATTGTCGGTGAAGCGGTGCCCGCCGTAGTACTGGACGGCGCGGAGCCAGGCGAGATCGGCGGCGGTCTCCGCGTGGCCGAGGGTGGCGGGCTCGAGGTGCGCGCCACTCGGGTAATAGGAGAGCTCTTCGAGCGGATGCGGTGGTGGCAGGAGCGTGTGAATCACGCGCGCGCCGAGAAACGCGGCGGCGCCGAAGACGAGCGCGCAGACCCACGCGATCATCATGCGGCGGCGCGTCGCGCGCAGTGCCGGCGCGATTCCGCGCCGGGGATCGGGCCCAGTCGCGGCCGGGCCCGCGTTCAGGCCCAGGACAGGCGTCGGATTCATGACCACGCTCACTTGAAGTCGCGCGATTCGAACGCCGCCGCGGCGAGGCTCAGCGCGCAGCCGACGTACACGAAGGCGTATCCGGTCGCGAGCGCGAGGTGCAGCGTCGACGTCGGCGTGCCCGCGGCCGCGAGCGTCCGCATGTTGAAGATCGGAAGGTTCGGCGCGAGGTCGGCGGCGACCCGCACCATCGAGCCGAGCGGCGCGGTGAAGTGCGCGGCGAACTGGCGCAGATCGTCGCTCCAGACGCCGACGAGATAGAGGCCGAGCGTATAGAGCGCCGAGAGCACGGGCGTCGACAGCGAGGAGAACAGCACCGCGATCGCGGTCACCAGCGTGAGCTCGAGCCCGGTCAGATAGGTCGCCTCGAGAACGACCAACCCGCGGCCCGGAGCGCCGCGCATCGAGAGCGTGATCCAGAGCGCCACACCCAGCGCCGCCGC
>DATJEP010000054.1:0-4048 GCA_035496475.1 Candidatus Udaeobacter sp.
TGGCGCGCCTGGAGGGAATCGAACCCCCGACCGACGGATTAGAAATCCGTTGCTCTATCCATCTGAGCTACAGGCGCGGGGATCGTGCCGGCAGGCCGATGGCCGGCCGGTAAGCGAAAGTCGGGGCGAGAGGATTTGAACCTCCGACACCCTGCTCCCAAAGCAGGTGCGCTACCGGGCTGCGCCACGCCCCGGAGTCTCTCGACTCAACGGACGAAGCAGGATAGACGCGGCCTCGAGGATCGTCAATCGGTGCGCGGCGCGCGGCGCGTTCGGACCGCGCCGAATCAGGTCGAATCCCGTGTGCGCGGACGCGCGACAACGGTGGCGCACGATGCTATGCTTCGCGCACGAAAGAACCCCGCGCACCCCGCGTGCCCCGGGATTTCCATCGGAGATCGACATGAGCGGCGTCAACAAAGTGATTCTCATCGGCAACCTCGGCGCGAATCCCGAAATGCGGTTCACCCAGGGTGGCCAGGCGGTCGCGAACCTGCGGCTCGCCACCACCGAGAAGTGGACCGACAAGAGCGGCCAGAAGCAGGAAGCCACCGAGTGGCATCGCGTGGTGGTGTGGGGCAAGCAGGCCGAGATCGTCGGCCAGTACCTGACCAAGGGCCGGCAGGTGTTCATCGAAGGCAGCATCCGCACGCGCCAGTGGCAGGATCAGCAGGGGCAGAAGCGCTTCACCACGGAGATCGTGGCCCGCAACGTCCAGATGCTCGGCAGTCGCACGGAGCGCGCCGGGGACGATGTGGCGGCCACCGTTCCTCCCGATGATGCCGTCGTCAGTGATTTCGGCGGCGGGCCGGACGACGACATTCCATTTTGAGTGTCCGCTGGGGGCGAAAGGTCTCGACGGGTGTCGAGAACCAGGAAGTGCAGGCCGGGGACCCGTGTCCTCGTCAAAAAAACGGGAACATTCAACTGCCAATGAGCAGTTGGCTCTCGCTGCTTAATTAGCGGCGACGGTCGCCCGGACCCCGCCTGTGGGGGCCGGTGCGGGCGTCAGAATTCGCAGGCTGGTCCAAAGCCCCGCCCGGGGGCGGAGGACGAGAACTTTCCGGGCTGGCGCGCCGGCGATCCCGCCGGTCGGAGCGGAGGCGCGCGAGATCTAATCGGCCGGACACGCCTGTAGTACTTCCCGGGGACTGACGTTCGGACGCGGGTTCGATTCCCGCCGCCTCCACCATTTCCCAGAGCGCAGGGCCGCGATGTCACGGATGAGCGTCGTACCGAGCGCCGCTCGCCCCCGCCATCCCCTGGTGGTCGGGCTCGCGATCGCGTTCACCCATTTCACGCTCAACTTCCTCGGCCACTGGCTGACGCCGGTGACGTTCATCCACAGCGCGCTGTGGCCGGGGGCGGGCTTCGGGCTCGCGATCCTCATCATCTGCGGCACGCGTTACTGGCCGGCGGTCGCGATCAGCTCGTTCTCGTTCGGCTGGTGGGTCGGTCGGGATCCCGCGTTCGGGCTGGTGGTCGTGAGCGGCCTGATCGCGCTGGTGCCCGCGCTCGCGTGGCTGCGTTATCGCGGCGTCACGACGCCGCTCCGCGGCACGCGCCACGTGCTCGACCTGTTGTTCGTATCGGTGGTGCTGACCTCGGTCGTGAGCGCCCTGGTGATCGCGCTCGGCTCGCGCTTCGTCGCGCCCTATCGGACGCACTCCGCGTTCGAGATGAATGTGCTGGCCTGGGGCACGGTGGCGGCCAGCATGCTCTTCACCGCGCCGCTGATGCTGGTATGGGCGGGGCGTCCGTTGCCGCGCTGGAACACGCCGCGCGCGATCGAGGCGGCGCTGCTGGTCGCCGGTCTCCTCACCGCGTCGATCCTGGTCTACGGCGGGCTGCTCGACCGCCCGCGGCTGAGCGGGCTCAGCTATGTCGCGTTCCCGTTCCTGATGTGGGCGGCGCTGCGCTTCGGTCTGCCCGGCGCGGCGGCGATCGCCTCGCTCGTCATCGCCGTCGCGCTGACCGGCGTCTCCCATGGCCAGGGCATCTTCATTCACCCGGGCTCACTGGTCACGAGCCTGCTCTATGCCGACGGCTTCTGCATCACGCTCGCCAGCACCGGGCTCCTGATCGGCGCCGCCATCGACGAAGCGCGCCGCAGCATGCGCGCGTTGGCCGAGAGCGAGGCGGCGTATCGCCGGCTCACGGCCGGAGCATCCGACGGCATCATGCTGTCGTCCGCGGACGGACGATTGCTCGACGTCAATCCGCGCGCCTGCGAGCTGACCGGCTACCGGCGCGAGGAGCTGATCGGCCGCCTCGACACCGACGTCATCGATCCCGCCGATCTCGCCGCGCGCCCGTCGCGCCGCGCCGAGTTCCGCATCGCCGAGCCGATGCTGATCGAGCGCCGCTTTCGCCGGAAGAACGGCTCGCTGCTCGACGTCGAAGTCAGCGCGACCCGGCTCGAGGACGGCCGCTACCTCGCCATCGTTCGCGACATTTCCGAGCGCAAGCGCGCCGACGTCGCGCTGCGCGAGGCGCTGTCGCTGGTCGAGGCCACGCTGGAGGCCACCACCGACGGCATCCTGGTGGTCGACGCGGCGGGTCGCATTCGCAGCTTCAATCGAAAATTCGTCGAGCTGTGGAACCTGCCGGACGAGATCCTCGCCTCGCGCGACGATGATCGCGCGCTGGCCTTCGTGCTCGATCAGCTGCGCGATCCCGAGGCATTCCTTGCCCAGGTTCGCCGCCTCTACGATCATCCCGAGGAAACCAGCTACGACATGCTGGAATTCAAGGACGGCCGAGTCTACGAGCGCTATTCGCAATCGCACACCGTCGGCGGGGTGACGCGGGGCCGGGTGTGGAGCTTCCGCGACATCACGCAGCGTCTGAATCTCGAGTCCCAGCTCAGGCACGCGCAGAAGATGGAGGCGGTCGGAAACCTGGCCGGCGGGGTGGCGCACGACTTCAACAACCTGCTCACCGCGATCATGGGCCACAGCTCGCTGCTGCTGTCACGCATGGCGCCGAACGATTCCATGCGCGCCGAAGTCGCCGAGATCCATCGCGCCTCCGAGCGCGCCGCGCTGCTGACCCGGCAGCTCCTCACGTTCAGCCGCCAGCAGGTGCTGGAGCCGCGCGTGGTCGATCTCGCGCGCGAGGTCGGAAGCCTGGAACAGATGCTGTCGCGGACTCTGGGCGAGACCATTCACGTGGTGCTCAAGTCCGAGCCGGCGCCGCTCTGGATCCGCGCCGACGCGCAGCAGCTCGAGCAGGTGGTCCTGAACCTCGCCATCAACGCGCGCGACGCCATGCCCGACGGCGGAACGCTGACCATCGAAACGTCGCGTTCGCGTGTCGACGGGAACCGGCCGACGCTCGACCTCGCGCCCGGCGACTACGCGCGGCTGACGTTCCAGGACACCGGCATCGGCATGGACGAGACAACCCGGCTGCGCGTCTTCGATCCCTTCTTCACCACCAAGGAGCGGGGCCGCGGCACCGGCCTCGGCCTGGCGGCGGTCTACGGCATCGCCCGCCAGAGCGGAGGGGGAATCGAGGTGTCGAGTTCTCCCGGCAGGGGCGCGCGATTCGATCTCTTCTTCCCCCTGGCCGCGCCGGAGCCGGGGGCGAGCGAGGCGCCGCTCGGGCCGGCGGCCGCGCTGCGCGGCAGCGGACGCGTTCTGCTGGTCGAGGACGAGGACATGGTGCGAGGCCTGCTCGAGGAAACGCTGGAGAGCGCGGGCTTCGAGGTGGTTACGGCGCGCAATGGCGCCGAGGCCGTCGAGGGCCTCGAGCGCGGTGGGCCGAGGCCCGACATCCTCGTCACCGACGTCGTCATGCCGAAAATGAGCGGGCCCGAGCTGGCTCGCCGGCTCGAGACGATGCTTCCCGATCTGCGCGTGCTGTTCATCTCCGGCTACACTGCGGACGAGCTCCAGAGTCGCGTCGGATTCGGTGCCGGCGTGGGATTCCTGCAGAAGCCGTTCTCGCCTCCCACGCTGATCGAGAAGGTTCGCGAGCTCGCCGACAGCGCCCGCCGGTCCTGAGGCGCCCGCGCTTTCCGCTTGCAGCGCGGGGGTCGGATGCC
>DATJEP010000055.1:0-8090 GCA_035496475.1 Candidatus Udaeobacter sp.
TGGAGCGCCGACAAGACCTGGCGCGAGGAATGCGGAGTGTTCGCGGCGATCGGTGTCCCCCGGGCCGCCGAGACGGTCTGCCTCGGCCTTCACGCGCTTCAGCATCGCGGCCAGGAATCGACCGGGATCGTCAGCTGCGACGAGCAGGGCGAGTTCCATTCGCACAAGGGCATCGGTCTCGTCTCCGACGTCCATCGCCCGGCCGACCTCGCGCGGCTGCCGGGCGCGATCGCGATCGGGCACAACCGCTATTCGACCTCGGGCGCGCTGACGCTCGAGAACACGCAACCGCTGCGCGTCGTCTATCGCGGCGGATCGATGGCGCTGGCCCACAACGGCAATCTCGTCAACGCGCGCGAGCTGAGGCTGAGCCTCGAAGACACCGGATCGATCTTCCAGACCACGCTCGACACCGAGATCTTCATGCACCTGATGGCGCTCTCCGACGAAGGCTCGCCGGAGGACGCGCTGATCGACGCCGCGCGCCAGGTGCGTGGCGCGTTCTCGATGGTGGTGCTGATCCCGGACGCGGTGATGGCGCTGCGCGATCCGCATGGCTTCCGTCCGCTCTGCATCGGGCGCCTGGGAGACGGCTACGTGGTCGCGAGCGAGAGCTGCGCGCTCGACCTCGTCGGCGCGGATTTCGTCCGCGACGTCGAGCCCGGCGAGCTGGTGCGCCTCGATCCGCAGGGCATGCGGGCGCGCCGGGCATTCCCGGAGGCCCAGCCGCTCCAGCAGTGCATCTTCGAGCACATCTATTTCTCGCGCCCCGACAGCCGGGTGTTCGGCGAGGGCGTGGATCGCGTGCGGCGCCGCATCGGCCATCAGCTGGCGAAGGAGCAGCCGGCGCCGGGCGACGTCGTGATCGCGGTGCCGGACTCGAGCAACTCGATCGCGCTCGGCTACAGCGAAGAGTCGGGCATCCGCTACGAACTTGGCCTGATCCGCAACCATTACGTCGGGCGCACGTTCATCCAGCCCCATCAGGCCGGCCGCGACTCCAGCGTCCGCGTCAAGTTCAATCCGGTGCGCGAGGTGCTCGAGGATCAGCGCGTGGTCGTGGTCGACGATTCGATCGTCCGCGGCACCACCAGCCGCAAGCTGGTGCGGCTGCTCCGCCACGCCGGCGCGCGCGAAGTGCACTTCCGCGTCGGCTCGCCGCCGGTCACGCATCCCTGCTTCTACGGCATCGACACGCCGAGCCGCCGCGAGCTGATCGGCGCGCTGAAGAGCGTGGACGAGATCCGCGATTTTCTCGGCGTCGATTCGCTCGGCTATCTGTCGCTCGAGGGCCTGCTCGAATGCGAGCGCGACGGATCGCGCTTCTGTCGCGCGTGCTTCACCGGCCGCTATCCGGTCGCGGTCGATCCGAACCAGAGCAAGTTGATGCTCGAGAATCTTCCGCGCGGAGATTCGGCGCGTGAAGGGGCCGGCGGCGGGCCGACGCGTGGTGTGCGCTCGCGTGGCGCGGCGGTGTGACCGCTCCGTTTTCTTGACACCCCCGTGAGCCGTCCCTAGAGTCCGCCGGTTCACGATCCGCGCGTCCCGCGCGGGTGAAACGCCGGCGGCGGGGAGGGTCATGTCCCTTCAGGAGCTCATGCGGCAGCGCGGGGAGAAGATCGCGCGCTGGCGCGCCCTCGGCGTCGCACCCTACGCGTACCGGTTCGACGCGACCCATCACGCCGAGGAGCTGCTGGCGAGGGGTGAGTCGATCACCCCCGAGCCGGGCGAGCGGGTGAAGGTGGCCGGCCGCGTGATGACGCTGCGCGGCCACGGCAAGGCCGGATTCGCGCACCTGCTCGACGGCACCGGTCGGATCCAGCTCTATTTTCGCGCCGATCAGCTCGGCCCCGAGTTCGCGCGCTACGAGCTGCTCGACGTCGGGGACTGGATCGGGGTCGAGGGGCCGCTGTTCCGGACCCGGACCGGCGAGATCACGATTCGCGTCGACCACGTCGAGCTGCTGGCGAAATCGCTGCGGCCGCTGCCGGCGAAGTGGGACGGTCTGCGCGATCCCGAGACCCGTTACCGCCAGCGCTATGCCGACCTCTTCATGAACCTCGGCGTGCGCGACGCGTTCCGGCGCCGCTCGCGCCTGATCTCGTCGCTGCGCGCGTTCCTCGACCGCCAGGGCTATCTCGAGGTCGAGACGCCGGTCCTGCAGCCGCTCTATGGCGGAGCGTTCGCGCGGCCGTTCGTGACGCGGCACCACGCGCTCGACATGGAGCTCTACCTGCGGATCTCGAACGAGCTCTACCTCAAGCGCCTGATCGTCGGCGGACTCGATCGGGTCTACGAGTTCTCGCGCGACTTCCGCAACGAAGGCATGGACCGGACGCACAATCCCGAGTTCACCATGCTCGAGTTCTATCAGGCCTTCGCCGACATGCACGACATGATGAGCCTGACCGAGGCGCTGATCGCTCAGGCGGTCGCCGCCGCGGCCGGCTCGACCCGGGTCACGTATCAGGGTGTCGCGCTCGACTTCACGCCGCCGTGGCCGCGGGTCTCGATGCTCGATCAAGTCGGGGCGGCGGTGGGCGAGGACGTTTCGGACCTCGATCCCGAGCGTCTCCGGCGCCTGGCGCGTGCGCACGGCGTCGAAGCACGCGAAGGGCTCGGCGCCGGCGCGCTGCTCGACGAGCTGTTCAGCGCGCGGGTCCAGCCGAGTCTGGTCCAGCCGACGTTCGTCGTCGATCATCCGATCGAGACCTCGCCGCTCGCCCGCGTCAGCCGCGCGAGACCGGGCGTGGTCGAGCGCTTCGAGCTGTTCGCGCTCGGCATGGAGCTCGCGAACGCGTTCTCGGAGCAGAACGATCCGGTGGCGCAGCGCGCGGCGCTCGAGGCCCAGGGCGCGCTGCGCGCGGCGGGAGACGAGGAGGCCCAGGGCATGGACGAGGACTACGTGCGTGCCCTCGAGTACGGCATGCCTCCGACCGGCGGCGTCGGGATCGGCATCGACCGGCTCGCCATGCTGATCACCGACTCGCGCTCGATCCGTGACGTCCTGCTCTTCCCGCAGCTGAGACCGGAGGAGGGGCGGGACGAGCCGTTCGAGGACGTCGCCGAGGACGCGAACGCTCCGCATCAGGGCCCCGAGGCGCCCCGGCCCGAGGCCTCGCCGCGCGCACCCCGGTGAGGCTTCCGCTGTGGATCGCCGGCCGCTACCTGAGGCGGCGGCGGCAGAGCGGGTTCATCACGCTGCTCACCGGAATCTCGATGGCCGGCGTGGCGCTCGGCGTCACCGCGCTGCTCACCGTGCTCGCGGTCATGAATGGCTTCGAGTCGGAGATCCAGACCCGGATCGCCGGGACCGATGCGCACGTGGTCCTGCTCTCGGCCGACTCGCGCGGGATCCCCGATGCCGGAGCGCTGAGCGCGCGGGTCGCGCGCGAGCCCGGCGTCCGCGGCGTCGCTCCGTTCACCTACACCAAGGCGATGGCGTTCCGCGCGGGCGTCACCGAAGGCCTGGTGATCAAGGGCGTCGACCTCGCCTCGGAACGCGGCGTCACCACCATCGGCGCTCACATGACCCCGCCGCTCGATTCGATTCCCACCCGCACCGCGAGCGGGCATCCGGGTATCGTTCTCGGCTCGGACCTCGCCGCGCGACTCGGGGCCCGCGCCGGAGACCTGATCATGCTCGGCTCGCTCGCCCTCGCCGAGCACTCGGCGCTGGGATTCGCGCCGCGCCTGCGCACGTTCGAAGTCGTCTCGGTGTTCACGTCGGGTCTCTACACCTATGACTCGAGCCTCGGCTTCGTCGCGATTCCCGCGGCGCAGGATTTCTTCAGCATGGGCGGGACCGTCACCGGCATCGAGGTGCGGCTGGGCGACATGTTCCGCGCGCCGGAGGTCGCCGACACGCTGCTGCGACACCTCGCCGATCCCGCGCTTCGCGCCAACAACTGGATCGATCTCAACCGGAATCTCTTCACCTGGATGAAGCTCGAGAAGGCGGTGATGTTCGTGATCCTCGCCCTGATCGTGCTGGTCGCGGCGTTCAACATCGTGAGCACGCTGTTCATGGTGGTGCTGGAGAAGCGTCGCGACATCGGCGTCCTGAAGTCGCTCGGCGCCACCCGCGGGCTGGTGATGCAGATCTTCCTGGTCGAGGGACTCCTGATCGGTGGCATCGGCACGCTGGCGGGAGCGGCACTCGGAGGGGGCCTGATCGCGGTGCTCCGCCGTTACCCCTTCGTCACGCTTCCCGGCGACGTCTACTTCATCGAGCGCCTCCCGGTGCGCCCGGAGTGGCAGGACTTCGTCGCCGTGATTCTGGCCGCTCTCGTACTGTGTCTGATCGCCGCGGTCTATCCGGCGTGGCAGGCGTCGCGACTGGATCCGGTCGACGCGATCCGGCGGCAGGCCTGAGACCATGGGTGAGCGAGCGACGGGAACCGCCAGTGAACAGTGAGACTAGGAACGAGGCCATTGCGCTGAGAGCGCTCGGGATACGCAAGTCGTATCAGTCCCCGGGGGGCCGGCTCGAGGTCCTGAGCGGCGTCGATCTCGAAGTTCCCCGTGGCACAATTCTGGCTATTCTCGGAGCTTCGGGCAGCGGAAAGAGCACCCTGCTGAACATCCTTGGAACACTCGATCGGGCCGACGCTGGCACGCTCGATCTGGCTGGCGCGAGGCTCGATCCCCTCGATGAGCGAGCGCTGGCGAGCATCCGCTCCCGCCGGCTCGGGTTCGTGTTCCAGTTCCATCACCTTCTGCCGGAATTCGACGCCTGTGAGAACGTCATGATGCCTCTCAGGATCGCCGGAGTGGGAGAGAGCGAGGCCCGTGTCCGCGCCCGCGAGGCGCTGGCGAGCGTCGGTCTCCATGATCGATGGGAGCATCGTCCGGCGCAGCTGTCGGGCGGGGAAGCCCAGCGTGTCGCGGTGGCGCGCGCGCTGGTATCCCAGCCCGAGCTGGTGCTGGCGGACGAGCCGTCGGGCAATCTCGATCCCGCGGCGGCGGCGGCGCTTCACGACGTCCTGTCGGCGCTGGCGCGTGAAAAGCATCAAACCTTCGTCGTCGTGACGCATAACGATCGCCTGGCGGCGGTCGCGGATCGCGTGCTGCGGCTGGAATCCGGCCGCCTGCACGAAACGTAGCGAGAGGGGACATGCTCTGCCAGATCTGCGGCAAGACCGCCGCGAGCGTTCACTTCACCGAGATCCACGACAACAAGATGTCGGAGATCCACGTGTGCGAGCGCTGCGCCGAGGACAAGGGCCTGCACACGCCGGCCCGCAAGCACAAGTTCGACATCGCCGATCTCCTCGCCGGCATGGTCGACAGCATGACGTCGACCGAGGAGGAGCGGGTCGGAAGCGTGCAGTGCCCGAGCTGCGGGCTCCTCTACTCGCAGTTCCGCGAGACCGGGCGGGTCGGCTGCGCCGAGTGCTACAACGCGTTCAAGTTCCAGCTCCGCCCGCTGCTGCGTCGCATCCACGGCGGGCTCGAGTGCAAGGCGAAGCAGCCGCCCCGGCAGGGCGGCGACGTGTCACGGGCGCGGCAGATCCAGCGCCTGCACGACGAGCTGCAGCGGCTGGTCGAGCACGAGGAATTCGAGCGCGCCGCCGCGGTGCGCGACGAGATCCGCAGGCTGCAGGCCGAGCCGCCGGCGACGGCGGAGACGACATGAGCGCGACCCCGTCTCCCGCGCCGCACGATTTCAGCGAGCTGGTGTCGCGCCCGAGTCCGTGGCTGAACGGCCTCGGACCGCATGCCGGCATGGTGCTGTCGACCCGCATCCGGCTGGCCCGCAATCTGACCGGCGTCCCGTTCACGCATCGCGCGCGCGACGAACAGCTGCAGGGCGTGGTGGCCAGCATCGCCAGCGCCGCCCGCGAGTCGCAGGCGTTCGCGCGCAGCCTGCTGCTCCACATGGGAGACATGACGCCGCTCGAGCGGCAGGTCCTGGTCGAGCGTCATCTGGTGAGCCACGAGCTCGGCGACGGCACGCGTCCGCGGGGAATCGTGATCGCGGCCGACGAAAACGTCTCGGCCATGATCAACGAGGAGGACCACCTCCGGCTGCAGATCATGGCGCCCGGCCTCCAGCCGTCCGAGGCGTGGGCGATCGCCGACGCCGCGGACGACGAGCTCGGCCGTCAGCTCGACTACGCGTTCTCGGAGGACATCGGCTACCTGACGTCGTGCCCGACCAACGCCGGCACCGGGCTTCGCGCCTCGGTGCTGATCCATCTGCCGGCCCTCGTCCTGCTCAAGGACATCCATGCCGTGCTGAAGAGCGTGATGCAGGTGGGTCTCAACGTGCGCGGGCTCTATGGCGAGCACAGCGACGTCATGGGCAATCTGTTCCAGGTCTCGAACCAGACCACGCTCGGAGTCAGCGAGCGCGACTCGATCGAGAGCCTCGAGCGCGTGACCCGGCGCATCATCGAGATGGAGGAGAAGGCGCGCGAGCGCATGCTGCGCGACGCGCGCGTCCAGCTCGAGGACAAGGTATGGCGCGGCTACGGTCAGCTGCGCTACTGCCGTTCGATCCATTCGCGCGAGGTGATCGAGCTGTGCTCGGTGATCCGGCTCGGCGTCGCGCTCGGCTTTCCCGGACTGTGTCCATTGCACGTGTTGAACGAGCTCCTGATCCTGACCCAGCCGGCTCATCTGCAGCGCCTCCATGGCGCCGAGATGACGCCGGCCGGACGTAACGTGTATCGTGCGCGGCTGGTGCGCGAGCGGCTCGAGAGCGCGGAACGCGAAGCCGAAGGCAACGCCTGACGCACCTGGAGGACGAGGGAACATGCACGACAAATTCACGGAACGCGTGCGCAAGGTCATCTATCTTGCGCGTGAAGAAGCGGCGCGGCTCCAGCACGATTACATCGGCACCGAGCACCTGCTGCTCGGCGTGATCCGCGAGGGCGAAGGAATCGCCGCCACGGTGCTGAACAATCTCGGACTCGATCTCGACCGCATCCGGCAGGAGGTCGAGAACATGGTGAGCGCCTCGGGCGGCACCATGACGATCGGCGAGATCCCGTTCACCCCGCGCGCCAAGCGCGTGCTCGAGCTCGCGGTCGAAGAGGCGCGCTCGCTCGGCCACAACTACGTCGGCACCGAGCACCTGCTGCTCGGCCTGATCCGCGAAGGCGAGGGCGTCGCCGCCAAGGTGCTGCTCGAGCTCGGCGTCGATCGCAAGCGGGTGCGCGAGGAGACGCTGAAGCTGCTGGGCGGGACGCCGTCCTCGAGCACCGGCGCCGAGCGCGAGGAACGCCCGGAGACGCCGGCCCTGAACCAGTTCGGACGCGACCTCACGCAGCTCGCCCGCGAGGGCAAGCTCGATCCCGTGATCGGGCGCGAGAAGGAAATCGAGCGCGTGGTCCAGGTGCTGTCGCGGCGCAAGAAGAACAACCCGGTGCTGATCGGCGAGCCCGGCGTGGGCAAGACCGCGATCGCCGAGGGCCTGGCCCAGCGCATCGTCTCGGGGCAGGTGCCGGAGAGCCTGAAGAACAAGCGGATCGTCACGCTGGATCTCGCCGCGGTGGTGGCGGGGACCAAGTACCGCGGCCAGTTCGAGGAGCGGCTGAAGACCGTGATGAACGAGATCCGCGAGTCCAAGGACACGGTGATCTTCATCGACGAGCTCCACACCATCGTCGGCGCCGGCGGAGCGGAGGGCGCGATCGACGCCTCCAACATGCTGAAGCCCGCTCTGGCGCGGGGCGAGCTGCAGTGCATCGGCGCCACCACGCTCGACGAGTACCGCAAGTACATCGAGAAGGACGGCGCGCTCGAGCGGCGATTCCAGCCGATCATGGTGGATCAGCCGAGCGTCCAGGACACCATCGCGATCCTGATGGGACTGCGCGACAAGTACGAGGCGCATCACGGCGTCAAGATCTCGGACGAGGCGATCGTGCAGGCGGTGAAGCTCGCGGACCGCTACATGAGCGACCGCTACTTCCCGGACAAGGCGATCGACGTGATCGACGAGGCATGCGCGCGGGCGCGGCTGTCCGTGAGCACCGTGCCGTCCGAGATCCACGAGATCGAGAAGAAGCTCGAAGAGGTCATCAAGGAGAAGGAATCCGCGATCCGCGGGCAGGAGTACGAGAAGGCGGCCCGCCTGC
>DATJEP010000056.1:0-33531 GCA_035496475.1 Candidatus Udaeobacter sp.
CGCCTCGGCCTCCCGGCCATTCGTGTACATCGAAATCGCAGCCCAGAACTTGAGCTCGACCACCTCGGGGGCCAGCTTCGAGGCTTCTTCGTAGGCTTTTAGAGCCTCTGCTGTCTTCTTTTCAGAAATAAAATTATCGCCCTGGTCCTCGAGGTCGTAGGCGCGGCGGAGCTTCATCAGCCGCCTCAGCTCGCGCAGCGGCTGAGGGGAATCCTCGACGCGCAGATTCATGACCACGTCGTTCCAGGGCTTGCCGGTCGATTGCGCCTTGACGATCAGGATCGCCGCCGACTGCATGCCGCGGATGTCTCCGCCTGCCTTCTGACCGGCCTCGAGCGCCTGCATCATCCGTTCGGCGAGATCGCCCTGTGCCTTCTCGTACGCCTCGGCCATCGCCGGCCACACCCGGTCGCTGGCCATGAGATTCGCCTGACACGAAAACTGATGTCCGGTTCGATGCCCGCAGAAAGGAATCGCGTTCTTCCCCGTGTACGCGGCGACGTTGCCTTTGGCATCGACCATCGCGACCTGGCGGCCCTCGTTGTGCGCATCGGCTTTGACCAGCGAATCGAGCGCCTCGTTCGCGGTCATTCCCTGCTTCATCAGCGCGAGGCCATTCGGTCCGTAGTCGATCAGCACCAGAGACTGCGTCGCCACGGCGCCGACACCGGCTTCGGCCCACGGCACCACCGGGCCGACGGAGAAATAATGCGACTGCACCGCGACGCCCATTTCACCGGTGGCGGGATCGCGGGCGACGATCGAAAACGTGTGGGCGAGGGGATCGCGCGGGGCTTGATGTGACAGGTGAGCGGGCGTGGTGAGCGCGAGCAGGACCGGAATCAGGACCAGGGCATCCATGACGGCCTCCATGGCGGGTTGTGCTGAGGATTGAACCGGCGGCAAGGATAAGCCGCGAGCGGGTCGTGTGCACATCTGCGGGTGGCGGGAGTTCAGGCTGTGCACGTTGAGTGCGCGCGCGATCACTGCGCTAGTATCGTCGGGCTGCCTGCCCGCGCACCCGCGCGACGGCCGCATCGACGCGATGGCCGCGTCTCTCACGACATGGAGCAGACCGCGATGGGCCGGTTCCCCCACGGTGCCCTGCTGATCGCGGCGTTCGCGTTCGCGCGCGCCGCCGGTGCCGACACTGCCGCTGGGCCGGCGTCTGCCGCCAGTGATTCAACCGCCGCCGCTATGCATTCGACCACCAACGGCGCGAAGGCGATCGCACCGCAGGCGGGGGCTTCGCGCCGCCCCGTGATCATCGCGCGGCACATCGACGATCCCATTCACATCGACGGCGCGCTCGACGAACCGGCGTGGGCGGATGCCCAGGTGATCTCGGACTTCAGGCTGCTGGTGCCGCGCGAGGGCGAGGCGCCCGACGAATCGACCGCGGTGCGCGTTCTGATCGAACCCGAGCGCATCGTCTTCGGTATCTGGTGCTCGACGCGGCGGCCGCTGCGAGCCAGCCTGACGCCGCGCGATCAGATCCTCGACGGCGACCACATCTCGATGCACGTCGACACGCGAGGCGACGGACAGCGCGCATACATCTTCGGCGTCAACCCATACGGCGTCGAGCTCGACGGCATCCTCACGCAGGACCCCGACTTCAAATGGGACGCGGTGTGGGACGCGGCGGCGCGCCGGCAGGCCGACTCCTGGACCGCCGAGATCGCGGTGCCGTTCCGTGCCATGCGCTTCCCATCATCGTCCGATCATCCGTGGCGGCTGTGGATCCGGCGCGAGATCACCGCATGGAACGAGGTCTCGTCATGGCCGCTCTACCGGGCCGGCGAATCGGGCCGCATCATGCTGCAGGCCGGGGACGTCGCCGGCTGCGAGAACGTACACAGCGGCCGCCAGCTGACGGTCGAGCCGTACGTGTTCGGATCGCTGAGCGGCAACCGCGACATGCTGCCGGCCGGCGATCTCTCCTCGTGGTCGAGCGATCATTCGAATCAGAGCGGCGCCGACGTGCAGGCCGGACTCGGCAGCTCGCTCGCGCTCAACGCCACGTATCATCCTGACTTCAGCCAGATCGAAGCCGACGCGCTGCAGATCGATCTCAATCGCCGCTTCCCGCTCCAGTACGCGGAGAAGCGACCGTTCTTCCTCGAGGGCGCCGAGAACTTCGCCACACCGCTCGACCTCATCTACAGCCGGCGGATGGGGAGCCCACGCTGGGGCGCGAAGGTGACCGGGCGCGCCGGAGCCATCAATACCGGCGCGCTGTTCCTGCGCGACGACGGCGGAGCGAATCTGGCCGGCTCCGGCTTCGGCTCGAGCGAGGATTCGGCGCCCGGCTACTTCGGAATCTCGCGCACCGAAGTTCCGTTCGGCCGCGGATCGAACGCCGGCATCCTGCTCGGCCTGCACACCCAGGATGGGCTCGCCGCGGTGCCGGCGGACGGCTTCTACCACGGCGGCGCGACGCTCAATCACCTCGAGTCGGTCGACACGCAGATCAAGCTCTCCGATCACTGGTCGCTCGAGGGCCAGGCCGCGATGACGTCGACGCGCAGCGACAGCGCGCTCTCGGGCGGGGCGACGAAGCGCCAGGCATTCAATGATCCGATCGCGGTGCTGCGGCTGAATTACCGCGACCACGCGCGCTCGCTCCAGCTCGGCGACCGCTACGTAGGTCCCGACTTTCGAAACGAGCTCGGGTACCAGGAGCGCATCGGCGTCACCTATCGCCATGCCGTCTTCGGCTGGGACCTGTTTCCGAAGACCGGCCCGCTGCTGCGCCTGACGCCCTATGTCGACGCGCTCGTGCTTCACGACCACACCGGCCGGCCCGAGTACGCGGACATCAATCCGTACAGCGAGTTTCTCTGGCGACGGAATTTCTTCGTCATCGCCGGCGTGCATGGAGTCGAGGAACACTGGCTGAACCGCAACTACTCGCAGCAGCGGGCGCAGGTCTATATCGAGGACACACGCTGGCGGCCGCTGACGTGGAATCTCGATACGTCGATCGGCGACGGGATCTACTACGGTGCGACCGACGCGGAATCGTTCCTGGCCTGGACCGAGACCTACAATCTCAACGTCACGGTGCGCCCGTCGCCGCGGGTCACCGCGGCGGCCAACATGCAGCGTCTGAGGGTGGCGCGTCGCCCGGCGAGCGGCGATGTTCTGAACGAGACGCTGCTCGGCGTGAATACGAACGCTCAGTTCACCCGCGAGCTGTCGGCGCGGTTCTATCCTCAGTACGACAGCCACACGCGCCACCTCGCGCTGAACGGATTGATCGGCTATGTGCTGCACCCCGGCACGGTGCTCTATCTCGGCCTCAACAGCGGCTTCGACGAGGTCGCCTCGCGCCAGCAGCCGACCGGCCGCCAGTTCTTCGCCAAGGCTTCCTACCGGCTCGGGATCTAGCGGTTTTCGATCTTCCTCCCGATCATCACGCTCGCAGGCTCGAGCAGCGCGCTGCGGCGGATGCCGGTGAAGCCGGCGTCACGGAGCCAGCCGGAATACGTCTCGGCGCAGCGCTCGACATCGGGCGAGCCCCAGCGGATGTCGTCGAGACAAAACAGGGTTCGCAGCAGTGAAACGTCGCGGTCGTCGTCGAGGATCCAGCCGCACAGAATGACGATCCCGCCGACGGGGAGCGCCTCGTAGACGCGCCGCAGCAACGCGCGATTCTGATCCGGGCTCGACAGCGACATGAGATTCGAGAGCAGCGCCGCGTCGAATCCCGACGGCAGCGGCTCGCGCACGTAATCCGCCTCACGCACGTCGATTCGATCGGCCAACCCGTTCTCCGCGACGAACTCGCGCGCCACCGCCGCGATCTCGGGACGCTCGAGCACGGTGGCGCGCAGGCCTGGATGACGCCGGCAGAGCGCGATCGACGCCGCCCCCGAGCCGCCCCCGAGATCGAGCAGATTCTGATGCTCGGAGAGATCGACGGCCCCGCACATCGCCTCGCCGAGCAGGAGGGCGAGCGAATGGTGGGCCCGGGCGAACGCCGCATAGGCTGCCGCCTCATTCGCCGTCGAACGCTGCGCGTCCGCTTTCGGGCACCCCGGCTGCCACTCGCGCAGGCGCTCCGAGAAACCCAGCCAGGCCGGGTAGCAGATCTCGTTCTGCCAGCGAAGGTAGGCGCTGAGGTCGGTCTCGGCGCCGTACACGAGATAGTGCTGCGCGTCCGGCGCGTTCGCGTAGCGGCCGCCATCCCGGACCAGAATCCCGAGCGCCACGCCGGCGCTGAGGAAACGATCCGCCGCGACGGGGTCGAGCCGTGCCTCAGCCGCGATCTCGCCGGCCGTGCGTGGTCCGCGCGCAAGCAGCGTCGGAATCCCGAGCTCGACCAGCGCGAACAGCACCTTCGCGCGCTGATAACCGGCGGCGATCTCGAGCAGTCGGGCGGGCGAAGGTGGCGTCATGACGCATCATCCGCCGAGGGCGAAGCGCGCGCCGGGATCGAGCGCGCGCCGAATCGCGCCGCGCATGGTCTCGATCCCGATCGAGGTCGCGCGAGCTTCCAGGGCCACACCGCGCGCGTCGATCAACGTGAACCCCGCGGCACGGAGCCGGCTCAGCACGACCGACGCCTGATCGGCGGCGGGAAAGACGTGAAGCCGCCCGCAGGGCGCGTGGAACACGCAGCGTTCGATCACGAAATCGTCCCCCAGCGCGGCCAGCGCGGCTGGAGTGTTCGCCGTCGTCGTGAAGCTGAGACGCGGCCCCTGCAGCTCCTCGAGATCGGCGAGATGCTGCCAGAGCTTCGTCGCGGAGTCGTCCGCGACCTTGACCTTCGCGGCGCCGAGCGCCTGACGCACGCTCTCGCACTGGCGCTCGACGTGTGCCGCCTCGCCCTCGAATCCGATCACCGTTGTGAACGGTGCGCGCGTCGACAGCACGGGATTCAGATCCGCCGCCGCGCGCCCGATCACCGTCAGCGCCGACGGTTCCATTCTCGGAATGAACGACCATCGGCCGGCATCGGCGATGGTGGCGGCATCGACCCCGAAGACCATCGCCGCGCGCGAGGCCGGCGCGGGCTGGAGCTTGAGGCTGACTTCGACGATCACCGCGAGACCCCCGCGCGAGCCGCACAGCAGCCGATGGATTCCGTATCCCGCGACGTTCTTCACCACCTTGCCGCCGCTCCTCGCCAGAGTTCCCTCGCCGAGCGCGAAGCGCGCGCCGAGAATGCGATCACGCGGCGACCCCAGCGCCTGCCGCCGCGCGCCTGAAGCGTTCGACGCCAGCACTCCGCCCAGCGTCGCGCCCCACGCCTCGGCCGCCTCCAGCGGAAGCTCCTGCCCGCGCGCCTGCAGCTTCTCCCGCAGGCTCTCGATCGTGACGCCGCACTCTGCCGTCAGCGTGAGGTCGTCGGGCTCGTATTCGGTGACGCGGTCGAGCCCGCGGAGATCGAGCGCGACGTCGAATCGTGGCGGCGCGGCTTCGCGGGAGAGCGAGACGCCGCCGCCCCACGGGACGACGCCGAGTCCGTCGCGCGTGGCGGCGCGCAACGCCTCGCACAGCTCGCCTCGATCCGCCGGGCGGATGGCGAAGCGGGGCGCCGTTCCGCTCATGGCGTAGCCGGAGGGATCGAGCGCGCGCGCGGCGTCGAGACCGAGCGTGGCGCTCATGATCCCAGCCCCACGCGGCTCAGATCCATGGCCCCTCGCCGTCCGGGCGAACGTGCATGCCGCCCATCTGCGCCGGGGCGCCCTGACGACTGGCGGTGCTCTCCCGGCAACCACCGCCGCCCGGCAGGATCTTGCAGGGATTCAGCCGCCGCTCCGGGTTCAGGGCATCGCGCAGCCGCGCCATCACCGCGAGGTCGTCGGGCTCGAACAGCTCGCTCATCATCGATCGCTTCTCGATCCCGACGCCGTGCTCGCCCGAGATCGTGCCGCCCATGCGAATGCACATGCGCAGGATCTCGTGCGAAGCCTCGAGCGCCCGGCTCTGCGCGGCGGGATCGTCGGCATTGAAGAGGACGTGCGGGTGCAGATTGCCGTCGCCGGCATGGAAAACGTTGCCGGCCTCGAGCCCGCGCTCTTCGCACAGCCGGTAGATCGTGCTCAGCGCCTCGGCGAGACGCGTGCGTGGCACCACCCCATCCATGATGTAGAAGCCGCTCGCGGTGCGGCCGTAGGCGCCGAATGCCGATTTGCGGCCGCGCCAGATCGCAGCGCGCTCGGCTTCGTCCTTGGCCACGCGCACCGAGCGCGTGCCTTCGGCCCGCGCCAGGGCGATCACGCGCTCGACCTGCGGCTCGAGGCTCACCGCCGGGCCATCGACCTCGATCAGCAGCACCGCGCCGGCATCGACCGGCAGGCCGATGTGGAGCCAGGCTTCGACCAGCGACGTCGTGTGCCGGTCCATGATCTCCATCGCCGCCGGAACGATTCCGCTCGCGATCGCGCTCGAAACCGTGCGGCAGGCCTGCTCGATGGTGACGAAATCGAACAGCATGGTCTTCACCGCTTCGGGCTTCGGCAGGAGGCGGACGCAGATCTCGGTGACGATCGCCAGCGTGCCCTCGCTGCCGATGACCAGCGAGGCGAGATCGAAATCGGGCGCGTCGGGCGCCTCTCCGCCGAGCGTCACGGTGACGCCATCGTGGAGCACGGCGACCACGCCGAGCACGTGATTCAGCGTGACGCCATACTTCAGGCAGTGCGGACCGCCGGCATTGGTGGCGACGTTGCCGCCCACCGTGCTGACCTGCTGCGAAGCCGGATCGGGCGCGTAATAGAGCCCATGCCGCGCGACCTGCTGCGAGAGCCAGAGATTCACGAGCCCGGGCTGGACCCACGCGAACATGCGCTCGGGGTCGACCTTCAGCACGCGATCCATGCGATTCACCGACAGCACGATGCCGCCCAGCTCGGGCGTCGCTCCGCCGGCGAGTCCGGTCCCGGCCCCGCGCGGCGTCACCGGGACGTCGTGCGCGCGGGCCCAGCGAACCACCGCCGACACCTCGTCGCTCGAGCGTGGCAGCACCACGACGTCCGGCCGCGCGTGATCGAGAACCAGCGCGTCGGCTTCGTACGTGAACAGCGCGGCGTCGCTGGCGAGGACGCCGTCGTCGCCGAGCAGCGCGCGCAGCTCGTCGAGATGGGCAGGGGTCCAGTTCACGAGGCCCAGCTTAGCGCGCTGCTCCGGGCGGCCCAACCGGCCCAACTCTGTTCTGGCCACGCCGTCCACGCGGGTTTAGCATCCCCGGCGTTGAGCGCCACCGCAGGCGCTCACGACGACCGGGGAGGGCCCGCATGGATCGCGGCGCTTCGGCTCACCTGTCCTGGATGCTGCTGCCGGTCTGCGCCATTCTCGCGCTCGCGGCGCTGAGCCTGCCCCGGCAGCCCTACACCGGCCTCCTCCTCCGCGGCGACTGGGTCGCGCGCGTCGAGCCCCAGAGTCCGGCTGCCCGCATCGGTCTCGTTCCCGGCGACCGGGTGCTGCGATATCCGCCCTCGAACGCCGGTCCGCAGAATCCGCTCGCCACGGCGGTGCCCGGCCGGCCGCTCGTTCTGCTGAGGGAGCGCGCGCATCGCCTCGACGAGGTGACGCTCGTTCCCGTTCCCCTGCCGGTCGACGAGCGTCGCTGGATGGCCCTGCTGCTCGCCGTCGCGTCGGGATTCGTCGTGCTCGGGGGCTGGGTGTGGAGCGAGCGCCGCGATCAGCTCACGCGCACGTTCTTCCTGATGTGTCTCGCGTTCGCGTGCCTGATCGCGCCGTTCCCGCGCTTCGGCTCGCCGACCGCGAGCCTCATCTACGAAACCATCTATTCCGGAATCAGTGTGTTCCTGCCCGCGCTGCTGGTTCATTTCTTCGCGCTGTTCCCCCGCTCCGACCGCGCACGCGGCGCGGCGGGGCGGCTGACCTCGGCAAGCTATGGCGTGGCGATCGCCCTGTTCGGCGTCGTGGTTCTGCTCGCGCTCGCGCCGCTCGTGACGCGCAAGGCGCTCGAGCCCGCGCAGGAGTTCCTGCAGAGCATCGCGGCGCTCTGGTTCGCCGCCGGCGCGATGATCGCGCTCGCGCTGTTCCTGCGTTCCTACTTTCTCGCCAGCGACGAGGACGCGCGGCGCCGGTTGCGCGTCGCGCTGGCGGGAACCCTGCTCGGCGTTGGTCCGCTCGCGGCGGTGGTGCTGCTGCGCAATCTCTTCCCCGGAGTGTCGCTGCCGGGTGAGCGCGGCGCGGTGGTCCTGACGCTGCTCGTTCCTGCCTCGTTCGCGTGGGCCGCCGGCGTTCATCGCGTGTTCGAGATCGGCATGGCGCTGCGCGCCGGCGCGATCCTCGCGCTGCTCGGGCTGATGGCGGCGCTGGTCTACGTCGCGGGTGAATGGCTGGCGGCGGCATGGCGTCCGGACCTCGGCAGCGGCATCGCCGGAGGCGCGCTGGCGTTCGTCGCCTTCGTCGCGGCGATCGCGGGCCCCGCGGCGGCCTGGCTTCGTGCGCTCGGCGAGCGTGTGGTGCCGCTCCGCCGCGAGCGGAGCCCGCTCGAGATTCTCGAGCTTCGCGGCGACATTCGACGCGGCCCGGCGGATGCTCTGCTGCTCGCCGGATGCGAAGCGGTGGCGGAATGGCTGCGGCTCGACGGCTGCGCCGCGATCGAGCTCAGTGGGCCGCCGCGACTCGTCGCGCGCGCGGGCCGAACGCGGGCGCCGGACCTCGACGCCGCGGCCGCGACCCAGCTGCGCGCACTGCCGGAGACGCCCGGAGCGGTCGCCGACGCGCTGATCGAAGAGAAGCCGCGCCAGGCCCTCGAAGCCGCGGGCGTGAGCTGGATCGCGCCGCTCGGTCATGCGCCGGCGCGCGCCGCGCTGCTGCTCGGTCACCGTCTCGGCGGGCCGTGGCTGAGCGTGCCCGAGGTTCACGAGCTCGAGCGCTTCGCCGCCCACCTCGAAGTGCTGATCGAGAACGTCACCCTGCGCGCCGCCGCCACCATGCACGGCGCGATGGATCGGGAGCTGTCGCGCGCTCACGCGATCCAGCTCCATCTTCTGCCCCGGCGCGCGCCGCTCTACCCGTCGCTCGATTGCGCGGCCGCCGCGCTGTCGAGCGAGCCGGTCGGCGGCGACTACTACGATTTCGTGAAGGCGCCGGGCCGCGTGCTGACGCTCGCGGTCGGTGATGCGGCGGGGAAGGGTGTGCCCGCGGCGCTGATGGGAGTGTGGGCGCAGGCCTGCTTCCGCAACGAGGCGCGTCGCGGCGCCGGTCCGGGGCAGGTCCTGACCGCGCTCAATCGCGAGCTGGTTTCGATGGAGCAGCCCGAGGCATTCGTCGCGCTGGCCTGCATGCGGATCGAAGTGCGGCCGGCGCGATTGATCTACGCCAATGCCGGGCTCACGCCGCCGCTGGTGCGCCGCGCCGACGGCACCGTGCTCGAGCTGACCGAGAGTGGCGTCCTGCTCGGCATCACCCCCCAGGCCCAGTACGTGGACACGGCGGTCGACCTCGAGGCCGGCGACATCGTGGTGCTCTATACCGACGGTCTCACCGAGGCGCGACAGGGGGACGAGATGTTCGGCACGGAGCGCCTGGCCGAGGCGCTCGAGGGCTGTGCGGAACGCCGGGCCTCGGACATCGTCCGCACACTCCTGCAAGCCGTGCGGGCATTTAGCGATCAGCCCCTCGATGACGTGACCATCGTCGTGCTGAAACAGACGACGGTGCCCGTGCGAAGCGCGATTCCCGCGCTGCAAAAAACCCTCAAGTGGCGGCCTGCACCCGCCGATGTCACGGGGTGAAACGACCGAGAAGGCCGTTTCCCCCGCCCGCGCTGCCAACCCACGGGCGGCCGACAGTAACGGTTGACCGCGCAGGAAGCGCGACCTCGAAGTCGGAGGTGGACCGTGGACATCGGCCTGGCGATGCTCATCGATCTGCTGTGGTGGATCCGCCGGTAACGGCGGACCGCCGCTGAACGGTGAGCGCGTCGCAGAGGATGGCGGCGCGCGATCCGGAAGATCGAAAGAAAGAAGTGACCGGGGCTCCAGCCGGTCGCGAACACGATTCCCGTCCGCCGTCGAGGCGGAGGGAGGGTGCTACTTTCGTTTCGGCCCGAAGTGCGAAACGAGGTAGACGCGAAGCGTGTCGTGATCCGCTCCCGACACCGGCGCTCCCCATTTCTCCATGGTCGCGAGCGTCTTCTCCCAGCCGGTGGAATCCTTCGCCTGCTGCGTCACCAGCATGGGTGAATGACAGATCGCGCACGCGCGCTCGGCGATGAGATGCCCATTCCCGGCGGGGAACTCTGCCGGATATGGGTGAGCCGAGTGCGGCAGCGCGCGAGCGTGTGTCGCCGGAGACCGATTGGGCGCGGGGGTCGTCGCCGCCGTGGCGGAGATCAGCGCGCCGAGCACGATGAGTCCGGCGATGCCTCTAGCCGCGCGCATGGAGGGTCACCACATGGATCGAGTTGTTGCCGTACCCGCCGGCGTTGGGCTGCGCCGCGGGCGGCTGCGTCTCGCCGGCCACGGTGGTGGCGCGCGCGGCAAGGGTGACGCCCTCGCCTGACTTCAGCTCCGCGTCGCTCGTCCACTCCGACCACGCCGCGCCGCGCCCGGTGGCTCCGAGCTTCGCGGGGCGCCAGGTGGTTCCTCCGTCGGAGGAGATCTCGACCGTCGAGATCGGTGAGCCGGCACTCCACGCCAAACCTCGAACAGGAACCCTGCCCGCCGGAACGACGGCTCCATCGAGCGGCGACGTGATCAGCGACTTCACCCGCAGTTCCTGAACCGGCCCGGCCGCGGCGGGATCGACGCCGGGATAGTTGTACCGATAGCCGCGCACCATGAAGTGATTGTCGGATGGCGCGGCCTCGAGACGGATCTTCGTCACCCACTTCGCCGACGCCATGCCGAACCACCCCGGCACGATCACGCGAACCGGTGCGCCATGCAGCAGCGGCAATGCCTCGCCATTCATCTTCCACACCAGCAGCGCGCCGCCCATCGCCTTCTCGATCGGAATGCTGCGCAGGAAGCGCGGCGTGGAATCGAGTGGCGCGCGGTCCGCGCACTCGAACCACACGTGCTTCGCCTCGGGCGGAATGCCGGCGCGATTCAGGACGTCCGAGAGACGCGTGCCGCCCCACCGGGCATTGCCGACCGCGCCGTATTCCCATTGCGTCCCCGACGTGCTCGGCAGGCCGTAACGGGCGCGGCCGTTCCCGGCGCATTCCAGGACGCACTCTTCCTCGTGCGCGGGGAAGCCCTTCAACTCCGCCAGCGACAGCGAGCGGGGCGCGCGCGCGAGCCCCGCGACCTCGAGGCGCCACGATTTCGCGTCGATCTCGGGCACGGGAAGATGGCTGCGAACGAAGAACACGCGATTCGGCGTGTGGAAGCTCTGGCCCAGCGCCTCGATCGAGGTCTCCCAGTGCTCGGGCCAGTCGTTGCGAACGATCACCCCGGGCGGCGCGCTCCGGATCGCGGCCAGCGCGCGCCGCGCGCCGGGCGGAAGAGAGCCGAGCGCGGCCGCTCCCGCGCCGGCGAGGGAGAGATTCAGGAGGAAGCGGCGGCGTTCCATGAACCCGATCCTACTGGAACATCGGGGCGCCGCGCAGCGATCGATGGAGCGCGGTATCGACGATGGCGGCGCGATGCTCGTTCGGCCAGCGTCTCAGGAATTCCCGGCAGAAGGCCTGCATCTCCTGGGTGCGGCCGAGGTAATGACTGGTGACCATGAGCCCGAACGTTCCATCGGGCAGCGTGTCCCCGAGCTCGCGCGCGCGGCGGAACATCGAATCGGCCGCCGTCCACGACGTGAGCGGCAGCAGCTCGTAGCCGAGCTCGGTCAGCGCGACGCCACCGGTGCCGAACTTCTTCAGCCTTCCATCCATGGCGAAGCCGACGATCTCGGCGTCCTCCCATTCCCGCGGCATGCGATCACTGATCCCGAGCACGGTCACCCGCGGCTCGAACAGCTTCATGGTCTCGCCGTTGCGGAGCGCGGTCTCGAACGGAAGATAGCTGTAGACCACGGTGCCGCCGCCGCCGACCAGCGATTGATGGCGGCGCGGGGCGGGATTCAGGAACGCGATGCGCGTTCCCGGCGCGAACGAGAGCGAGTCCATTCCGTGGATCATGTTTCGCAGGAGCTGGCTGCTTCGAATGGTGGGGTCGGCGAGATAGACGCCGGCCATCTGGTGCTCGCGCTGCCGCGCGTTGTGGGCCTCGATCGCGACGAAGCCGGCGAGGGCAAGGAGACAGGTCCAGGCCAGCGGCATCGGCGCGAACGCCATCGCGCGCCGGGCGGCCGAGGCGATGGCCCAGCACGCGCCCGCCCACGGCAGGTAGAGGTAGTAGAGGTACGTGTGATGGAGCAGCGGAACGACCGGAATCAGGAAGGCGAAGAACCACGCCGCGCCGACTTCTTCAGGATGCCGGTCGGATCGGAACGCCGCGGCGATCATGGCCGCGCCGGCGAGACCGGTCAGAGCACCCAGCGTCATCGACGAGGCCTGCGCGGTGGCCTGCATGTCGCGAACGGGATTCTGGATCGTGACCAGCCACCGCAGGTAGGTGGCGAGATTCTTCGCGATGAAGGCCGGCGAGGCGGTCATGGCGTAGGCCTCGGTCCCGACGTACTTGATCGATCGAATCGTGATCACGAACGCGGCCGCGTAGCCGAGTGTCGCGAGCGCGGGCAGGATCACGGTCCCGGGCTTCCTGGGCCAGAGCCCGGCGCGCTGATCGACCACCAGAAACACCGCGGGCAGGAGGATCGCGCTCTCCTTCGACAGCATGGCGGCGAGCGCCGAGATCGCCGACAGCGCGAGCAGCGCCGCGGAAGCCCCGGGTGACGGCGGCTCGAGGGATGCGGCTTCGCGAGCCCGGAGGTAGAACAGGAACGAGAGCAGCGCGAATGCCGTGACCTGGAGCTCGACCAGGCACGACGTCCAGTGCACCGCGGTGAACGCGATCGAGCTGGTTCCAAACAGGATCGCCGCTCCCCACGCCGCGCCGGTGCTGCCCGTCAGCCGGCGACCGATCGCGAAGACCATCGCCGTGTTCGCGAGGTGGAGCCCGAGCGTGAACAGGTGATAGGGGACCGGATTCAGGCGGAACATCGCGAACAGCAGGTGCCAGGTCACGCCTTCCGAGAGCGGGCGCGCCAGCGTCCAGGGAGTCGGCGCGAGCCCGCTCGCCCGCGACAGGAACGTCACGTCGTCCTGAGCGAAGAACGTGCGCACCGCGGTCATGTGAACGAGCAGCGCCGCGATCAGGGGCACGCCGAGCGCGAGCCAGGGCGCGGCGCGCGGCGGAACGAGCCGCTCGGGATGCGTGAGCCAGGTGGTGGAGGGCCGCGCGGGCGCTGGGGCGGGGCGCTTTCGCGGCGTTCGTTTCATCGGGCGCGGCGTGCGAGGCCGGCGGCGCACGGCGACGGGCCCAGGCCGGTCACGCGATCGATCACGCCGGAGCGTGCACCTGCTGATCGCGGGCCAGCTTCTCGATCACGTCGGACACCTGGCGGTAGCCGGTCTCGAGCAGGAAATGAGGATTCCGGCCGTACGACTTGTTGCCGAGGATGAAGAAGTCCGGCTCCGGATTCGCGAGCACGTCGGCGCCGAACGCGGGAACCGTGACGCAATCGGCGGCGCCCGAATCGAGAAGCGCGGCGGCGAGCTTCATCGGTCCGCGCGAGGCGTAGCACTCGTGAACCTGCAGCTCGCGATAGATCGAGTCGTCGGGACCGAAGCCCGTATTGACGATCACCGCGTCCACCTCCTCGATGCGCGGCGCGGCCGCGTCGTCGACGCGGCGCAGCGTCACCCGATACCGGTGGGTGGCGGAATTGAACTCGAAGCCCTCGACCACCACGCCGGTGATCGGGATCAGCCGCGGATCAGCGGAGCCGAGCAGCGTTCGCGCCTTCTCGTAGAGGCGGGCGCGGGCGGGCAGCGAATCGTTCCGGATCGGCGCGTAGAGCTCCGAAGCCGGCCGCCTGGTCGCCCATGCGATCGACGTGCCGGGAGCCTCGTTCGCCAGCTCGAGCAGATCCGACACCACCGTCGCCGCGCTGGCGCCGCCACCGATCACCAGCGTGCGCTTTCCGGCGTGGCGCGCGCGGCGCAGGCCACGCACGTCGTCGACGTGGTAGCTCATCTGCGGGGCGAGATAGAGCTCGCCGCGGGCGGGAATGCCGCCGTCGCCCGCCCAGTTCGGCTGCCCGTAGACGCCCGAGGCGTCGATCACCGAATAGGCGTGGAGGAAGCTCTCCCGGCCGCCGGCATCACGCGCCAGCAACCGGAACGGAAACTCGCGGCGCTGGTCCGCTCCGATCGAATCGCCCTTCAGGCATCCGCGCCGGCTGACGTGGACGATCTGGGTATGGGTATGAATGCGTTCGCGCATGCCGGGCAGCCCGGCCAGCGGCGCCAGGCCGCGCGTGACGAGCTCCGATCCGGTCGGCATCGACGCCGGATCGGGGGCGGTCCAGCCCTGAGCCTCGAGCCGGACGCGCCCGCTCGGCCCGAGGTTCATCCGCCAGGGGGTGAAAAGCGGCACATGTCCCCAGGCCAGCACGTGATCCCCGACCTCGCCGCGCTCGAAAACGTGCACGTCGAAGCCGCGATCGAGCGCGGCTGACGCGGCCTCAAGGCCGATCGGCCCCGCGCCGATAACTGCCAGGGAATTGCGGGCAGGGAGAGTCATCTCTGTCCCCATATCAGCCATTGAGCGAGCGCCGGGATTCGCCGTTCATTAAGGCACGGACGTCGCTTTTCGCACAAGCGCGGGGAGCGGTGCGCGCAATCCGCGGCTGCAGGGAACCCATGCGGGTCCCCGCCGCGGAGTGCGAGCACGAGGGGGCTCTGGGATGACCTCGCCAGGCAACGGTCCATGGATGGAAGCCGGTCGCGAAGCCGGCCTGGTGCTCTCTGCTCAGCGCGGTGATCGCGCGAGCTACATGGAGCTGGTCGAGCACTATGCGCCCGCGATCCACCGGCTTGCGCACGCGCTGACCCGGCAGCCCGACGACGCGCTCGATCTCGCCCGCGAAACGCTGGTGCATGGCTGGAAGAACATCAAGCACCTTCCGGTCGGCCGGCCGTTCCATCCCTGGCTGATGCGAGCGGCCCGCAATCTCTCGATCGGCATGCGCCGTCGGAGGGCGGGCGCGGAGGACGAGGCGAGCAATGCTCCGCGCCGCTCGGCGCGCGAAGTGTTCCTCGGCGCGTTCTCCCAGCTGACTCCCGACGAGCAGATCGTGCTGGTGATGAGCGTGGTCGAGCGGCTCACCTACGCGAACATCGCCACCGCGCTCGAAGTGCCGGTCCGCACCGCGATGTCGCGGGTGGCGACCGCGCGCGAGCATCTGCGCGAGCGCATCGCCGAACAGGGCCGGCGGGCGGCCTGATGCACCTGACCCACCAGCAGCTCTCGGCGCAGCTCGATCAGGCTCTTCAGGGCGCCTCGTTGCAGCTGGTCGAGCGTCATCTGGGCTTGTGCGAGAAGTGCCGCGACGAGCTGGCGGCGATCACGCTCCAGGATCGCATGCTGGCCGAGGCGCTGACGCCGGTGAGCAATCCCGAGACCGGCGAGCTGATCGCGCTCGAGGTCCGCTGCGAGCTCTATCCGCAGAAGGCGAAGGAGCTGGAAGAACGCATCGATGCGCTCACGAAGCAGCGCGCGCTGCTGCTCTGTATGGCCGAAGAGGCCGCCGCGCATGCGGCGCCCGAAGAAGCCCAGGCCGAAGTCGAAGAGCAGGTCGACGCAGAGGCGCGCGAACAGGCCGAAGCCAAGGCGCTGCTCGCCCGCGCACGAGAGGAAGCCGCGGCTCGTGAGAAGGCGGAAGCCACGGCCATGGTGACTCGGGCGCGCCTGGAAGCGGCAGCCCTCGCGAAGTCGGAGGCCGAGGCGCGGAAGAGGGCTGAGGCGGAGGCGCGAGCAAAGGCTGAAGCCGAGGCCCGGCAGAAGGCTGAAGCCGAAGCCGAAGCCGAAGCGCGTGCAAGGGCCGATGCAGTGGCGCGAGCAAGGGCTGAAGCAGAGGCGCGAGCGACGGCCGAGGCAGAGGCGCGACAGAAGGCGGAACAAGAATCACGAGCGAAGGCCGCCGCGGAAGCCCGTCGCAAGGCGGAGGAGGAAACGCGCCGCAAGGCCGAGGCCGAAGCCGCTCGCGCCGCGGAGAAGGCGCGAGCCGCCGCGCTCGCCCAGACGCAGGAGATCGCCCGCACCGCGGCCGCGGAGGCGGCGCGACTCCGCGCCGCCGAGGAAGCCCGGTTGCGCGCCGAAATCGAAGCCAACGTCCGTGCCGAGGTGGAATCGCGCCTTCGCGCCGAATTCGAAGCCCGGGCGGCGACGGAGTCCCGCGCGCGCGAGCAGGCCGAGAAACGCGTCGTGCCTCCTCAAGCGGTAACCGTCGAGCGGATCGAGACCGTGCTCCCTCGCGAGACGCATCACACTCCGAGGCGTCATCGCCCGCGCCGCACGGCGTGGCAGCACACGCGCCGCGTGCTCCGGCCGCTGGCGACCGGTGCCTTCGTCGTGCTTGTGGCGTTCAACGTCTGGATCGCGATCGAGAACGGCGCGCTGACGCGACTGACCCACCGCGCGTCGGCGGTCATCGCGAGCCGTGAGCCAACGCACACCGGGGATCGATCGATCGGGCCGATCGCGAGCCCGCCTGTTCCCGTGATCACGACGTCTCAGCAAGCCCGCGAGCCGAGCCCCGCCCCATCCGACAGCACGCCGCATGTGGCCGCGCTCACCGAGCCTTCGCCGACGCCGCTGCCGACGCCGAAGCCGCGACCGATTCACGTAACGAGCGCGGCGCCACCCAGGCCGCCAAGCGCGACCGTGATCGAATCGCGGCACCAGACTTCGACCGAGGTCGTTCGGCGGGCCGCTGCCGTCGAGCTCGGGCTACTCTGCGGGGCGGTGCGGGATCCGGAGGCCCAGCCGATCTCCGGGGCGCGAATCATCATGGCCGACGTCGGCGTCACGGTGGTGACCGACCGGCGAGGTCGCTTCTGCCTGACGGCGCCGAAGGGCGATCGAACCATGTCCGTGACCGCCCAGGGCTACCAGCCGTGGATCCAGACCATCAGCATCGGCCGCGAGACCGACGAGCTGGCGATCGTGCTCCATTTCGCAACGCTGGCGCGGCCGGATTCATCGCGCTGAGCCTCCCTCCTCGATCGCAGAGGCACGCAACCTAAAGCGTGGCCTCGCGCACGCCGATAATTCGAACGAGGCCATCGGAAGGCGGGGGACGGTCTTGCCCCCGACTTTCAGGGGGGATGGCAGCCGAGCGTGCGTGCGCTCCGGCTGATTGCGCGCGCCCGCACATGCGGGACTCGCGAACACATCCCCCGGCACAGGGGATGTGGGCTCGATCGCGACGGAGCGCGTATGAATCCGACCGGCGACGACATCGTCAGGGAGTTCCTGATCGAGAGCTACGAGAACCTCGATCAGCTCGATCGCGATTTTGTTTCGCTCGAGCGGGATCCCTCGTCGAAGGAAACCCTGGCCCGCGTCTTCCGCACCGTTCACACGCTGAAGGGCACCTGCGGATTCCTCGGCTTCGAAAGGCTGCAGGCGCTGTCGCACGCCGGCGAAGGCGTCCTCAGCCGACTGCGCGACGGCAACCTGCCGCTGACGCCCGAGCTGGCGACGTCGCTGCTTCGAATGGCGGATGCGGTGCGCGCGATCCTCGGCCGGATCGAGAGCGGCGGCAAGGAAGGCGATGAGCGCTACACCGACATCATCGCCGAGCTCAACCGTGTCGACTCGCGGGCCAGCTCGAAGCCCGCGCCGGCGCCCGCGCCGGCTCAGCCGGAGGCGGACCCCGACGAGGCGCAGGCCGCCCAGGGGGACTCGGTCCTGGGCGGCAACATCCGCGTCGACGTCCGCCTGCTCGATCGGCTGGTCACGCTGGTCAGCGAGCTCGTGCTCGCGCGCAATCAGATCGTTCAGCACGTCGCGGCGAAGGACGAGACGCTCCTGCCCGCCTCCGCGCAGCGACTGAACCTCATCACCTCCGAGCTGCAGGAGGAGATCATGAGGACGCGCATGCAGCCGATCGGCAGCCTGTGGAAGAAGCTGCCGCGACAGGTGCGCGACGTGGCCTCGGCGTGCGGCAAGAGCGTGCGGCTCGAGATGGACGGCGCCGAGACCGAGCTCGATCGCACCGTGCTCGAGGCCATTCGCGATCCGCTGACGCACCTCGTGCGCAACGCGATCGATCACGGCATCGAGAGCCCGGAGATCCGTACCGCGTGCGGCAAGCGCGCGGAAGGCCGCCTGCTGCTCCGCGCGTATCACGAGGGCGGACTCGTCCACATGGAGATCTCGGACGACGGCTCGGGGCTGCCGATCGAGCGCATCAAGCGCAAGGCGCTGGAGAAGAAGCTGGTGACGCCCGATCGCGCGCCGAGCCTCACCGAGCGCGACTGGGCGAACATGATCTTCACTCCGGGGTTCTCGACCGCGCAATCCGTGACCGCGATCAGCGGGCGCGGCGTCGGCATGGACGTGGTCAAGACGCATCTCGAGCGGATCGGCGGAACGGTCGAGATCCAGACCCGCGGCACGGTCGGAACCACGATCTTTCTCAGGATTCCGCTCACGCTCGCCATCGTGCCGGCCCTGATCATCACCGACGACGGCGAGCGCTTCGCCATTCCTCAGGCCGGGCTGCGCGAGCTGCTGCGCATCGATGCGCCCAGCGTGGGGACCGCGATCGAATGGACCGGCGCCGCGCCGGTGCTGAGGCTGCGCGGGCGTCTGCTCCCGCTCGTCTTCCTGCGCGAGCTGCTGATCGGGCGCCGTCCGTTCGATGCGGAGTCCCTCTCTTCGCGGCCGGGGGCGCTGCACATCGCCGTGCTCGACGCCGAAGGCCGCCGCTTCGGTCTGGTCGTCGATGAAGTCAACGACGCCGAAGAGATCGTGGTGAAGCCGCTGAGTGGTCCGCTCGGAAACGTCGGCCTGCTCGCCGGCGGCACGATTCTCGGCGACGGCCGCGTCGGTCTGATCCTCGACGTCGCCGCCATCGCCGGCGCCGCCGGCCTCACGGCGGCCAGCGTGTCGGCGGATCACGCCATGACGCCGGGGGATCGAAGCGATTCGGACTCCGGCGCCGAGGCGATGCTCGTCGCTGAAGCGCGTCCCGGATGGCGCGTCGCGTTCCCGCTCGAGCGGATCTCGCGGCTCGAGCACTTCGAGCTCGACCGCATCGAGCATTCCGCCCGCCGCGACGTGGTTCAGTATGAAGGAGGCGTGATCCCGGTTCAGCGGCTCGCGCACCTGCTCGACCCGCACGCGCTCGAGGAGCCGTGGCGAAGCCGCGTCCCGGCCGTGATGCTGGAGCGGGGAGAGCGCCGCTTCGCGCTCGCCGTCGCGAGCCTCGTCGACATCGTCCATGAGCGCACCGATCCGCAGCCGGTTTCCGGGCGTCCGGGCATCGCCGCCGCCGCGGTGATCCAGGGCCGCGTCGTCGATCTCGTCGACCTCGATGCGGTGATCACGCTCGCCACCCGTGATGCCGACGGCGCGACCGAAGACCCGCCCGCGCCCGACGCTGGATGGGAGGGCGCGGCGTGAGCGAGCGACGCATGCTGTGCACATTCCGGATCGGCCGACAGTGGTTCGGCGTCGACGTCGCCAGCGTCCAGGAGGTGCTGAAGGCCCAGCCGCTGGCGCAGGTTCGCTGGGCCGGACCCGCGCTCCGCGGGCTCATCAATCTTCGCGGTCAGATCGTGACCGCCATCGATCTCAGCTCCGCGCTCGGCATGCCGGGTGGCACCGACGAGTCGGCCGCCGCGCCCGCGCAGGTCGTGGTGCGCGCCGAGGGCGCGGGAAGCCCCTCGCTCAGTCTCTGTGTCGACGAGATCGGCGATGTCGCCGAAGTCGACGGCTCATCGTTCGAACGGACGCCCGCGACGTACGTCAGCGCGAAGCCGGAGCTCATTCGCGGCGTGTACAAGTTGACGGATCGACTGTTGCTCGCGCTCGACCTCTCGCGCGTGATGCACGCGGTGACCTCACAAGGAGTGACGGAATGAAACTCACCATTCACCGGCAGCTCATCGGACTCGTGCTGCTCTCGTTCATCGGCTTCGGCGCGTTCGGTCTGTTCGCGTTGCAGACCTTGAACGATTCGAAGATCGGCGGGCCCAGCTATCAGCGCATCATTCGCGGCAAGGATCTGATCGCCGATGCGCTGCCCTCGCCCGGGTACCTCGGCGGCTCCTATCTGGCCGCGCTCGAGATGCTGGAAGAGGACAACCCCGCCGCGCTGCGCCTGAGGATCGACCGGGGGCTCGACGCGCACCGTGTCTTCGAGAGCCGTTATCTCGAGTGGGAGAAGAATCCTCCCGGCGGCCCGGACGCCATGCCGGCGCTCGAGCGGGCTCATCGCGCCGGAGTGGATTTCTTCCGCGTCCGCGACGAGCAGTTCGTTCCTGCGCTGCTGTCCGGCCGGCGCGCCGAGGCCCACGCGATCGCGGTCGGGCCGATGCGGCAGGCCTTCGAGCAGCACAAGGCGGCGGTGATTCAGGCCTGTCAGATCGTCAGCGCGAGCAACGTCGCGACCGAGCAGTCCTCGTCCCAGTCGGTGCGCGCGCGCAGCCTCGCCCAGATCGGGCTCGGCTGCGTGATCGCGCTCGCCACGCTCGTCATCGGCCTCATCGTCGGCCGCCGCATCGTCCGCTCGATCGCCGAGCTGACCCGCGTCGCCCGTCTCATGGCCGGCGGAAATCTCATGCCGCGCGCCGAGATCGACAGCGACGACGAGCTGGAGGACATGGCGATCGCGCTGAACTCACTGGGCGACGCGATGCAGTCGCTGCTCTCGCACATGGCGAAGAAGTCGGCGACGCTGGCGGGCGCCTCGGACGAGATGTCGTCGGTGAGCATGCAGATGAGCTCGACCGCCGAGGAGACCTCGAGTCAGGCCGGCAATGTGTCGGTGGGCGCCGAGGAGATCAGCCGCAACGTCGAGACCGTGGCGGTCGCCGTCGAGCAGATGTGCGGCAGCATCCAGGAGATCTCGAAGAGCACCGGTGAAGCGGCGCGCGTCGCCGCGTTCGCGTCCGGCGAGGTCGAGGTGACGAACGTCGCGGTCGGCAAGCTCGGCGCCAGCAGCTCCGAGATCGGGCAGGTGGTTCAGGTCATCAGCTCGATCGCCGAGCAGACCAATCTGCTCGCGCTCAACGCCACCATCGAGGCCGCCCGCGCCGGCGACGCCGGGCGCGGCTTCGCCGTGGTCGCGAACGAGGTCAAGGAGCTGGCGCGCGGCACGGCCGCGGCGACCGAGGACATCGGCCGCCGCATCAAGGCGATTCAGACCGACACCGAAGCCGCGGTGCTCGCCATCGGCCAGATCAGTCACACCATCCAGCAGATCAAGGACATCACCAACACCATCGCGAGCGCGATCGACGAGCAGCTCGCCACCACCGCCGAGATCGGACGCAGCCTCAGCGACGCCGCCAAAGGCAGCTCCGAGATCAGCCACGGAATCCTGAGCGTTGCCCAGGCCGCGAAGGACACCGCCTCCGGCTCGGCGAGCACGCAGCGCGCGGCGCAGGAGCTGGCCGAAATGGCGTCCGAGCTGCGCCGCCTCACCGAGCGATTCCGCTATCAGACCGAAAAGCAGGTCGGCGGACGGCGCTGGACCGACCGCCACGATTCGAACGATTCGATCCGGGAAGTTCCGGGCTCACCGGCGCTCCGGCGCCGTCAGGACGATGAACCCATGGCGCGTGCCAGCTAGGCGACGCCGATTCATCACAAGGAGGAGGACCGCACCATGAAGGCGCTGGTGGTGGACGATTCACGAGCGATGCGCGCGATTCTCAGCAAGCACCTGCGCGAGCTGGGATTCGACGTGCACGAAGCGAAGAGTGGAATCGAGGGCCTGACCACGCTCCACAAGATCGGCAGCCCCGATCTCATCATGGTCGACTGGAACATGCCGGAGATGGACGGATTCGAGTTCCTGAAGCGCGTGCGCTCCGAGTCGGACTACGACGAGGCGCGCATCATGATGGTCACCACCGAGAGCGAGATGTCGCAGGTGGAGCTGGCGCTCGAGGAAGGTGCCAACGAGTACCTGATGAAGCCCTTCGATCGCGAAGCGCTGCTCGAAAAGCTGCTGCTGCTCGGCATCGATCCCAATGAGCAGGCGGCCTGATTGGCTTCATCGCCGGCAAAGACCTCGGCGCGCAGGATCCGCGTCCTGGTGGTGGACGACGCCGTCGTCGTCCGCCGGCTGGTCATGGACGCGCTGACGATCGATCCCGAGCTCGAGGTCGTGGGCACGGCGGAGAACGGGCGGATCGCGCTCGACCGCATCCCGCGCCTGCGTCCGGACGTCATCGTGCTCGACATCGAGATGCCGGTGATGGGGGGCCTCGAAACGCTGGTCAACGTGCGCCGCGCGTATCCGCGACTGCCGGTCATCGTGTTCGCTTCGAACACGCGCCCGGGCGCCGAAGCGACGCTCGACGCGCTGTGGCTCGGCGCGAATGACTACGTCACCAAGTCGACGGCCGAAACGCCGGCCGCCGCGGTTCGCCACATCCATGCCGAGCTGGTGCCGCGGATCAAGGCGCTGTGCGTCGACGTGCTGACCCACGGTGCGGCCGCCACGGATTCGTTCGCGCCGAATCCGCCCGTCCGCCGCCGGTCGACGCTGCGCACCATCGATGAGCGCGGCCTGCTCGATCGCTCGCGGAGGTCGGCCGGAACGCCGCCCGGCCTGTCGCGGCCCCCGGTCAAGGTGCTGGCGCTCGGCGCCTCGACCGGCGGTCCCAACGCGCTCGGCACGATCCTTCAGAGCCTGCCCGCCGACTTCCCGGTTCCGGTCGTCATCGTCCAGCACATGCCGCCGCTCTTCACGCGCTTCCTCGCCGAGCGCCTGTCGGCGAAGAGCAGGCTCGAGATCGTGGAAGCGCGTGACGGCGACATGCTGCTCGCCGGACGCGCCCTGATCGCGCCGGGTGACTGGCACATGACGGTCGAACGCGGCGCGGCCGATGTCTTCGTCCGCCTCGACCAGAGCCCGCCGGTGAATTCGTGCCGGCCGTCGGTCGACACGCTGTTCCGCTCGGTGGCCGACGTCTTCGGTCCCTGCGCGCTGGCCGTGATCCTGACCGGCATGGGGCAGGACGGCCTGCGCGGCTGCGAGCGCGTGGCGTGGGCGCGCGGCCAGGTGCTGGCCCAGGACGAAGGCTCGAGCGTGGTGTGGGGAATGCCCGGCATCGTCGCCCGCAACGGTATCGCCGAGCGGGTGCTGCCGATCGACGAGCTGTCGGCCGAGATCGTCCAGCGCGTCCAGTCCGGGCGCGCGCCTCGAGCGCGGGCTGCGTGATGAATCCCGATCGCTCGAATCGGAAGGCGGTGACGCGGATCGGCGCGGAGGATTTCAGCTATCTCCAGCAGCTGATGCGCAAGCGCGCCGGCATCGTGCTCGAGAACGGAAAGGAATACCTGGCCGAGACGCGACTCGCCGCGCTTGCCATCCAGGAGCGGTACGAAACGCTGGGCTCGCTGCTCGAGAGCCTCTACACCGAGCGCGAGAGCGGCGATCTGCACCGCCAGGTGATCGAGGCGCTCGCCATCACCGAGACTTCGTTCTTTCGCGATCTGCATCCCTTCGAAGCGCTGAAGCGCAGCATTCTGCCGGAGCGCGTCGCCGGGCGCCGTCCGGACCGCTGCATCAACATCTGGAGCGCGGCCTGCTCGAGCGGCCAGGAGCCCTACAGCATCGCGATGATCATTCGCGAGCTGTTTCCCCAGCTCCTCGGCGGGGGCGTTCGCGTGATCGCGAGCGACATCTCGCAGCGCATGCTCGGACGCGCGCGCGCAGGCCGATTCACGCAGATCGAGGTCAATCGCGGGCTGCCGGCGCCGCTTCTGGTCAAGTATTTCTCCGAGATCGGGCACGACTGGCAGGTGCGCGACGAGCTGCGCCGGATGATCGAATTCCGCGAGTTCAACCTCGCCGGTGGCTGGCCGCCGCTTCCGCCGATGGACGTGATCCTGCTTCGAAACGTTCTCCTCTATCTCGACGTCGACGTGCGACGCGCCGTGCTGCGTCAGGTCGCACGGGTCATGCGCCCCGACGGTTATCTGCTGCTCGGCGGCGGCGAGACGACGCTCACGCTCGACGAAGCCTACGAGCCCGTTCAGTTCGGCAAGACCGTGTGCTACCGGCTCACCGAGTCGGCGCGCGCGCGGATGAAGAAGGCGGCATGAAGTCCATGCAACGGCATTGGCATGCGAGCGCCGCACCGTGCGGCGCGATCCACCGCGAGGGGGTGATCCCGTGAAGGCGAAGGCGAAGACGATTCCGACGAAGGACTGGCTCGAAAGCCTGAAGAAGGCGGCCGACGAGCTGCTGAAGACGTCGCTGCGATTCGACCGCGACAGCCTGGCGGAGAACGGCAAGGAGGCGGGCCCTGAACCGGTCGAGGGACAACCCGGCGCCTACATCGCGGTGCTCGGCGACGCGAACGCGATGCATCTCGGGCTCGCCGCGTCGCGCGAAGGCTGTCGCGCGCTCGCCCGCGGCCTGCTCGGCATGCGGACCGACCAGGAGCTCAGCGACAAGGACGCCGTCGACGGCGTCAGCGAGGTCATGAACATCATCGCCGGCAAGGTGAAGTCGCAGATGTCGGACCGCGATCATTCGCTGCGGCTCGGCATGCCGATCTTCATGGAGCAGCCGATCCAGATGCGCGACGACATGGAGCGCCTGGTCGCGGACGTGAGGATCGGACCAGTGCCCTGTCAGCTCATGGTCTTCAAGATGAAGAAGGCGGCTTAGGCCGAACCCCGGGTTCGCCCGGGCTGGCGTCACCCATCGGCCCGCGCCGGTCACCGGCCAGCCGGCCGCTCGACCGCCCTCCCTGTCGCGCGCGCACCACAGCCCGGTGCGCGCCTGCCTTTCAGTCCTCGTCAAGCGCCTCGCAAGTCGCGTGATTCAGCCGCGGCGTCCGCGCCCCGGGCATGGCATGTCGGGTGCAGAGGACTTCACCGGAAACCCAAAGGTACCCCGCGCCTCAGCGCGCACCATTGAAGGAGGATGACGAATGCCTGCATTCCATTCGCGTCACACCACCCGCTCGCTCGCCCTCGGCGCGATCACCGCGCTGATTCTGGGCGCGCCCGCGGTCGTGATGGCGCAGGAGTCCCCTGCCACCAAGGCGCCGGACAAGCCGGCCGAGGCGAAGGCGGCCAGCGAGAAGGTCGAGGCCAAGGCCGTCGAAGCCAAGACCGAAACCAAGGCGACCGAGAAGGCCGAGGAGAAGACCGAGTCGAATGCGACCGAGAAGGCGGAGAAGTCCGCCGACGACCGCGCGAAGATGATGAGCGAGCGCTTCGACCGCATGACCAAGAGCCTCAAGCTGACGGACGAGCAGAAGGAGAAGGTTCGTCCGATCATGGTCGAGGAGATGACGCGCGCACGGGCGATGCGCGAGAAGTTCGAAGGCAAGCCGATGACCGCCGAGACGCACGCCGCGATGGAAAAGGAGCACAAGGAACTCTGGGCTGAAGAGGATGCGAAGCTCGCACAGGTTCTGACGCCGGACCAGATGACCGAGCTGAAGAAGATGCGGGCGGAGCACATGAAGCATAAGGACTGGTCGAAGGAGAAGGAGAAGGAGGAAAAGACGGCGAAGTAAGCCCGCCGGGAACGAAGTGAAAACGGACGCCGGATTCCGGCGTCCGTTTTTCGTCGTGTCCGGCGTCGAGCCCGGCTACCGCAGCGTCGCGAACCGGTGGGTGACGGTGCGGCCCTCGGCCGAGAAGCGCGCGAAGTAGAGCCCGGCGCCGACCGCGCGCCCGGTGTCATCACGCAGGTCCCAGGCGATCGCGTGATCCCCGGCCGGCGTCAGGCCCGAGACCACCTCGCGCACCTTCCTGCCCGCGGCGTCGTAGACCACCAACGTGACCCGGGTCTCGCGTGGCAGCGCGAAGCGGAGCATGGCGACGACCGAACACGGATTCGGGCTCGGGCGTTCGAAGCCGAGCACCAGCGGTAGATCGCCGTCGACGTCCAGCGCTCCGGCCGGCAGCAGCGTGGTGAAGCCACTCTCGTTGCCATGGGTGTCGACCGCCGACAGCTTGTACCAGTAGGTCTGCCCCGCGGTATCGCTGTACGTCGTGTCGGTCGGCGTGCCGATGCGATTCGCTGGCGACGGCGTGAAACTCGAGCTCGTGCCGCGATAGAGACGATAGTTCGCGAGATCGGCTTCGCTGTTCGCGTGCCAGTGGAGCGAGGCCGTACCGGCGGAATATGTGCCGGCGAACGGCGCGGGCGCTGATGGCGGAAGATTGTCGACCGAGTATCCCGAGCCCGGCGCCGAATCCCAGAATGCGTTCGAACTGGCGGAATTCGCCTCAACGAGAAATCCGGTCGGCGGATTGCCTGCGCCCACGGAATCGCTCAGCGTCGAGACGGCGTAGCTGTAGCTCGGAAATCCGCGCGCGACTTCGCTGCCCACGTACTCCCACGAATAGCTCTGCGCCCCGAAGCTCTGCGTCTTGAACGTGCGCACTCCGGGCCGCGGTGCCAGCCCCGTGAACATCTCGCCGCCGGCGCGGATCGCTTCTGCCGCGACGTTGGGCGGCACAGACCGCCAGATCCAATACGAGCTGATGCCATAGGTCGGATCGGCGTCGAGGTAGCTCGGCGACCACGCCACCTTCACCTTGCCGCCCTGATCGTTCGGCACGTCGAGCGCACTGGTGATCACGGGCTCGGGGTTGCCGAGCCGGCCGAAACGCTCGATGCGTTGCGCATAAATGTCATTGGCGCTGCCGTTGCGCTGGTCCTGCCAGGCGACGATCGCGCCGCCCGCTCCGTCCGATGTGATCGAGGGATAGGCCTGATCGCCGGCGGCGGTCGAGAGCGCGACGCCATCCGCAGTCCAGAGCGGGGCGCCGGCGGCGCTGATCCGCTGCGCATCGATGTCGTAGCTCGTGCCGCCGCGGAAGTCCTGCCAGGTGACGATCGCACCCCCCGCCCCGTCTGATGTGATCGTAGGGTTCTGCTGGATGTTGGTGGCGACGCAGAGCGCGACGCCATCTGCCGTCCACATCGGCCCGCCTCCGGCGCTGATCCGCTGGGCATAGATGTCGTAAGCGGGGTAGGGGCGCCCGTCCCTCCAGGTGACGATTGCGCCGCCCGCTCCATCCGATGTGATCACGGGAGTGAGCTCACCGTTGGCAGCAAGGCAGAGCGCGACACCATCTGCCGTCCACGTCGGCCCGCCGCCGGCGCTGATCCGCTGGGCGTAGATGTGGGAGGTGCCGCTGCGGTAGTCCTGCCAGGTAACGATCGCTCCGCCCGCACCGTCCGAAGTAATCATGGGATTGGTCTGGAGATTGGTGGCAGCGCTGAGCGCGACGCCATTGACGGTCCATAACGCCGCGCCGGCGGCGCTGATCCGCTGGGCGTAGACGTCGTCGTTGCCGGTGCGGGCGTCCTGCCAGGCGACGATCGCACCGCCCGCGCCGTCCGATGTGATCGTGGGGAGCTGCTGGATGTTGGCGGCGGAGCAGAGCGCGACGCCATCGGCGGTCCACAACGCCGCGCCGGCGGCGCTGATCCTCTGGGCGAAGATGTCAATGTTGGGGTTGCCGTTGCGAGCGTCCTGCCAGGTGACGATCGCACCGCCCGCGCCGTCCGGTGTGATCGTGGGATAGAACTGATTGCCGGCGGCGGTGCAGAGCGCGACGCCGTTGGCGGTCCACATGGTCGCGCCGGCCGCGCTGATCCGTTGGGCGTAAATGTCGAAGGTCGAAAGACTGCGGCCGTCGTGCCAGGTGACGATCGCGCCACCCGCGCCGTCCGAGGTGATCGTGGGAATGTTCTGATCGCCGGTGGCGGTGCAGAGCGCGACGCCACCGGCGGTCCACAGCGGCGCCCCGGCGGCGCTGATCCGCTGAACATAGATGTCATTGTTACCGCTGCGGACGTCCTGCCAAGTAACGATCGCACCACCCGCCCCGTCCGATGTGATCGTGGGGAAAATCTGATCACTGGCGGCGGTGCACAGCGCGACGTTGCCATTGTTCGGATCGTGCGGCCACGCGGCGAATGCAGTGGTGCCGGCGGATAGGAGCAGGAGGCACGCGGGGAAAACGATGCGAAAGGTCCTCATTCTGGATCTCCGGGGGGCTGCGTGGCCACGAGAGAACTGCAAGCGAGCGTGCACGGGGGTGGCGGCCTGTGAGGCGGCGGGCGCGGCCCGAGGCACGGTAATGCTACTCCCGACGAGAACCGGTCTCTACGAGAATTCCGCCACGATCGGGGCGTGATCGGACGAAAGGCCGCGGCCATCGAGCCCCTGCACCGATTCGCCACGGCCTCCCTGCCAGCCGCGCCCGGCGAACCAGTCGAGCCGCATCTCGGCTCGCGCCTCCGCCCACTTCAGCCAGCGGTGGACCAGGTGCTCGATCGGCGGGGGCATGGCGTTGATCTCGTCGAGCCGATCGAAGCGGAGGCGCAGCGTCGGCTCGTGATCGACGTAGCGTTCCCATTCGAATCCGGCGGCGCGCAGCTCGTCGAACAGCTTCTCGTGGAAGCGCCCGCGGTCCGGGAACAGCAGGCGTCTATGCAGCGCCTCGGTGCGGGAGAGGAGCAAGGCGGCGGCGCCATGCATGGGC
Organism: Candidatus Udaeobacter sp.; assembly: GCA_035496475.1. Taxonomy (GTDB): domain Bacteria; phylum Eisenbacteria; class RBG-16-71-46; order RBG-16-71-46; family RBG-16-71-46; genus JACOSU01. Next base: position 28,605 of record DATJEP010000056.1, read on the forward strand.
GCGTGCCACAGGCCGCGGTCGAAGGTATGGGTGTTGAAATCGCCGGCCAGGATCACCGGACGTTTCTCGTCCCGCAGCGCCTCCAGCACGGCGTGGATCTGCGCGGCGCGATGGTCGCGGGTGCGATGCACCTCGAGATGAGCCGAGACCGCGACGAACGGCGCGCCCGGCCGCTCGATCTCGGCGATCAGCGCCGAATGATGGCCGTACATGTGCTCGGTGTTGAATTGGATCTCGATCGGGCCCGGCAGGCGGACGATGTGCGTTCGGCCGATCGGATAGCGGGAGAGGATCGCGTTGCCGAACAGCCCTTCCTCGTTCTCGTTGCTGGTCGCGGTCGAAAGATCGTCGTCGCGGCCCAGCGTCGATTCGATGTAGAGCGGGAGGAAGGCGCTGTGGAGACCGAGCGCCTGGGCGAGATCGGCGGTGACGTCGCGGTTGCCTGCGCGCGCACAGCCGAGGTCGATCTCGTTGAAGTGGTAGAGATCCGCTCCGGCGAGCTTCGGGTGGTGCAGCAGCGCGCGCTCGACCTGGTCGTACCAGTTGCCGTGCTCGATGTTCCATTGCACGGCGCGGACGCGCGAGGGATCCGCGGGCGGCGGAGGCGGCGTCGCGGGATCCGTGTGCCGCACCACCGCCAGCAGGCGCTCGAAGCGTTGCTCGAGCGCGGGCCAGTCCTCACGCGCGCGGATCTTGTCGAGCGTGCGCGAGGACTGGATCTCGTGCTGCAGCGCGCGGCATTCAGCCAGCAGCGCAGGATCGCGTGACATGAGCCTCAGAGCACTGGACGCAGCGGGGCCGAGGGGGCGGCACGCCTGGAGCCCGTCACGCGTCCGCGGTTACGGCACGTTGTTGAGTCCGAGCTCGCTCAGGATGAACGCGTAGTCGAACGCCGTATCGTGCAGAGCATCGTAGCGGCCCGAGGAGCCGCCGTGACCTGCGCCCATGTTGATCTTGAACACGAGCGGATTCGTGTCGGTCTTGTTCGCGCGCAGCTTGGCCACGAACTTCGCCGGCTCCCAGTACATCACCTGGCTGTCGTTGAGCGACGTCTTGACCAGGATCGCGGGGTACGGCTTCCGGCCGATGTTGTCGTACGGGCTGTAGCTCCGCATATAGTCCCAGGCCGCCTTGTCGCGCGGATTGCCCCACTCTTCGAACTCGGTGACGGTGAGCGGCAGGGACGCGTCGAGCATCGTGTTCATCACGTCGACGAACGGAACCTGCGCCACCACGGCCTTGAAGAGATCGGGCCGCATGTTGGTCACCGCGCCCATCAGCAGGCCGCCCGCGCTGCCGCCCTGGATCACCAGGCGGTTCGTCGACGTCCATTTGTCGTCGATCAGGAACTGCGCGGCGTCGATGAAGTCGGTGAACGTGTTCTTCTTCTCCATCATCTTGCCGTGGTCGTGCCAGGCGCGTCCCATCTCGCCGCCGCCGCGGATGTGCGCGATCGCGTAGACCACTCCGCGGTCGAGCAGGCTCACGCGGTTCGACGAGAACCCGGCGGATTGCGGCAGGCCGTACGAGCCGTAGCCATAGAGCAGCATCGGCGCGGTGCCGTCACGCTTGAGATCGCGGCGGTAGACGATCGAGATCGGAATCTTCGTGCCGTCGCGCGCGTTCGCCCACAGCCGCTCCGACTCATAGCGCGACGGATCGTAGCCGCCGAGCACGGCGGTGCGCTTCAGCAGCTTCGACTGGCCGGTGGCGAGGTCGTAGTCGAATACCGACTGCGGCGTGATGAAGGAATTGTAGGTGTAGCGATAGGCTTGCGTCTGATACTCGGGATTGGCGCTCGGGAACGCCGTGTAGACCGGCTCGGGGAAGCCGATCGACTTCTGCGCGCCGCCGCCGTAGCTCCGAATCTCGAAATGGGCCAGCGCCTTCTCGCGCTCACGCGTCACGTAGTGATCCGCGAAGCAATCCAGCCCTTCGATCATCACGTCGTCGCGGTGCGGGATCTCTTCCTTCCAGTTCGCCGGCTTCGGGTCGCTCATGGGGGCCGACACCAGGCGGAAATTCTTCGCGCCCTTGTTGGTGCGGATGTAGAAGCGGTCGCCGTGTTGATCGGCGTAGTACTCGTGTCCCGCCTCGCGCGCCGCGATCAGCTTCCATGCGCCGGCAGGATGATCGGCCGGCAGCCAGCGCTCCTCCGAGGTGGTGTGGCTGCCCGAAGTGAGGAACAGCACGGCCTTGCTGCGCGAGCGGCTGACGTCGACGTCGAACTTCTCGTCCTTCTCCTCGTAAACCAGCACGTCGTTCGCCGCCGCGGAGCCCACCGTGTGGCGATAGACACGGTACTGGCGCTTGGCGGCATCCTCGACGGTGTAGAAGATCGTCGCGTTGTCGGCCGCCCACGCCACCGAGCCGGTCTTCGGAATGCTCTCCGGCCACGTCTTTCCGGTGGTCAGATCCTTCACCTGCAGCAGGTACTGGCGGAACCCGGTGGTGTCGATCGAGAACGCGAGCCGGTTGCCGTCGTCGCTGACCTCGTAGGCATTGAGGCCGAGAAATTTGTGACCCCTGGCCAGCTCATTGAGGTCGAGCACGACTTCCTCGGGCGAATCGAGGCTGCCCTTCTTCCGGCACTGGATCGAGTACTGCTTACCTTCCTCGGTGCGCGAGTAATAGAAGTAGTCGCCGAACTTGTACGGGACCGACAGATCGGTCTGCTGAATGCGGCCGAGCATTTCGTCGTAGAGCTTCTTCTGGAGAGCCTCGGTCGGCTTCATCACCGCGGCGGCGTAGGCGTTCTCGGCCTCGAGATACGAGATGACTTCCGGATTCGTCTTCTCGCGCAGCCAGAAGTAGTCGTCGAACAGGCTGTCGCCGTGAACCGCCGTGACCTTCGGCACCTTCTTCGCCTGTGGCGGGTCGGGAAGAGCGGAGATCGATTCGTTGGTAGAAGTCTGGGCCATGACCGTTCCCGTCAGGAGGAAGAGTCCGAGCAGCGCGCTGCCGATCCGGTGTGGGCTCATGATCGACCTTCAAGAATGGTGGATGTCGACGCGGAAGGGCCGCAGCATAGCAGAGCGAATTGCGCTCCGTGGAGCGACCTCCTAGACTCGATCCCACTTCCGAACCATCGGGCCGCGCCGTCTTGATCGAACCGGGACACCTCCGGTCGGTCCTTCGAGGAGAATCGTGCCGATGTCGCGCCCTCGCACGCTGGGACAACTCAAAGCTGCCGGATACCGCTCGCGCTCGGTCAAGGACGAGATGCGGGCGAACCTGATCGCGCGGCTGCGCGCCGGGGGGCCGCTGTTCCCGGGCGTCATCGGATACGAGACCACGGTCGAGCCGCAGATCGTGAACGCCCTGCTGTCGCGTCACGACTTCATCCTGCTCGGTCTGCGCGGCCAGGCGAAGACCCGCCTGCTGCGATCGCTGACCCAGTTCCTAGACGAGTGGCTGCCGGCGATCGAGGGCTGCCCGCTCAACAGCGATCCGCTGGAGCCGCTGACCCATCACGCGCGGGCCGCGCTGGAGACCCACGGCGACGACACGCCGATCGTCTGGCTGCACCGGGACCAGCGCTATCAGGAGAAGCTGGCGACGCCGGACGTCACCATCGCCGACCTGATCGGCGACATCGATCCCATCAAGGCCGCGACCATGAAGCTCGATTATTCCGACGAGCGCGTGATCCACTACGGCATCATTCCGCACACGCACCGCGGCATCTTCGCGATCAACGAGCTGCCCGACCTCCAGCCGCGCATTCAGGTCGGCCTGCTCAACATTCTCGAAGAGAAGGATTTTCAGATCCGCGGCTTCCCGGTGCGGATCCCGCTCGACGTGCTGATGGTGTTCTCGGCCAACCCCGAGGACTACACCAATCGCGGCAACATCATCACGCCGCTCCGCGACCGCATCAATTCACAGATCCTCACGCACTATCCGACCGACCGCGAGCAGGGCATCGCCATCACCGGCCAGGAATCGTGGACTCGGCGCGACGCCGGCATCGAGGTGACGATCCCGCGTTTCGTGCGCGAGCTGGTCGAGGAAGTGGCGATCCAGGCGCGCCGCAGCGAGTACGTCGATCAGAACTCCGGCGTGTCGGCGCGTCTTCCGATCGCGCTGATCGAGAATCTGGTCTCGAACGCGGAGCGCCGCGGACTCCACACCGGCGAGAGCCGCGTGATGACGCGGATCTGCGATCTTCAGCACGCGGTCTCGGCGGTGAGCGGCAAGGTCGAGCTGGTGCTGGAAGGCGAGCAGGAGGGAACGCTCAACGTCGCGCGCGCGCTGCTCGGTCGTGGCGTGAAGTCGCTGTTCTCGCAGCGCTTCCCCGACGCGTTCAAGCCGCGCCGGACCCGGCGCTCGGCGGCCGCTGCCGCGGCGGCGGCGGAGTCCGAAGGCGAGTCGGCGTCATCGGAGTATCGCCCGGTACTGGAATGGTTCTCGAGCGGCAATCATGTCGAGGTGGCGGATGATCTGGCCGAGGCCGAATACGCCAAGCGCCTGAACGCGGTGCGCGGCCTGTCGGCTCTGGCCGAGAAGTATCTCGAGCCCGCGAACGCCGAGGAGCACGCGGTGGCGATGGAGCTCGTGCTCGAAGGCCTGCATCAGCACTCGATGCTGTCGCGCGAGCGCGTGGAAGGCTCACGCACCGCGTACAAGGACATGCTGAAGAGCATGCTGTCCGGTCTGGGCACTCCCGAGGACTAGGCGTCGCACTCGTCGAACATGGCCGCCGCCCGCTTCCCCTGGCGATGGGCCCTGCTGATCTTCGCGGTCGGTCTCGCCTGCCGCATCGCCGCGTTCTCCGTTCCTCACGATGAAGGCGACGAGATCGTCTATCACGTGCTGGTCCAGCAGCTCGAGTCCGGCCACGGCTACACGCTGGCGGGGACCCCGCTGATCGGCAATGGCTGGCCGGCGGACCAGTACGGACACGCGCTGTTCTTCCATCCCCCCG
>DATJEP010000057.1:0-4472 GCA_035496475.1 Candidatus Udaeobacter sp.
GACCGCGCCGGCGCCCGAGACGGAAATGGGGTCGCGCATGCCGTCACCGGATCAGCCGTCCCATCGCCTGCAGCGAGATCGTCACGTCGCGCGTGATTCGCGAGCCCGGCGCCGGATCCTGGAACACGATGCCTCCCACGCTCGACGTGCCGGCCGGAGTGACGACGCGGAATCCGATCGCCTCGAGCTGGCGCTTGACCCCCGTGATCTCGCGGCCGAGCAGCTCCGGCATCACGTATTCCTCGCGACCCGCGCCGCTCGAGACCAGGAAGCTGACCGGTGTCTCGCGCGGCAGCACGGTCTCGGCCGGAGGATCGGACGCGACCACCAGCCCCTCGCCGACCTCGTCCGACGGCGCGCGGGTGGTGCCGCCCGCGCGCAGGCCGGCGCGGTCGATCAGCAGGCGCGCGCCACGCATCGATTCGCCGAACAGCGCGGGCACCGAGCTGAATTCCTCGCCCAGGCTGACCACCACCATGACGCGGCGCTTGCCGCGCACCGGTGTTCCTTCCGCCGGATCCTGAGACAGGATAAAACCGGTCGGCACCGAGGGATCGAAACGCTCCCCGGCGCGCGACAGCTGAAGATGGAGCGCGCTGACCTGCTTCTCGGCCTGATCCACGGTCAGGTTGGTGAGGTCCGGAACGCGGACCTCGGCGTTGACGTGAATGAAGCGCGGCATGACCAGGTTGTTGAACAGAAAGAGTCCGGTCGCGAACGCGGCGATCGCCAGCGCCGCCACCGAGAACGCACCGGCGAGGCGATGGCGCCGCTCGGGCGGCGGATGCGGCAGATCGAGCTCATTGGGATCGATCGAGGGGTCGGGCGCGGCCTCGGCGGGACTGTCCGGCGGCGCGATCGCCGCCTCCGAAGGCAGCGGAACGACGCCCGGCTCGGTCGGAACGCGCTCGCGCTCAGCGTCGCGCGCCACGTCCTCGGGCGCCCGCGCGATCCGGACCGGCTCGCTCGACCGGGCCCCGCCGGCCTTCGCGCGTTTTCCGCCGCCCGGCGAGGCTGGCTCGGTCACCGGCCGGCCTGAATCGCCCGTCATCACGTCTTGCGGAAGCGCGCGGCGAAGGCGCCGTCGCAGCCGTGAATGTGCGGCAGCACGTGCATGCATCCATCGTCGGCGACCACCGCGTCGGGCACCAGGTCGCGTGACGACTCGAGCATGAACTGCGGGTTCGCGTGCAGGAAGCGCTCGACCACCTGCGTCGTCTCTTCGGGCTCGAACGAGCACACGCTGTAGACCAGCACGCCGCCCGGGCGCAACCGCCGCCCGCCGGCGGCGAGAAGATCGAGCTGGATCGGCGGCATCTCCCGCAGCTGCTCAGGCGTCTTGCGCCAGCGCGCGTCGGCTCGTCGCGCGAGCACGCCGAGGCCCGAGCAGGGCGCGTCGACCAGGACGCGATCGAACGGCATCGGGAACGCGTAGCTCCTGCCATCCCCCTGCACCACGTGAACGCCGTGGAGCCCGAGCCGCGTCACCGTGGTCTCGAGCGCGGCGACGCGCGGAGGCGCCAGCTCCATCGCCCAGACCTCTCCCTCGTCGTCCATCAGCTCGGCGAGATGCGTGCACTTGCCGCCGGGCGCGGCGCAGAGATCGAGCAGGCGCTCGTGCTGATGCGGATCGACCAGGCGGCCGACCAGAGCCTCGCTCTCGTCCTGAACCGTGCAGGCGCCCGAACGGAACACGCCGAGCGCGGCCGGGGCGTTGCCGGAGTCGATCCACACCAGGTCCTGCGCGAGCGTCGCCGGCGAAGCCGAGACGCCTTCCGCGGCCAGCTTCCGGATCAGATCGTCGCGCGTTCCGCGCAGGCGGTTGGCGCGAAGCCCGGCTCGCGCGGCGCGATTGTTGGCGAGCAGCAGCGCGCGCGTCCGCTCGGCGCCGAAGCGCGCAAGCCAGCGCTCGACCATCCAGCGCGGATGCGAGCCGAAGATCGACAGCGACTCGGCGTCGTCGCCGGACGGAACCACCAGCGTGTCCTTCACCTCGGCGAGCCGGCGCAGCACGCTGTTCACGAGGCCGGCGGTTCCGGGATGGCCGTAGCGATGGGTCAGCTTCACCGATTCGTCGACGGCGGCGTGCGTCGGAACGCGATCGAGGAAGAGCATCTGATAGGCACCGATGCGGAGTGCGTTCCGCGCCCACGGGTGGACCTTCGAGAGCCCGATGTGAACCAGAGGATCGAGCGCCCAGTCGATGCGGCCCCTCCAGCGCAGCGTCCCCTTCACCAGCTCGTGCATCAGCGCGAGATCGCGAGGGTCGGGACCGCCGCGCGCATGCGCGCCATCCAGAAGACGATCGCTGTAGGAGCCACGCGTCTCGACGGCGTGAAGGATGCGCAGCGCGGCCTCGCGCGGATTCGAAGGCAGCGGCGGAAGCTCCTCGTCCACCGCGGGGCGTGACGGTCGCGGAGCCCCGCGCCGATTGCGGTCGTAGGGGGCGGAGCGGTCGCGGCGATCGTAGGCGGGGCGGCCGCTGCGATCGCGCCACGCGCGATTCGGCTGACCGTTGTTCTCGTAGATCGGCCGCGAGCGATTGACCGCGCCGGCCTGTCCTCCCTGAGGTCCGCTCTGGGGTCCGTTGGCGCGTGAATCCGGGCGGGCGCGATCCCAGCGTGAGGGACGCGGGCCCCGCGGCGCCGATGAAGGCGGGCCGCCCGGGGCGGGCCGCCGTGAATCGGAACGACCGCGACGCCGCGCCGGTCTCGAGTACTCGTTCATTTCATGTCCTCTCCGACGTGAATCGTTCGCCGGACGCCGGGCGCGCGCCGCGCGCCCAGGCCGAAGCTTCGAGCAGGGAGCGGCCTTCCGGTTTCAGTTTTTCGATTTCGAGTGTTCCCGTTCCGCAGGCGACTTCGATTCCCGATTCGCGGACGCCCACCACGGCGCCCGGCTCTCCGCGCGCGCCGGATTCGAGCGCGATGCGGGTGCGCTCGAGCCTGATGCGCTCGCCGCGAAAGAACGCCGTGGCGCCGGGCCACGGCGTGACCGCGCGCTGATGGTTCCAGATCTGGCGCGAGCCGGCCTTCCAGTCGAGCACGCCATCCTGCTTGCCGAGCTTCTTCGCGTACGAGCCACGCGCCCGATCCTGCGGTGTGCGCGGAGCCTGTCCGTCGTGGGCGAGCACCAGGCTGTCGGCCAGGAGCGGAGCGCCGGCCTCGGCGAGGCGCGCGGCCAGACTGCCGGCATCGTCGTCGTCGCGGATCGGCATCGAGGTCTCGAGGATGATGTCTCCGGTGTCGATGCCCTCGTCCATCCACAACGTGGTCACGCCGGTGCTCGATTGCCCGTCCCAGAGCGCGCGCTGCACGGGAGAGGCGCCGCGATACTGCGGCAGGCGCGAGCCGTGCAGATTGATGGCGCCGAGCCGCGGCACGGCGAGCAGCGCGGGCGACAGGATGGCGCCAAACGCGACCACGGCGAAAAGATCGGGCCCGAGCGCCGCGAGCGCGCTGCGGGTGGGCTCGTCGTTCGGATTCTCCGGCTTCAGCACGTTCATCCCGAGCTCGGCGGCGACACGCGCCACCGCCGACGCCGCGGCCTCGAGGCCGCGGCCGCGCGGCCGGTCGGGTTGCGTCACCACCGCGACCAGCTCGCAGCGCTTCGCGACTTCGCGGAGCGCCGGAACCGCGAAGTCCGGAGTTCCCATGAAGACGACGCGGGGCCGGTTCAGATCACGCCTCCGCCGGCCCGGGGCGGCCGGTAGTCTTCGGGCAGCTCGCCGCGCGCCAGCGCTTCGAGCTGGCGACGCAGGAACTGGCGTTTGAGCGACGAAAGACGATCGGTGAAGAGCACGCCGTCGAGATGATCGACCTCGTGCTGCAGCGCGCGAGCGAGGTAGCCCTCGGCTTCGACTCGGACGCTCTTCCCCTCGCCGTCGAGCCCCTCGACCACCACCTTCTGCGCGCGGGTCACGTCCTCCCAGACGCCGGGAATCGAAAGGCAACCCTCCTCGCCCGACTCGCTGCCGTGCCGTTCGCGGATGACGGGATTCACGAGAGCGAGCCGCACCCGGCGCTCCTCGTCGATCGGAACTTCGATCACGAGGACGCGCTGGGGCACGCCGATCTGGTTCGCGGCCAGGCCCACTCCGTTGTACGCCTTCATCGTCTCCCTGAGGTCCACGATCAGCTCGCGCACGGTGTCGTCCACCGCGGCGACGTCACGGGCCTTCTGCCGCAGCACCGGATCCCCGTAGATGCGAACGGGCCGAACCGCCATCAGGCACCGCTCTCCTGCACGACCTGGACGATGGAGGCCTTGGTGAACTCGACCTTGACGTCATCGGCGATGCGCAGCACCGCCTTGCCCTCGTCGACGCCGACCACGGTGCCGAGGATCCCACCCGAGGTGACGACGCGGTCGCCCTTCTTCAGATTCTTCAGCATCTGATCGAGTGTCTTCTGGCGTTGCTGCTGTGGGCGGATCAGCAGCAGGTACATGACGGCGAAGATCAGCAGGATGGG
>DATJEP010000058.1:0-29948 GCA_035496475.1 Candidatus Udaeobacter sp.
CGCTGGGCCAGGAAGGTCTCGCCGTATTCATCGAGGTCGGAGAGGCGCAGCGTCTTCGACGTCAGCGCGAGGAAGAGGATCGGGGAGTCGGCGGGATTCACCTTCTGATAGGTCGGCGCCAGAATGCCGCTTGGGAGCTGGCGCAGCGTCTTGGCGATCGCCGACTGCACGTCCTGCGCCGCCGCGTCGATGCTGCGGTCGAGCGTGAACTGGAGCGTGATCGACGTGTTGCCCTGGCTCGAGGACGACGTCATCACGTCGAGGCCGGCGATGGTCGAGAACTGCTTCTCGAGCGGCGTCGCCACCGAGGCCGCCATGGTGGCGGGGCTCGCGCCCGGCAGCGCGGCGCTGACGTTGATGACCGGGTAGTCGACGTTGGGCAGGTCGCTGACCGGGAGCTGCTGATAGCCGAGCAGGCCGAACAGCAGAATGCCGATCATGACCAGCGTGGTCATGATCGGCCTGCGGATGAACAGTCCGGAGAGGTTCACTGGATTCTCGCCGCCGTGCGCGTCGGTTCCTTCCAGGTGACGCGTGCGCCCGGAGTGAGGCGGAGCTGGCCGTCGGTGACCACGCGCTCGCCGACATGAACGCCGCTGGCGAGAATGCTCCATTCATCCACGGTGCGGGCCACTCGCACCGGTCGCACCGCCACCGTCGAATCGTCGCCGACCACGTAGACGAACGTGCCGTTCTGCGAATTCACCACCGCGGGCGACGGCACGCGGATCGCGAGCGGCTCGACGAACAGCACCAGGCGGGCGTTGACGAACGCGCCCGGCCACAGCCCACCGTCGTGATTCGGGAACTCCGCCTTGAGCAGCACGGTTCCGCTGGTCTGATCGACGTTGTTGTCGACGAACGTGAGGTGGCCTTCGATCTCGGTCGAATCCGAGCCTGGCCGCGTCACCCATACCGGTGGGTGCGCCGCGCGATGACGCTGGATCAGCGCCAGCTCGCTCTGCGGCACCGCGAAACGAACCAGGATCGGACTCAACTCGTTGATCACGACCAGCGGCTGGTCGGGCGATTCGGCCTTCACCAGATCGCCGACGTGGGCGAGCAGCTTGCCGGAGCGGCCGCTGATCGGTGCGCGCACCGTGCAGTAGGCGAGATTCAGGCGCGCGTTCGCCGCCAGCGCCGAATCCGCGCGCACGGTCGCTTCCAGCGCCTCGGCCGCGGAACGCTTCGCGTCCCAGTCGGCGTCGGCGATCATCTTCTGATCGACCAGCACGCGCGCGCGCTCGGCGTCGTTGCGCGCCGCGCGTGCCTGAGCGCGATCGCGCGCCAGCGTGGCGCGAGCCTGTGCCAGCGCGGATTCGAAGGGACGAGGATCGATCTGGAACAGCGCCTGCCCGGCGCGCACGTCCTGGCCTTCGTGAAACAGCACGCTGCGAAGGATTCCGCCGACCGGTGGACTGACTGCCGCGGTCTGTCGCGCCTCGACCGTGCCGCTGGCGAGAATCGAGTAGGGCGCGTCGCGCTGCTCGGCACGCGCCACCGCCACCACCGCCTTCGGCTGGCGGCGCTGCTGATTGGTGGCGCAGCTGGCGAGGAGCGTGATCGCGACGAACGGCACGAACAGAATCGCTGCGATTCGGTCAGCGCGCATGAGCTTTCCTTCCGTGCGTTCTGGGAAGCGGCTTTACCAGGGGTTGGATGATTCTCATGGTCCGGATGATCGCGACTCGATCGCGCGGCGGGACCTCGGCGAGAAGTTCGGAAAAGAGCGCATGCGCCGCCCGGAAGGCGGTCGCCAGGTGGGCGCGACCCCGCGGCGTGAGCCTCAGCATCGAAAATCGACGATCGGCGGGGTGGCTGCGTTGCCGCAACAGGCCGCGCCGGGTCAGCGAGGATGCCAGCCGCGACGTCGCAGCCAGCGTCAGGCCAATGTGATCCGAGAGATCGGACAGCGACGCGTCCGGGGTTCCGTTCACGAACCCGAGGCTTCGAATCTGGGTGATCGAAAGATCGGCCGGTCTCCGGCGTCGGATCTCGCGGCGCAGCACGCGCACCACCTGAAGCGAGGTATCGAGCACGACCGCGGCGCAGGTGTCGGCCGATGAGCCGCGGCGGCGTGCAGCGCTGCCGAAAGTTACTTGCATGACGCAAGTATATCGCGGAGCCGGCGGGCCCGGCGAGGTGGGGCCGGGAGACTCAGCCGCGCTGGTCCGCGCGAACGCCGCGTCCGGCGCGTTGCAGGCCGGAGGGAGTGGGGCGGCTCAGCTCACGTGCTGGCGCCGTGAGGCCAGAATCCCGGCGAAGCTTCGGCTCTTCAGCTCGTCCAGCGTGAGCCCGGTAGCCAGCGCGTCCTGCTCGGTGAGCGCGCCGCAGCTCATGCCGCGCAGAAAAAAGTTCAGCAGCGCCTGCCCGGTCGCCGCGTCGTCGAACACGTTGCCGAGCAGCGTGGCCTGTGCCGCCTTTTCCATGAACACGCGCAGCCGCGCCGCCGCTTCGTCGCGTGCTTCGAGAAAGAACGCGGCCACCGCCGCGTGCCGGGTGGGGAGCTGGCCCGGGTGCATGTCCCATCCCTGGTAGTAGGCGTGGCGCAGCGAATGGCGGACGTCATCGTAATGCGCGCGCCACGCGGAGTGAATCGTGCGGCGATTCTCTTCGCGATCTGCCGCGCTCAGCGCCAGGCCCGCGGAAGCAGAACGCGGCGGCACCGGCAGCACGTTGGTCGCCCCATCCGACAACGTCACGTCGGTCCCGGCGAGCGCGACCTGCATGACGTGCCGCGCGAAGTCGCAGGCCGGATGCCGGAGCGATTGATCTGCAGCGGTGATGCCCAGAGCCGCGGTGTAGTCATAGACGCCGAAGTGAGCGCCGCGGCAGCGGCCACGCGCGGCGTGGACAAATTCCGGCAGCAGGCAACGTCCATCGGGGCCGACGATCATCTGCGTGGTCTCGACCATCAGCTCGATCGGAATCGCGCCGGGAAAGAGGCCGGCGGATTTCTCGATCGCATCGAGCGCGTCGCACAGCGTCGCGATCTGCTCGGGGGCCGTGATCTTCGCCAGAGTGACCACGAAATGGTGCGGCAGTGCGCCGCGGGTGCGCTCGAGCAGTGTGTCGAGGAAGAGATCCAGCGTGCGCAGCGAGCGCGGGTGCAGCTCCGACGTCAGCGGCTTGATGCGAATCCCGACGAACGGCGGCAGCGTGTGCTCGATCGCGCCGCGAGCCATCGCCGTCGCCGCCGCGGTGGCGTGCCCGTCTTCTTCGGAATCGGGGCGGACGCCGTAGCCATCCTCGAAGTCGATGCGAAAATCCTCGACCGGTTCGTGGCGCAGCTTGTCGAGCACCCGCGCGAACACCGTGGCCGCAAGCTCGCCCTCCGGGAGTCCGATCGCCCGCGCGAAGCTTCCCGCGTCCGGCGCGTACTCCTCGAGCAGCGCGAGCGCGGCGGCTCCGAGCTTCGCCGCGACGTCGTGGCCGAAGAGCTGCGCGCCGCCGTAGACGGTGTGAACGGGCTGGCGGTCGGCGCGCTCGCCGGGGTAGGCTGCCGCGATTCGCCGGTTGGCTGCGGCCAGCCGCTCCAGTGATTCGCGGAGCGAGTCGTCCTTCGTCGTGCGGGTCATGGAATTGAGGAACTTAAGCGCAGCGCGTCCGCGATGCGAACGGTTTTCGCGGGAGCTGAGGGGGCCGAATGGGGCAGCAGGGGCTGGTGACGAGCCGGGTCGCGGTCGAGCGCAACTACGCCATCCTTCCCCCTGAAGGCGTTCCCGAGAGCGCACTGCCGGAATGGACCCAGACCGCGGCGCGGATTCACGCGGCTCCGGCGCTCGGCGCCCGGTTTGCGCAGTACCTGCTCGATCTTCAGCCGGGAGGCGGCAGCGATCAGTCGCTGGCTAAACATCTCGAAGCGTTTTTCTACGTGATCGAGGGCAACATCGATCTCACCGCCAACGGAATCGGTCACAAGCTTTCATCCGGAGGCTTCGCCTACCTCAAACCCGGCTCCGCGTTCCAGCTCGCCGCACGCGCGGCGAGCCGCGTGCTATGGCTGAAGAAGGCCTACGAGCCGTGGGGCAAGAGCGGTCCCTTCGATGTGATCGGCAATGAATCGACCGTGAAGGGCGAGCCGTTCATGAACGTGCAGGAGCTGCTGCTGAAGACGCTGCTGCCCGTCGACCCGGCGTTCGACATGGCGATGAACATCTTCACGTTCCCGCCCGGCTACTCGCTGCCGATCACGGAAACGCACGTCATGGAGCACGGCCTCTACATGCTGGAAGGTCAGGGCGTCTACTATCTCGGGGATCGCTGGCGTGAGGTTCAGGCCGGCGACTTCATCTGGATGGGCCCCTTCTGTCCGCAGTCGTTCTACGCCACCAGCTCGGCCCCGGCGCGATACATCTATTACAAGAACGTGAATCGGGACGTAGCGCTTTAGCCGCGGAATTTGGTCCGATCGCGGGGACGTGTGAGGCGTGTGCCCGTCGCCTGCGTTCCTGGACCTCAGACGCCGTCCGCTCAATTGGCTCACAATCTCTCGGCGGCCGGTGTATGACAGGCCATGAAGCCGAACTCGTGGCTGGCGTCGTCGATGATGGTTCTGATCTGCGCTGGGCCCGCGCTCGCGGCCTGGCCGGGCGATCCGAGCGTCAACGTCCCCCTATGTAGGGCGCCCTACGGTCAGGTCGCGGGATCCATCGTATCGGACGGCGCGGGCGGAGCGATCGTGGTCTGGACCGACGAACGGGCTCGCGCCGACGCAACGACCACGGTGTACGCCCAGCGCGTCAGCAGTTCGGGCGTACCGATGTGGGCCAGTGACGGCGTCCCGCTGTGCACTGCCACGGGCTTCGAGATGTCGCCGACGCTCATTGGGGACGGCCTGGGCGGTGCCATCGTAACCTGGTTCGATCAGCGTACCGCCGGCGACGACGACATCTACGCCCAGCGAATCTCTGCCAGCGGAATTCGTCAATGGGTCGCAAGCGGAGCCGCGGTTTGCACCGCACCTCAAACTCAGTCGAGCCCGACGATCGTGAGCGACGGAGCTGGAGGCGCGATCATCACGTGGTTCGACCTTCGTAGCGCGACGAATACCCACATTTATGCACAGCGCATGAACGCCCTGAGCGTTCCAATGTGGAGCGCGAACGGAGTGGCCGTCTGCACCGCGCCTGACAACCAGGCCCGACCGACGATCGCGAGCGACGGCGCGCGGGGCGCGATCATCACCTGGATCGATCATCGAAACGGCAACGACGATATCTTCGCCCAACGAATCGATTCCACAGGTACCTGCCAGTGGGCGGCCAACGGAGTGCCCGTCTGCACCGCAGCTTTCGACCAACAGTATCCGCAAATCGTCTCAGATGGCGTCGGAGGGGGGATCATCACCTGGATGGATCGACGTTCGGGAAACTTCGACATCTATGCCCAGCGGGTCAGCTCTACAGGAGTCGATGAGTGGACAGCCGACGGCATTGCGGTCTGTACCGCCGCGCAAGACCAGACGATCCCCCTGATCGTCCGGGACGGAGCAGGTGGGGCCATCATCACGTGGGGGGACGATCGTGCTGGCTCGCACATCTTCGCCCAGCGAATCGACGCCGGTGGGAACGTGAAGTGGGCTCATGACGGTGCGGCGCTCTGCACCGCTCCCGGAGGGCAGTTCGATCCGACCATTGCATCGGACGACTCGGGGGGTGCAGTACTTTCGTGGGACGACACACGCGACGGCACGTTCCACATCTACGCTCAGAGGGTCAGCTCGCTCGGCATGCCGCTTTGGACTTCAGGCGGAGCTGCCATTTGTACTGCCAGCGTGGGTCAGACCCTCCCGCTCGTCACTTCGGATGGCGCCGGCGGCGCGACCATCGCCTGGACCGATTCAAGAAACGACACTCTTAGCGGGACAGACATCTACGCCCAGGGCATCCAGGCCAACGGCCAACTCGGCGGGAACCTCGCTGGTGTCGGGACGGGCGAGCCGGCCGTCTTCGCGTTGACGGGCGCGTGGCCGAACCCCGTCGTTGGAAAGGAAATCGTTGTTCAATTCGAATTGCCAACGGCGGCACACGCCGATCTCGACCTGGTTGATGTTAGTGGTCGGCGCATCGCGCGCTACGAGGTCGGGGAAATGGGCGCGGGACGGCATTCGGTACGGATATCTGCACGAGGACAGCTTTCGCCCGGCGTTTATTTTGTTCGTCTGGTTCAGGGCACCCGCATCCAGACCGCGCGCCTCGTTCTTCTAAACTGACATCGACTCACTCGCGCCCCTTGGCGTGCGCGGCGTCGTGGCTTTAGTCTGCAGGCTCCATGTCCCGACCCGCTACGCGATCACCTACGCGCAGGCCGCTCCGCTCCCCGAACAGGCTCAACGGCAGCCGCGGTGTCATTCGCCCGCCCGCCGCGGTGGGCGCCAGCATTCGCCGCCTCGAAGGAGTCGACAAGGTCACCGGGCGCGCCCGCTACCTCGATGATCTGGTGATCCCCGGCGTGCTGCACGGCCGCACCGTGCGCTCCACCATCGCGCGCGGCCGCATCCGCCGCGTGAACCTCGACCGCGCCTTCGACTGGACCGGCGTGGTGGTGGCCGACCATCGCGACATCCCGGGCGAGAACCTGGTCGCACTGATCGCGGACGACCAGCCCCTGCTGGCGGCCGATGAGGTGCGACACGCCGAGGAGCCGATCCTGCTCGTCGCGCACGAGAATCCCGAGCGCGCCGAAGCGGCGCGCCGCGCGGTCACGGTGGAATACG
Source organism: Candidatus Udaeobacter sp. (assembly GCA_035496475.1). Taxonomy (GTDB): domain Bacteria; phylum Eisenbacteria; class RBG-16-71-46; order RBG-16-71-46; family RBG-16-71-46; genus JACOSU01. Next base: position 6,719 of record DATJEP010000058.1, read on the forward strand.
AGCCGTTGGATCCGGTGCTGACGGTCGAGGACGCGCTGGCGGTCAAAGCCGCGGTTCACGGCACCGACAACATCTTCAAGGAGATCACCATCGCGCGCGGCGATCTCGAGAGCGGATTCGCCGAAGCCGACCTCACCATCGAAGCCGAATACCGGTGCGGCCATCAGGAGCAGCTCTACATCGAGAACAACGCGATGATGGCCGAGCGCACCGCGGATGGCGGGCTGTTCGTGCGCGGCTCGCTGCAATGCCCCTACTACGTGCACAAGGCGCTGGTGCGTGCGTTCGCCCTGCCGGCCGACAAGGTGCGCGTCCTCCAGACCGTGACCGGCGGAGGATTCGGCGGCAAGGAGGAGTATCCGTCGATGATCGGCGGCCACGCCGCGCTGCTGGCGTGGAAGAGCGGCAAGCCGGTGAAGATCGTCTACGACCGATTGGAAGACATCGCGGCGACGACCAAGCGCCACCCCGCGGTGGCCCGGCTCCGCGCCGGAGTGAAGCGCGATGGAACGCTGACCGCGCTCGATTTCGACGTGGTGATGGACGGCGGCGCCTATGTCACGCTGACGCCGGTGGTGCTGTCGCGCGGCGCGATTCACGCCGCGGGACCGTATCGCTGGCCGAACGTGCGGATCCACGCGCGCGGCGTGGCGACGAATACGCCGCCCACCGGCGCGTTCCGCGGCTTCGGCGCGCCGCAGACGCAATTCGCGCTCGAATGTCACATGGACCGCATCGCCGAAGCGCTCGGCATGGATCCGCTCGAGCTTCGCCAGAGGAACGCCTACGAGATCGGCGACGTCACGCCGACCGGGCAGGTGCTGAAGGAGAGCGTCGGCGCTCACGAGGTGCTGGACCGCGCCGCGTCGCGGTCGAAATGGACGCAGACGCGTGCGCGCATCGAACGCGAGAACGCCGCCGCCGAGCTGGCGGAGCGCGGCGGCCGATTCACGCGCAGCTCCGGCGCGCGCCGCCTGCGTCGCGGGCTCGGAATCTCGCTGGTCTATCACGGCGCCGGCTTCACCGGCAGCGGCGAGGTCATGCTCGACTCGCGCGCCGCGCTCGAGCTGGCGGAAGATGGCCGCCCACGCGCGCTGACGGCGAATACCGAAATCGGCCAGGGTACGATCACCATGTTCGCTCAAATGGTGGCGGAGGGTCTGCGCGTATCGCCCGAGCTGGTGCGGGTCGAAGATGCCGACACGTCCCTGGTGCCGAACAGCGGCCCGACCGTGGCGTCGCGCACCTGCATGGTGGTGGGTGGCCTGCTCTCCGAATGCGCCGATGGCATGCGCGAGCGGCTCGAGCTCTTCGCCGAACGGCCGGTTACGGGCAGTGCCGATTTTCAGCGCGTCGCGCGGCGATTCCTGAAGGAGCGAGGCCCGCTGCGGGTGGAGCGCAAGTATCGGAAGCCGCCTGAGATCGAGTGGGACGACGATCATTACCGCGGCGATGCGTACGGCGTCTTCTCGTACGCCTGCTGCATCATCGAGGTCGAGGTCGATCTCGACACGGCGGAGACCCGCGTGGTGCGCGTCATCACCGCGCAGGACATCGGCAAGGCGATTCACCCCGTGCTTGCCGCCGGCCAGATCGAAGGCGGCACGCTCCAGGGCCTCGGCTACGCGCTGCTCGAGGAGGTGCGCCGGAAGGACGCGCGCATCTGGAATCATCAGCTCACGAATTACATCATTCCGACCAGCGCCGACGCGCCGCCGATCGAGACCGAGATCGTCGAGATTCCCTACTCGCGTGGGCCGCACGGCGCGAAGGGCGTTGGCGAGCTGCCGATGGATGGTCCCGCTCCCGCGGTGGTCGGGGCGATCGCGCATGCGACCGGCGCCAGCGTGGCGGAGATCCCGGTGACCCCGGAGCGCCTGCGTCGGGCCCTGAAGGAGTCGGGTGCTGCGGCGGGAGCGGCGCGATGAGCGATCCGGGCTCCGGCGTGAACAAGGTGGCGACCGTATCGCTCACGGTCAACGGACGCCGCCGGCGCGTGCGCGTTCCACCGATGAAACGACTGCTCGACGTGCTGCGCGAGGACCTCGCCCTGCCGGGTTCCAAGGAAGGCTGCGGCGAGGGCGAATGCGGCGCCTGCAGCGTGCTGATGGACGGCGTCAGCGTGAATTCGTGTTTGATCGCCGCGTCGCAGGCCGAGGGCGCGCGGATCGTCACCGTCGAAGGGCTCGCCCCGGCCCGCGGAGTCTCCAGACTCCAGCAGGCGTTCATCGATTTCGGCGGTGCGCAGTGCGGCATCTGCACGCCGGGAATGCTGATCACCGCGACCGAATTGCTGAGGCGCACGCGCGGCCGCGTGCCGAGCGACGCGGAAGTGCGCGAGGCGCTGGTCGGGAATCTCTGCCGCTGCACCGGCTACCAGAAGATCGTCGACGCGGTGCGCGCCGCGGCGGGAGCGGGGCGGGCGACGAAGCGGCCGGCCGGCGCGAAGCGCGGCGCGAAACGCGCATCGGGAGCGGGGCGGTCGAAGACGCGACGTCCGGGACGAAAGGCGAAATGAGGGCCGCGCTCTCGCAGGTCGAGGTCGTGCGCCCGCGCGGGCTCGATCACGCGCTCGATCTTCTCTCCGAGCCGGCGGACCGGCGCCCGACACCGCTCGCTGGCGGCACCGATCTCTTCGTCTATCTCAACGCCGGCGATGAATCACGCGGGCGCTTCCTCGACCTCTCGCCGCTGCGCGGGCTGCGCGGCATTCGAGTGGTGGGCGGCACGGTGACGATCGGCGCGCTCGCCACGTTCCGCGAGATTCGCGAGCATGCGGTGATCCGGCGCCGGCTGCCCGCGCTCTCCGCCGCCGCGGCCGAGGTGGGCGGGTGGCAGATCCAGAATCGAGCGACCCTGGCCGGCAACATCGCGAACGCGTCGCCGGCAGGCGATTCGCTGCCGGTCCTTCTCGCCCTCGATGCCGTGGTGCGCGTCGCCTCGAAGCGCGGCGTGCGGGATCTGCCGATTCATCGCGTCTTCACCGGCTATCGGAAGCTCGCGTTCGATCCCGACGAGCTGATCGTCTCGATCGCGATCCCATTCCCCTCGGCGGGCACCGTGACGTTCTTCCGCAAGGTCGGGACACGCCGCGCGCAGAGCATCTCGAAGGTGGTGTTCTGCGGCTCGATCGCGTTCGGCCGCGGGCGTGGCAGGAGCGGCGGCACTCCTCATCATGTTCAGCTCGCCTATGGCAGCATGGCGGCGGTGCCGCTTCGCGCCGAGGCGGCGGAGGGCGTTCTGCTCGAGGGCCCGCCTTCCGCTGAGCGAGCCCGCGCCGCGCGGCTCGCGCTGGCCGAAGACCTCACGCCGATCGACGACGTGCGCTCGGATCGCGACTACCGCATGGACGTCGCCGGGAACGTTCTCGATCAGTTCCTGCGAAACGCGTCCCCGGGGTATACGCGGAGCTGATCCAGCGGTGGCCGCGGGGCGACCGCCAGGCCGGCGGGGCATTTTCCCCGACCCTCGTTCGAGCCGCGCCAGCAGCGCGTGAAAAGCGGTTCAGTCCCGAAAAGATGGCGCCGATAACCCCGTCAGCAACGGATTGCGCGCCGCCTGAGCGGCGAGCTTCGAGCAGTCCCAACCACGCGGGAAGCGCGGCCGCATCGCCCGGCGATGATCGGCGCGGTTCCGAACGGGAGCTGGCGGTGCCGGACTCGTCACATCCGTCGATTCTCGACATCACGCTGGCGCTCTCGCGCCTGGCCGACCGCGTTTCCGATTCCGACACTCCGGTCGTCGAGCCCTACGTCACCTTCACGCTGCGGCGCGCGCTGGCCGAGCTCGAGCTCCACATTCCAGGGCTCGATCCTCCGCCGGACCCCGACAGCGCCGAACATTTCCGCCAGTCCGCCGAGCATGCGCTCGAGGACGGCGACGATCGCGAAGCCCTGAGCCGCGCGCTGCGCGGCCTGGCCTGCGCGCCCCACGATCCGCAGCTCTTCTACCTCGCGGCGTCGGCTTGCTTCGAAATGGGAGCGGTCGAGGATGCGCTTCGCCTCCTCTACCACACGCTGTGGATTCATCCGGGCCATCGGCTGGCCCGCACCGATCTGGAAGCCCTGACGGCGTTCCTCGATGGAAGCGAGGACGGAGAAAAAGCCGCTTGAGGCTGCTGTTCCTCGCCGACGCTCTCGATCGCTACTCCCTCACCGATTCGAATCTCTGGACCGCTGATCTCGCCGCCGCATTCGCCGAACGCGGTCATCGGGTCCAGGTCATCTGCGTCGAGAGCCTCGAGTCCTGGCAGGAGCCGTTCGATCCGCCCGGCGTGACCATCTCGCGCCCGACTCCCGAAACCTTCGAAGCCGAGCTCGGCGATGCGCTGCGTCAGGTTCCCGACGTCGTGCACGTCAGCACGCGCGAGCCGCTCAGCGCGCGCGTGCGCGAGATCCTGCGCGAGCTTCCCGTCCTGCTCGACGTCCACGACTACTGGCCGATCTGTCCGAACGAAGATCTGCTCCAGCGTCCGAACTTCGAGCCCTGCGCGTTTCACTATCCGCAGGCGCCATGCGGTCCGTGCGCGGGGCTCTCACGCCTGCGCACGATGGAGCCGCGCCGCGATCTCGCCTCGATCGCGCGCATCGTCGTCGCTCATTCGCACAGTCAGAGGCGGCGCCTGGTCGCCGGACTCAGGCGTCCGGTCGAGCTGGTGAGCTATGGTGTCGATCCGCAGCGCTATCGCGCCCGCGCCGGTCCGCCCCTCGAGACCGAGGTGCTTTCGCTGCTGACGCTGCCGCCGCGCCCCCGGGTGATCTTCCTCGGGCCACCGTCCCACGCCCGCGGCGCTTCACGCGTTCTCGATCTTCTGGTTGCCTGCCGCGCCCGCCTCGGCGATGTCGAGTTCGTGATCGCCGGCCGCGACCTCGCCAATCCCGACTGGCATCACATGCTGGTCGCCGAGGCTCGCGAAATGGGGCTCGGGGACTCGGTGCGCTGCCTGATCCGCGTGCCCGAGACCGATCTTCCCGCGCTGTTTGCCGCCAGCGACGTCGCCGCCGCGCCGTGGATCGGACACGAGCCGGGCGGCACCGCGATCCTCCAGGCGATGGCGACCGGGCTTCCGGTCGTGGGGAGTCCGGTTGGTGCGCTGGCCGAGATCGTCCGCCATGGCCACGATGGATTGCTGATTCCCGGAGACCTCACGTCACCGTTCTCGAACGCGCTGTGCGGGGTCCTGAGCGACAACATGGCGCGCATCGTCCTCGGCGAGAGCGCGCGGCTTCACGCCATCGAAAAGCACGACCGGGCGCGCAGCCTGGTCAACCTCGAAGGACTCTACGACCGCCTGCGCGGCCCGGCCCACGCCGCGGTCGCGGCATAGCGTCACGGCTCGTCGTTGTGACAGACTGAGTCATGCGCTGGTCGTTCACCGTCGGCCGCATCGCGGGCATTCGCGTCGAGCTGCACGTCACCTTTCTTCTGTTCGTCGGCGTGATCGCGGTCCAGAACGGCCTCCTGAACGGCCACCTCGACGCCGCGCTCCAGTCGGTGGCGATGATGCTGCTCGCTTTCACGTGTGTGCTTCTCCACGAGCTGGGCCATGCGCTGACGGCGCGGCGGTTCGGGATCCGAACGCTCGACATCGTCCTGCTCCCGATCGGCGGCGTGGCGCGGCTCGAGCGCATGCCCGACAAGCCGCGCCAGGAAATCGTGGTCGCGATCGCGGGCCCGGCGGTCAATCTGGCGATTCTGCTGATCCTCCTGCCGTTTCGGCCGGTCGAGTGGCCGCCGAATCCCGCCCAGATGACGGGGCAGGTGCTGCCGTTCGTCTTCTTCGTCAACCTCGCCATGCTGCTGTTCAATCGGATCCCCGCCTTCCCCATGGACGGCGGCCGCGTCCTGCGCGCCGCGCTGGCGATGCGGATGCCGTACCCCAAGGCGACGCGCATCGCCTCGACGGTCGGCCAGGCCATCGCGCTGCTCTTCGGGCTCGCCGGAATCATGAACGGCAACATGATCCTGATCTTCATCGCCCTGTTCGTGTTCCTGGCGGCGGGTGAGGAGCGGGCGCTGGTTCAGCAGCGAAGCTCGGTGGCCGGGCTTCCGGTGCGCGCGGCGATGATGACGAACTTCGACGTGCTGGAATCCCATCAGCCGGTGCGCCGCGCGGTGGATCTTCTGCTCGCCGGGGCCCAGGAAGACTTCCCGGTGGTGAACGGAGACTCGCTGATCGGCATGCTGTCGCGCTCGGATCTGGTGCGCGCGCTGAACGGCGACGCCATCGACCAGCCGATCGAGGCCTGGACCCGGCGCGACGTCGCCGGCGCCGAGGCGGGTGAGCCGCTCGAGACGGCGATGATGCGCATGCGCCAGCATCGCCAGCACGCCCTCCCGGTGCTGCAGGGCGGACAGCTGGTCGGGCTCCTGACCATCGAGAACGTCAGCGATCTGCTGCTGGTTCAGAACGCGATGCGCGCTCGACGTTCGCCGGGCGGCGCGCATGCCTGAGATCGAGCGTCCGAGGGAGCGGCCGACCGCTCACCGCGTTCCGGTCGCGCGCATCTCCGCCGTGGCCGCGCTCGCGGTGGGCGCCTGGCTGGTGCTGCACGAGAGCCGCGAGCCGCACTGGCGCACGGTGTCGCCGGGAATCGACTTCGCCATTCTGAGTGGCGATCCCTGGTGCCGGCGCGGGTCGTCGTCGGTCGCGGTGCTGCGCGTCGACCCCGCGCGCGCGCGACTGCGGGTGCAGCACTACTCGACCAAGCCGGGGCGCCGGCCGCTCGACATCGTCGAGTGGCAGCGCGAGACCGGAGCGCTCGCCGTGTTCAACGCCGGCCAGTTCTATCCCGACTGGTCGTACATGGGGCTTCTGGTGTCCTCGGGTCGCGTGGTCTCGGACGATCTTCATCCCGGCTTCCAGGCGGCGCTGGTGGCAGGGCCGGAGTCGCGCGGCGCCCGCCGGGGAACGCAGCGTGCCGACACGCGCGAGATCCGCGTGCTCGATCTGGCGCGTGACTCGCTCGATCCCGGCGCGCCGGGATGGCGCGAGGTGGCTCAGTCCTTCATGCTGATCGATCGGCGCGACAGCATTCGCGTCCGCAAGTCCGACCGCGTCGCGAACCGCACGCTGGTGGCCGAGGACGGGCTCGGGCGGATTCTCGCGATCACGACCGAAGGCGGCTACACCCTGCGCGATCTCGCCGACTTCATCCGCCACACGCGTCTCGGCGCCGGGCAGGTGATGGTGATGGACGGCGGCTACGAGGCGGAGATGTGCGTGCGCGCGCGCGGGTTTCGCTATGGCAGCTTCGGGCGCTGGACCGACGACGATCCCGACTCACCGGGCGCGCGCACCCCGCTGCCGGCGGTGATCACGGTGGATCCGAAATGAGCGCCCGCGGCCGTGCCGGCGGCCGCGCCGCCGCGCGAGGCCGGGCACCATCGTTCCCATGCGTGCGCTGCGGCGCTCCTCTGCGACGCGTCGCCACGCACGGTCGCCGCGAGATTCGATGCCCGCGCTGCCGATTCCTGATCTTCGATTATCCGCGCGCCTGCGCCGGCACAGTGGTCCTGAAGGGCGACCAGGTCCTGATGCTGCGTCGCGCCCACGCGCCAAAGAGAGGCTGGCTCGACATCCCCGGCGGCTTCATGGAAGCCAACGAGACCATCGAGCGCGCCGCGCGTCGCGAGCTGCGCGAGGAAACCGGGCTCGCGCTCGGCCGGGTTTCGCAGCTCGGGATCTACTGGGATCGCTACTATCTCCGCGGCTTCGGATATTTTCCGACGCTCAATTTCTACTTCGTCGGCTGGTGGAGAAAGGGAACGCCGCGCGCGGCGGATGACGCGGCCAGCGCCGAGTGGATCCCGCTCGCGAAGCTCGGCACGCCGGGCCAGCGTCTGGCGTGGAAGCACATGCGCGACGTCTTTCGCGACGTCCGGCGAATGCGGAAATCTTCGCCGCGCTGACTTATTTCGTGAGTGCCGGCTCCGGGCGGCTCCCGGCGACCAGGTCGCCCGGTGCGGGAATCAGCCGGCCCGCGCGGCCGACGCGCTGGGCGTAGAGATCGCTGCTGCCGTTCCTCTGGTCCTGCCACGCGACGATCACCCCGCCGGCTCCATCGCTGACCAGCGCCAGATTCGACTGATCGCCCGGCGCCGACGAGAGTTCGACTCCGTCGCCGCCCCATGCGGGATCGAGGGTGCCGGCGGCATTCACGCGCTGCGCGACGATGTGTGACCGGGTGCCGCCGCGCCGATCTTCCCAGGCCACGATCGCGCCTCCCGCGCCGTCGGCGATTACTTTCGGCTCGAGCTGGCTGTTGGGCGCCGCGGAAACCGCGATTCCGTTCTCACCCTGCCAGGAGGGATCCAGCGTGCCGTCCGCCAGCACGTGCTGCGCGTAGATGTCGGGACCGGGCGCTTTGGAATCCGCGCCCTGTGCCGGCGCGTCGTCCGCCATCTCCATCATGCTCGGCATCTGGCAGGTCGCGTGCTCGCTCTTGCGCCCGGCCTGATCGAGAACGAACCCCTTGGTGATCTGCTGGATCATGGGATCGGCGCAGTGGCAGATGTCCCACGCCTCGGCTGAGGGGATCGGCGTTCCTCCGCGCGAGTCCGACCAGGCGACGATCGCGCCGCCCGCGCCGTCCGCGGCGATCGCAGGATCCACCTGAGCGTCGGGCGCGGTGCAGAGGGCGCGGGCGCTCGGGCCACCCCAGCCGGGATCGAGCGCGCCATTTGCCAGCACGTGCTGCGCGTAGATGTCGTAGTTGCCGCTCCGGCCATCGAACCAGGCGATGATGGCGCCGCCCGCAGCATCCGTGACCAGCCGCGGCCGAAATTGATTGTTCACCGCGTCGCAGATGGCGAGCCCCTCGAGGCCGCCCCATCCCGGATCGAGCGTGCCGTTCGCGAGCACGTGCTGCGCGTAGATGTCCCAGCTGCGGGAGCGATTGTCCTCCCAGGCGACGATCGCGCCGCCGGCGCCGTCCGCGATGATCTGCGGCTTCAGCTGGGCATTGGCCGCGGTGCAAAGGGCGAGCCCGGCGGGTCCGCCCCAGCTTCGATCCAGGGTTCCATTCGCGAGCACGTGCTGCGCGTAGATGTCCCAGGTCGAGCCGACACGATCGTCCTGCCAGGTGATGATCGCCCCTCCGGCACCGTCGGAGACGATGGTGGGATCGGTCTGATGCTTTGGCCCGGCGCAGACCGCCAGGGCGTTCAGCCCACCCCAGCGCGGATCGAGCACGCCCTTCGCGGTGACGTGCTGGGCGTAGATGTCGAGGTCGGCGCCGCCGCGGTTGTCCTGCCACGTCACGATCGCGCCGCCTGCGCCGTCGCTCGCGATGGCGGGATTGGCGCGGTCGTTAGCGGCGGTGCAGATCAGCATCCCCTCCCTGCCGCCGAACGCAGGATCGAGCGCCCCGCCCGCCAGCACATGCTGGGCGTAGATGTCCCAGTTGCGGCCGCTGCGGTGATCCTGCCACGCGACGATCGCGCCGCCCTGACCGTCGGGAATCATTGCGGGATTGGTCTGGCGATCGGGAGCGACACAGAGCGCGACGTTGGTGCGCGAGGCGGCGGCGTCCCGCGCCCACGCGGGCCGCGTCGGGGCGGTCGCAAGGCTGGCCGCAAGCACGGCGATGAGGAGGATCGGGCGCATCCGGGGCGTCTCTCCGAGGGCTCAGCAGGCCGGGTCAGACCCGGCGACACTGCATCAATGGTACCGCCCACTCCATCCGCCCGCAATCGCTCCTCCGGGCTTCCGGAGGCGCCAGAAAAGGATCGGGCACGCAGGTCATTCAACTCCTGCGTGCCCGTACGACGAGATCTCGAATCCGCTCAGAAGATTCCGTACGCCAGTCCGACCTGGTAGCCGAGATGGTCGGCGTTCCAGCGCTCGGAAGTCGTGACTCCATTCACCGTGGTCTCGACCGTCGGTCGATTGTACGTGTAGCTCACCGAGCTATGGAGACCCACCGAAGGCGTGAAGTTGTACCAGAGGCTCACGTCGGGTCTCACCGCCACCGAGTTCTTGGCGTTGATCGAGTTCAGCGTCGATCCGAGCCGGTCTCGATACCCGGTCCGTGCCGCGTCGTCGACGGTGAAGTGATTGAACGACGCCCCGGCCACCACGCCGGCGCCGAGTCGCATCGGGCCCATCTGATACGAAGGTCCGCCGCCCACCATCACCGGAATCATGCGCAGGTTTCCGGTCTTGGTATCGAACCCGCCGATCATGTCGTGGCGGTCCGGAGTCGAATACCCGAGTCCGCCCTTCACGCCCCACTTCAATCCATTGGTTCGCTCACTGCTGGGCTTGAGCTGAAAGTGATACTCGGGAACCAGGCTGGGACCCTTGTCCGTGAACGCGCCATTGGAGTAGTTGGTCCAGCCGGCTCCGGCGCCGAGTGACACGCGCGAGCCGGGCTGAGCCTGAGCCCCGGGCGCGAGAATCGCGACGAGAATCAGCGCTGCGAGAAGTTTGCTCATGGCCGCTCCTCCGATCGAATTCGGCCTGACGGTGCGGTGGGGTCGGACCTACGGTCTGTTGAGCGAGATCGGTGCCGCCGAAGGACAGGGAACTGCGAGGACCTCGAATCCCTTGCGCGGCAAGCATGCCGGGGCGTTCCGGACACGCGTCATGCACCAAATCGAAACGCAACATTGGCCCTTCGTAATCCTGAGTAGAAGAGCGTTCAATGTTCAAAGAGTTGAGCAGGCAGGCCGTACGCGGTAATTTCAAGCGTTCACACACACGGCAGTTGCCCTGAACTGCCGGGAGACACGGTGCCCGTGAGCCCCGACTCTGCCGGCTGACGCAAGCAGAGGGAGGTTGGCTCACATGTCATCACCGCAGCAATCCGCCGGCGCTTCGCCCGCGGTCATCAACGGCAAAGAGACCGCCGCGCGCACGCTGCGCAACTACGTCGGCGGCCGCTGGATCGATTCGACCGCGACGCGCTTCGGCGAAGTGCGCAACCCCGCCAACGACGAGCTGCTCGCCCGCGTTCCGCTCGGCGGGGCCGACGACGTGAATCGCGCGGTCGAAGCCGCCACTCGCGCCTTCCCGGCATGGCGCCAGACGCCTCCCGTCAACCGCATCAAGCCGCTCTTCAAGCTCAAGGGCCTGCTCGAGGACAACGCCGAGGAGCTGGCGCGCACCTGCACGAAGGAGCACGGCAAGACCATCGACGAGTCGCGCAGCAGCGTCCGGCGCGCCATCGACAACGTCGACCTCTCGCTCGGTATTCCCGATCGCATGATGGGAACGGCGCTCGAGGACATTGCCGCCGGCATCGACTGCCACACGGTGCGCCAGCCGATCGGCGTGTTCGCCGCGATCACCCCGTTCAACTTCCCGGCGATGGTGCCGATGTGGTTCCTGCCGCACGCGGTGGCCTGCGGCAACACCTTCATCGTGAAGCCGAGCGAGCGCGTGCCGCTCTCTCAGGAGTTCATCTTCAAGCTGATGCACGATGCCGGCTTCCCCGAGGGCGTGGTCAATCTCGTCAACGGCGCCAAGGAATGCGTGGATGGAATTCTCGATCATCCCGGGATCGCCGGCGTCTCTTTCGTCGGCTCGACGCCGGTCGCGCACTACGTCTACAAGCGCGGCGCCGAGAAGGGAAAGCGCGTTCAGGCGCTGGGCGGCGCCAAGAACTTCGTGGTGGTGATGCCGGACGCCGACATGAATCGCGCGGCGGCGATCTCGACCGAGTCGTGCTTCGGCTGCGCCGGAGAGCGCTGCCTCGCGAACAGCGTGGTGCTCGCGGTCGGTGATGCCTACGGACAGATCAGGGACAAGCTGGTCACCGAGGCGAAGAAGCTGAAGGTCGGCGACGGCAGCGAAGCCGGCGTGACCATGGGCCCGCTGATCACCAGACAGCATCGCGAGAAGGTGCTCGGCTACATCGAGAAGGGCGTGGCCGAGGGCGCGAAGCTGCTGCTCGATGGCCGCGGCTACAAGGACGCCAAGAATCCGGACGGCTATTTCGTCGGCCCGACCATCTTCGACGAAGTGACGCCCGAAATGACGATCGGCCGCGAGGAGATCTTCGGCCCGGTGCTGTGCCTGATGAAGGCCAAGGACTTCGACGACGCGGTCGAGATCGTGCGCCGTCACGAGCTCGGCAACGCCACCAGCATCTTCACCTCGAGCGGCAAGTGGGCGCGCGAGTACCGCTATCGCGTCGAGCCCAGCATGCTCGGCGTCAACATCGGCGTCGCCGCGCCGATGGCGTTCTTCCCGTTCGGCGGGGCCAAGCAGAGCTTCTTCGGCGACCTCAAGGCCCACGGTCGCGACTCGATCGAGTTCTACACCGACAAGAAGGTCGTGATCTCGAGGTGGTTCTAGCTCGATGGCCGCGTCGTTGCGTCTGACGCTGGGCGCCGTCGCGACCTGGCTCGGGCTCGCCTCCGCGGCATCCGCGGAAGTCGCGGCGCCGGACTCGGCAGAGCGCGCGGAGTTGCGCGAGCGATTGTCGGGGGCGGGCATGGTGCGCGTGCTGGGCACGTTCGGTGCGCGCGAAGTGCCGCACCCGCTGCTCGATTCGATCGGTATCATCTCGGCGGACTGGCTCAAGGTCCAGCATCAGCGGCCGGCTTTGATGACGGCCAACGCAACGCCGCCGGCCATGCCCCCGGCGATCGCGTGGAGTGACGTGAACGAAATCCAGGCCGGCCATTCGATGGCGGTCCAGGGACTGACGATCGGGCTCTTGAGCGGCCTCGTCATCGATATGGGCGAGATCGTGATCGCGAGCAACATCCATGACGAAACGGCTCTCGGTTTCGTCGGCGCCGTGATCCTGACGCCGATCCTGACCAGTTTCATCGGAGCATCCGTCGGCGCGTCGCGAGGCCGGTGGCACACCGTTTATCGAGCGCACGCACAGGAGAAACCGTAATGCCCCGCAAGCTCATCGGTGGACTGATCCAGTGCAGCAATCCGCTCAACGACCCCGTCGCGCCGGTCGCCAAGGTGAAGCAGGCGATGTTCGACAAGCACGTGCCGCTGATCGAAGAGGCGGGGAAGAAGGGCGTGCAGATCCTCTGCCTGCAGGAGATCTTCGACGGCCCCTACTTCTGCCCGAGCCAGGATCCGCGCTGGTACGACGCGGCCGAGGAAGTGCCGGGACCGACCACGAACGCGGTGGCGAAGATCGCGGCCAAGTATCAGATGGCGGTGGTGGTGCCGGTCTATGAGCGTGAGCAGGCGGGCGTGTACTACAACACCGCGGCGATCTACGACGCCGACGGCAGCTATCTCGGCAAGTACCGGAAGAACCACATCCCGCATACCTCGGGATTCTGGGAGAAGTACTTCTTCAAGCCCGGCAACATGGGCTACCCGGTGTTCGAGACGCGCTACGCCAAGGTCGGCGTCTACATCTGCTATGACCGCCACTTCCCCGAAGGCGCGCGCGCGCTCGGCCTGAACGGCGCCGAGATCGTGTTCAATCCCAGCGCCACCGTGGCGGGGCTGTCGCAGTATCTGTGGAAGCTGGAGCAGCCGGCGCACGCGGTGGCCAACGGCTACTTCATGGGCTGCATCAATCGCGTCGGCACCGAGGCGCCGTGGAACATCGGAAAGTTCTACGGCTCGTCCTACTTCGTCGACCCGCGCGGCAACTTCCTCGCCCAGGCGAACGAGAACGACGACGCGCTAATCACCGCAGAGATGGATCTCGACATGATCGAGGACGTCCGGCGCGTCTGGCAGTTCTATCGCGACCGCCGACCCGAGACCTACGACGAGCTGGTCGAGCTCTAATCCGATGAGCAGTGTCTTCGAGTTCGCCGGCCGCGCCTCGGCCGAGCCGCGGCTCGTCTTCGCTGGCCGTTACGTGCAGTTCCACGGCGGCCGTGAGTGCGGCGAGGAGCGCTGGAGCATCGAGGCCACTCCCGATGCGCTGATCGCGCGCGGCGAGCAGATCATCACCGCGCCGCATCCGCTGCCGAACCGGCAGGAGTACCGCGCCACGCTCACGCATGAGTGGCGGCTGACCGGCCTCGAAGTGCGGTGGAGCGTCGGCGACCGCGAGCTGAGCGCGTTTCACGCCGCCGACGGAACCCGCTGGCGCGTGCGCATCGACTACGCGGGCCACGTGAAGGAGCAGGAGGGGGATTATCCCGCGCCCTGCGAAGTCGACTTCACCACGCACCTCTTCAGCTCGTTCATCCTTCAGCGCCGTGACTTCGCGCTCGGCGGCGAGCACGAGTTCCCGGCACTGATGATCGGCCCGCCCTACATGGCGGTGACTCCAGGGCGCCTGCTCTACCGCTGCGTCGAACGCGGACGATTCCTGTCGCCCGAGGGTCCGATCGAGGCCAAGCGCTACGTCGTGAGCCGTCCGCCCGAGCCGGAGAGCGAAGGGTTCACGTTCTGGGCCGACGACGACGGCATCGTGCTCGAATCCTACGAAGGCCTCGACACGTCGCGCCCGTGGATGCGGCTGGTCGAATATCAAAGGGGATAGGTGTGACATGGGACTCCTGATCAAGAACGGCGAGATCGTCACCGCGGCGGATCGCACGGTGGCCGATGTCTACTGCGAGGACGGCAAGATCGTCGCCATCGGTGAGAATCTCGAGAAACGCTCGAGCAAGGACGAAACGCTCGACGCCTCCGGCCAGTTCGTGTTCCCTGGCTTCATCGATCCCCACGTGCACATGGAGCTGCCGTTCATGGGCACGGTTTCGGCCGATGACTTCGAATCCGGCACCGCCTCCGCGCTGGCCGGCGGGACCACGTCGATCATCGACTTCTGCATTCCCGCGCGCGGTCAGTCGCTGATCGAGGCGCTCAAGATCTGGCGCGAGCGCTCGAAGAAAGCGGTCTCCGATTACACCTTCCACATGGCGATCACCGGCTGGAGCGAGAACACGCCGCGCGAGATGCGCGAGGTGGTCGAGCAGCACGGCATCACGTCCTTCAAGGTCTTCATGGCCTACAAGGGCGCGATCATGGTCGACGACGGCGAGCTCTATCAGGTGATGAAGCACGCCTCGCGGCTGGGCGCGGTGGTCACCGTGCACTGCGAGAACGGCGATGCCGTCTATGCGCTCCAGCAGGAGCTGCTCGCCAAGGGCGACACCGGGCCGGAGTTTCATCCGGTCTCGCGGCCGAGCTCGGTCGAGGGCGAAGCGACCGGGCGCGCGCTGATGATGGCGAAGCTGCATGGCGCGACCGCGTACATCGTGCACATGACCTGTCGCGAGTCGGTCGAGGCGCTGGAGAAGGCCAAGCTCGAGGGCCAGCACTGCTACGGTGAGACCTGCCCGCAGTACCTGCTGCTCGATGACAGCGTGTTCGCGAAACCCGACTTCGAAGGCGCGGCCTACGTGATGAGCCCGCCGATCCGCCCCGCGCACCGCGGGCATCACGACGCGCTGTGGCGCGGCGTCCAGTTCGGCATGCTGGATTCGGTTGGCACCGATCACTGCCCGTTCACCATGCAGCAGAAGCGGGCAGGCAAGGACAACTTCACGCTGATTCCGAACGGCGCGGCCGGAGTGGAGGATCGCCTGCAGCTCCTCTACACCTATGGCGTGTGCGAAGGACGCTTCGATCTTCAGCGCATGGTCGCGCTCGGCAGCACCAACCCGGCGAAGATCTTCGGGCTCTATCCACGCAAGGGCACGATCGCGGTCGGCTCAGACGCCGATCTCGTGATCTACGATCCCTCGATCGAGACCAAGCGCAGCGCCAAGACCCATCATTCGTGCGCCGACCGCAACATCTTCGAAGGCTTCCGCGTTCAGGGCCAGCCGACGCGCGTGGTGGTGAACGGGCGCGTTCAGTTCGCCGACGGCAAGCTCGACGTGAAGAAGGGCGCGGGGCGGTTCATCGAGCGCAAGGTCACGCCGCGTGGCATGCCGCAGCCGGCGCTGGCCGAGGCACGGCGCCAGGGCTGACGCCGTCGATGGCCGCCGCGAGAGCCAGAATCGGTGTGCTGGTCGCGGCACTCCTGATCTCAGGCTGCACCACGCTTCTGCCGCAACACAAGATTCCCCGCGATGAAGTGCTGCGTCGGCATTTCGCCGCGCACCGCGCGGCGTTTGAAAAGCTCGCAGCAATGGCGGAAGCGGACAGCGATCTGATTAGCGTTTCCAATCGCTGGCATCAGGTCGCTGTCTATGCGCGCGTACGCGGCTCAATGGGATTTCTCTCTGACGACGACCTTCGCGCCACGCATCGCATGCAATACGGGCCGCTTCTCAGAGCCGCCGAAATGCACTATCTGGCGCACTCGGGACCCGATCAGCCGGTTTCGTTCTTGGTCTGGGCGGGCGTGGTGAAGAAGGGAATACTCTATTCGCCGTCGGCACTCACTCCCGTTCGGGCGACGCTCGACAGCATCGACGAAAACGATCCACACCTGCCGCAATACGTTGAGCTCGCGCCGCACTGGTACATCTTCCTCTGGCCTCACGACTAAACGGCCAGCGCTGCGGCTACCGGAGACTCGGGATCATCTCCAGCGGCTGCGACCAGTAGGTGAGTGACCGTTGCACCTGAGGTTCCGGATCCAGCTTCGCGCAAATCCGTAGAATCCGAATCAGCCGTTGGTGGACCGCGTCCGCGCGCTGCCGAATGCTTCCCGAGGCGTCACGCGCCTGCAGGCTGAGCGCAAGCCGGAAGTAAGGCATCAACTCCCCGAAGTCGCCCGGTCTCCGCTCGACGATCCGCTGGCGAATCGACAGCTCGGCTGCCGAGTCCGCCAGCTCCGGGCGCAACGCCATCAGCGCAGCTTTCGCGTGCAGCGCCTGAATGTTCCCGGCGTCGATCGCAAGGGTCGAGTCGGCGAGGGACATGGCTTGTGCGGCGATCTGGCGCGCATCGCCGTTCGTCACGCGGACCAGGCTGTCGCTCACGCAGATGCGGAGGAAGTCGCTCCGAAAGCCGAGTACGTCGGCGCGACGTGAACGTGTCCAATGTGCCGCGTGATCCAGGGCGGGGACTGGCGTGAACACGACCGGACCCGACGCGAACGCCTGCACGACGTCTCTCAATCCTTCGAGCTGGCCTATGGCATAGGTATAGAAGATCTGTTCGCTCGCCTCCCAGCTATCGGGCGCGTACTGCCGGTCGAGGGAGGCGGGATTCCATTGCCGAATGATGCCTGAGTACTCCCGCTCCCAATCGCGGGGGTCGGTTTGCTGATCGCGCGGGATCGCAATGGACCATATTCCGAGCGGCTGGAGCCGATACGACGGCGCGTAACTTCCATCGAGCAGCTGGACGGCCAGCACCGGGCGGGGGTCCGGAGCCGAATGGCCCGCGTGCTGATCCAGCCACGCGAGGCTCGAGCCTGG
This sequence comes from Candidatus Udaeobacter sp., assembly GCA_035496475.1. Classification (GTDB taxonomy): domain Bacteria; phylum Eisenbacteria; class RBG-16-71-46; order RBG-16-71-46; family RBG-16-71-46; genus JACOSU01. The sequence goes on from DATJEP010000058.1 coordinate 23,984, forward strand.
ATCGCCGGGCACGGAAACGCGCCCCCGAGTCTGATGGACGTACCAATCGAGCGTCAGCAGATCCTGATCGACGATCGAGACGTCGCGTCGATATCCCACCAACTGCTGGCTGTAGAGAAGGCTGTTCGAGAACAGCTCACCGGTGCTGAGGAAGATTGAGCGCGGCGGCATTCCCGCGACGAGATGGGCGCCGAAGTCTCGAACGAAACGGTTGTCGTGCTCATCGACGCGAGACCAGTTCGCGAACAGCATGACGAAGCCGGTGCCGAGGGCGAGCAATCCGCCGGTCAGCGCTCGATGCAGCCTGGCACGCTCGCCAAGATCCATGAGCCACGCGACTCCACAGCCGGCGAGGAATGCGAGAACGACGTGAGGCAGCACGAAGAACGCCTCGGTGACGCGATCGAACACCGGAAGAAACGGTGTGTTGACGCGCGTGAAGAACAGCGCGAGCAGGGCGGCGAAGCCGGCGGCCATGGCGAAGAGCGGCCGCGTATGACGCGCCGTCCACGCGCAGCCGAGCGCGGCCGTGATTGGAAAGAGCCATCCGAAGTCACGCGGCAGATTGGTCCAGAAAGACCAGAAGTGTCGCAGGCCATTCGGGGCCGCGCCCTCGCCGTTCATCAGGACTTGATTCACGACGATGCCTGGACTCATCAGGGTCCCCGACCCGAAATCGCGGCGCATCAGGAGCCGCATGAAGCTCGCCCCGTCGTGCACATCGCCCCAGTTCAGGGTCGGATGGAAATGCGCGGCTACCGGGACGTAGAGAAGGACCGCGAGCCCGGCGAGTAACGCGAGCGCGGCCTCAAGCCACGTGCGTCTCGGCACTGGATCGGCGGGAAGGCGGACGGCAATGAACACGAACGCCGCCGCCACCGGCAGCGCGATCACGCCGAGCGTGAGGTGGTGAGTGACGGCCGTCGAAGCGACCAGTGCCGCGGCCGGCAGGGTCCACGCGACGCTGCGGGGATCCGATCGCCCGGCGAGGAAACGACACAAGAGGTCGATCAGCAGCGCAGCCATCAGCGCGTTCAGACTGAACACTTCGAGCGCGAGAGCCTGTAACCAGAACACGCGTGATGTGCCGAGGGCGAGCCCCGCGATGAACCCCGCCGCACGCGACGCCGTGATCACGCGAACGGCGTCCGCGACCACCACGCACGCAAGCGCGGCGAACGCGGCATTGAGCAGATTCAAGATCAACGCTGGCTCGCTCGCGCGAACCGCATGCGAGACGAGGTTGCCGATCAGGCTGAGGAGCGGAAAACCCGGCGCATGAGCGACACCCCACGTCGAGAGCGCTGTCGTGAGCTCTCCCGAGTCGCCCGGCCCTACGGTTCGGCACGCCGTGGCGGCGTAGATCGACATCAGGCCGAGAAACAGCACGGCCGGCGCGACGAATTGCGTCCGGGGCGACATCTCCAGCGGGCGGCGCGGCGCGGGTGCCATGCGCGCGAGGGTTACTTCAGCGCCGCCTTCTCGAAGAGCTGGACGATCTCGTTCTCATCGGGCGGCTGGAGCAGATCGTCGGCGTACTTCGGCGCTCCGGGATAATCGGACGTCCTCAGCCGGTCCGCCGCCTTCGCGAAGTCATAGCTCGTGCGTCGCAGCTGAACATCCGGCCCGAGCAGCGCCCAGCACGCGCCCTGTCTTCCGAACGGCATCCCCACGCTGCCCGCGTTCACAACGCGCGTCGTTCCAATCATGCGATCGAACTGCATGTGCGTGTGGCCGCAGACGACGAGCGATACGCCGAGTGGCTCGAACAACGGCTTCAGCACATGGTCCGGCGTCAGTCGCGTGAAGATGTCCGTCTCACTGACGGGCGTGCCGTGGCAGAAAAGTACCTGGCCGATTCCCGGAATCTCGAGCTGTAGAGTCTTCGGCCAGCTCGCGAACAGGGGCTGGAACTCGGGATAGAGCTGGCTCGCCGTCCAGCGCATGTTGTCGAGATCCGGCGCCGGCATCGGCCGCCCTGAGGTCGTCCCCCAGTACGTCACCTCGCCGGACTCGCCGGCCACCATCTGCGCCAGGACCGCCCGTTCGCAATTGCCGTGAATGAACTGCACCGGCGGATCGAGCCCGAGCAGCCGGCGCAGGCACTCGCGCGGCATCGGGCCCGGAACGACGTCGCCGCCGATCACGATCCGATCGACGTGCAGCCTGCGCAGCTCGTCGAGCACCGCGTCCAGCGCCGGGAGGTTGCCGTGGATGTCGTAGAGCGCGGCGACGGCCATGATGGGCTCGTTCAGTGCCCGGGCGCGAATCGATTCTCGACGTCGGCGACCAGCAGCCATTTGCCGCCGGGGCAACGCCAGATGTGCAGATACGCGCTGGTATCCCGCGGAGCCGTGCGCGTGCGCACCAGGCCCCAGCTCGCGCCGAGATCGTACGACGTCGATACGTTCGATCCGAGCGGCGTCCACACGCGATCGCGATTCGAGGTCGCGAGCGCCTGGATCGCCGGCATCTTGCCGACCGAGGGCTCCACACCTTCGCGGAACAGCCGAATGTCGTCGGCGGCATACGTGCCGATCGCTTCACTCGCGCCCTTCTTCTGCAGATCGAAGCCGTACGAGCGCTCGGTCGACATCATGTCGTTGACGGCGTGCCGCATCTCGCGCCAGCGGATGTCGCGGGCACTGCGACCGGTGCCGACGCTGAGGCCGAAGCCGCCGTTCGCCACCCCGACGCCAAAGCCGACTCCCGGCGCGCGCATCAGCGGAACCGGCGGGTGCAGCGGGCCACGCTCGAGCTTTACGTCACTGACGTTGAATCCATGGCGCGGATGCGAGATGCCCATGTCGATCACCACGCGCCACACGCGGTCCTGCTCCTTCACGAATTCGATCGGGCGTCCCCACACGGTGACGAACGTTCCGTAGTCGGGCTGATCATTGCCGGCCGGCGGCTTGTATTCCCATGGGCCGGTGGTCCAGCCGAGATCGGCGTTGCCGGCGACCTCGGCGAATTCGGGCGCCCAGTTGAGCGTGCCGGTGGCATTCTTGCGCGCCTCCCAGACCTTCCTGCCGTTCACGATTCCGCGCCGGAACACCAGACCATCGCGGCCGAGGTAGTTGAGGAAAGCCGGCTTCATTCCCTGCTCGACCGACATCGCGGCGAACGCGCGCTCGGTCGCGGCGAGGCTGTCGAGCGATCGCTCCGCCGCCGACACCGCGGCGGAATCCGGGGCCTGAGGAGCCGGTGGGTTCTTGCTCTTGCCCGAGGCGGTGCCGAGCGCCACCAGCGCCGCGGTCACGATCAGTCCCGCCGCTACTTTGGAAGAGAGGTTCATGGCTTCTCCTTGCCGGTCCGATCGAGCCTATCACGCGTCGCGGCCGCCCCGCCCCGGCGCCGCTCCATGCCCTCGCGCGAGCGGTTTCGACCGCGAATCGCGCGTCCCGCTCTGCTATCATGCCCGTTTCCCGCCGCACACTTGGATGCCCACGCCCGCGGAGGCCGGAATGAACCCGAGAACCAGTGACGCGACCGGCGCAACCACCTCCGCCGAGGTGCGCGCGAAGCACAAAGAGTTTCTGTTCCCTGCCGTCACCAACTACTACGAAGAATCGGTGGTGCTCGACAGCGGCAAGGGGATGCGGGTCCGCGACCTCGATGGGCGTGAATACCTCGATTTCTTCGGCGGCATCCTCACCGTTTCGGTGGGGCACGCGAACGACGAGGTGAACACTGCGGTCAAGGCCCAGATCGACCGCCTCGGGCATGTCTCGACGCTCTACCCGACCGTGCCGATCGTCGATCTGGCCGAGAAGCTGGCCAGCATCGCCCCCGGCAAGCTCAAGAAGTGCTACTTCACCGCCAGCGGCACCGAAGCCGACGAAACCGCGGTGATGATGGCGCAGGTCTACACCGGCAAGCAGGAAGTGATCGCGCTCCGGCACGGCTATTCCGGCCGCTCGATGCTGGCGCAGTCACTGACCGCGCACGCGCCGTGGCGCGCGGTGCCGACGCAGATCGCCGGAATCAAGCACGCGCTCTCGCCCTACTGCTATCGCTGCCCGCTCGGGCTCAAGTATCCGTCGTGCGAGGTGAAGTGCGCGCAGGACATCGAGGAGCTGATCAAGACCACCACCACCGGCCAGCCCGCCGCGTTTCTCGCCGAGCCGATCCAGGGCGTGGGCGGTTTCATCACACCGCCCAAGGAATACTTCCAGATCGCGGTCGAGATCGTGCGCAAGTACGGTGGCGTATTCATCTGTGACGAAGTTCAGACCGGCTTCGGCCGCACCGGCGGCAAGTGGTGGGGATGCGAGCAGTACGGGGTCGAGCCCGACATCATGACGATGGCGAAGGGGATCGCGAACGGCATGCCGATCTCGGCCACGATCTGCACGCCGGCGATCGCCGACTCGCTCACCAAGCTCACGATCTCGACGTTCGGAGGCAATCCCATCACCGCGACCGCCGCCAACGCCACGCTCGCCGTGATCGAGAAGCACGACCTCAAGGGCAACGCCGAGACTCAGGGCAAGCGCCTGCGCGCCGGCCTCGAGCGGCTGAAGCAGAAGTATCCGCGCACCATCGGCGACGTCCGCGGCATGGGTCTGATGCAGGGCGTCGAGCTGGTGGCGGACGAGACCAAGGGCGATCGCACTCCGAACGCCAAGGGCACGTCGCAGCTGTTCGAAGAGACGAAGAAGCGCGGGCTGCTGATCGGCAAGGGCGGTCTCTACGGCAACGTCCTGCGCATCTCACCGCCCTTGATCGTGACCGCCGCCGAAGTCGATGAGGCGGTGCAGAAGCTCGACGAGGGCTTCGCGGCCATCGGGGCCTAGCGTGGCGGAAACTCTGCCGAGAGCGGACGCGTCCGGCGGGTTGCCGAAAGGCCGGCTGGAAGAAAAGATTCCGGACGGCAAGCCCACCTATCTCGAGGGTGAGGCGGTCGCTGAGGCCAACCGCTGTCTCTACTGCCACGACGCGCCGTGTGTCACCGCCTGCCCGACCGGCATTGATATTCCGGGATTCATCCGCAAGATCTCGACCGGCAATACCCGCGGCTCGGCGCGCGTGATCCTGTCCGCCAACCTGCTCGGCTATTCCTGCGCCCGCGTCTGCCCGGTCGAGGTGCTGTGCGTCGGCGCCTGCGTCTACAACGAATGGCATCGCGCGCCGATTCAGATCGGGCGGCTTCAGCGTTACGCGGTCGAGACGACTCTGGACCGCGGCGTCGCTTCGACGCTGCTGCCGAAGGCGCCGGCCACCGGCAAGAAGGTGGCGTGCGTCGGCGCCGGTCCGGCCTCGCTCGCCGCGGCCGGCTATCTCGCGCTCGAGGGCGTCGCGGTAACCGTGTTCGAGAAGCGATCGATCGCCGGCGGCCTCAACACCACCGGCGTCGCGCCCTACAAGATGGAAGCCGCGTCATCGCTGCGCGAGGTGAAGTTCATCCGCGATCTCGGCGTCACGATTCGGGAGGGCGCCGAAGTCGGGCGCGACGTCGATGCGGCCGCGCTGCTGCGCGACTACGACGCGATCTTTCTCGGCGCCGGCCTCGGCGGCGACGCGAAGCTGGGCGTGCCGGGCGAGGACGGCTCCGGCGTCCTCGGCGCGACGGCGTGGATCGAGAAGATGAAGCTCGAGCCCGGATTCGCGCTGGGCGCGGTGAAGCGCGCGCTGGTGATCGGGGGAGGCAATACCGCGATCGATGCCGCGCGCGAGCTGGCGCGGCTCGGCGTCCCCGAGGTGGCGATGGCGTATCGCCGCACCGCGGACGTGATGCCGGGCTACGCGCACGAGATGGACGCGGCGCGGAAGGAGGGCGTCCGCCTGGTCGAGCACGCCGTGCCGAAGGCGTTCGCTCGCGACGGGTCGGGTGCCCTGACCGCGCTCAAGCTTCAGGACGGCCGCGAGCTGCCGGCGGATCTGGTGCTGCTCGCGATTGGTCAGGAGCGTTTGCGCGACCTGATCGCGAAGTTCCCCGGCGTCGCGCTGGATGAGAAGGGCC
>DATJEP010000059.1:0-14650 GCA_035496475.1 Candidatus Udaeobacter sp.
TGACCGCGTACAGCCGCGGCCGCTTGGCCGGATCGAGCCGGCGGCCGACCTCCAGCCACTGGGCGAAGTGGTCGGCCATGTGGTAGCCGCAGAACGGCAGCATCGCGAAGGGATCGAAGCGCAGAGCTCCAACCGCGCCGGCGGCGGCGGCGGTGGTCTCGCTGCTCATGATGGAGCCGAGGAACGTTCCATGCCGCCAGGACAGCGCTTCGTTGACCAGCGGCACGGTGGTGGCGCGGCGACCGCCGAACAGAATGGCCGAGATCGGAACGCCGGTCGGGCTCTCCCAGTCGGGCGAGATCACCGGGCACTGGCGTGCCGGCGCGGTGAAGCGCGCATTCGGGTGCGCGGCCTTGCGACCGCTCTCCGGAGTCCACGGCCGCCGCAGCCAGTCGGTCAGCTCGGCCGGCGGGGCGTCGCTCATGTCCTCCCACCAGACGTCGCCGTCGGGCGTCATCGCGCAGTTCGTGAAGATCGAGTTCTTCGCCGCGGTCTTCAGAGCGTTGGGATTGCTCTTCATGCTGGTGCCGGGCGCCACGCCGAAGAATCCCGCCTCGGGATTGATGGCGTAGAGCCGGCCGTCGGCGCCGAACTTCATCCACGCGATGTCGTCGCCGACGGTCTCGACCTTCCAGCCGGGAAGCGTCGGCGTCATCATCGCGAGGTTGGTCTTGCCGCACGCCGACGGGAATGCGGCGGCGATGAAGATCTTGCGGCCCTCGGGATTCGTGATCCCGAGGATCAGCATGTGCTCGGCCATCCAGCCTTCGTCGCGCGCCTGCACCGAGGCGATCCGCAGCGCATGGCACTTCTTGCCGAGCAGTGCGTTGCCGCCGTAGCCCGATCCGTAGGACCAGATCTCGCGCGTGGCCGGGAAATGACAGATGTATTTGGTGCTGGGATTGCACGGCCACGGTGAATCGGCCTGATTCGCCGCGAGAGGGGCCCCGATCGAGTGGAGTCCGCGGACGAAGTCCTGGCTGTCGCCGAGCTGCTCGAGCACCCGGGTGCCGACCCGCGCCATCAGGTGCATGTTCGCGACCACGTACGGCGAGTCCGTCAGCTCGACGCCGATCCGCGAGATCGGCGATCCGATCGGCCCCATGCTGTAGGGGATCACGAACATCACGCGGCCCTTCATCGAGCCGCTGAAATGCCGGGTCAGGGTCGCCTTCATCTCGTCCGGATCGCGCCAGTGATTGGTCGGCCCCGCCTCGTCGCGGGTCGGCGAGCAGATGAACGTGAATTCCTCGACACGAGCGACGTCGGCGGGATCCGAGCGCACCAGCACGCTGTTCGGCCGCTTCGCCGGGTCCAGCCACTGCGCCGTTCCGGACTGGACCATCCAGCGAAGCATGTCCTGGTATTCGCGGTCCGATCCGTCGCACCACATCACGCGATCGGGCTGGCACAGCGTCGCGACCTCCTGAACCCAGGAGTCGAGCCGCGCGTTCTTCGTCATGGCAAGCCTCGTTCGAGAGAAAAGTCGTCACGGGCACGAATGGCGCCGTGGGGCCAATACGACCAGTTTCCGGGCACAGTAAGCGGATCGCACAACCGCCGCAAGCGTTCCAGGGCACGACCTTCGATGACGTGCGCCCGGCCTTGCACCGGCGCGCGCGCGGGCGCATCTTGATCCGGTAACGGCCCACGGCGAACCCAGAAGGCATACCTCCGGAGGAAGAATCATGGCCGCTCGCAAGTCGAAGCGGAGTCGCGTGAAGCCGGGCTCGGGATCGAAGAAGCGCGCAGCCGGAGCCCGCTCGAAGCGCGCCCGCGCCCCGCGCGCATCGAGCCGGCGCGCCGCTTCGCGACCGCGCAAGGGACCGGCCTCGGGCCGCAAGGCCTCGAGAGCGAAGCGCGCGGGGAAGCCGGCGGCGTCCCGGGCGCCGCGCGCCGGAACCGCGCCGGCCACACCGAGCGCCATCGGCTTCGTCAGCCAGCACATGGACTACACCACGCACAACTACGATGGGGTCCGGCGCTTCTACACCGAGCTGCTCGGATTCAGCAGCTTCCGCGACATGTCCGAGGGTCCCTACCTCGCCGTCCAGACCGGACCGAGCTCGAGCCTCGGATTCATGCCGCCGCGTCCCGGTCCTCCCGAGCAATGGCAGCCGCCGCGCGAGCCCACGCTCTACCTCATCGTCGAGAGCGTCGACCGCGCCCATCGCGAGCTCAGCGCCCGCGGCGTCGTGTTCGAGCAGGAGCCGGCGGACATGCCGTGGGGCCACCGCGTCGCCACGCTTCGCGATCCCGAAGGCCGCAGCGTTTCTCTCGCAGAGGTCAGGAACAGGCCCGGCCCGCAGGGGGAATGAACATCATGCCGATCCGTGCCGAACAGCTCCACGCGCTCGGGCAGAGCGTGTGGCTCGACTTCATCCGCCGCGGTCATCTCGAATCCGGCGAATTCGCGCGACTGGTCCGGGAACAGGGAGTCGTCGGCGTCACGTCGAATCCGACCATCTTCCAGCAGGCGATCGCCGGCAGCGACGACTACGACGAGGTGATCGCGCGACGCACCGGCGAGGGTCTGAGCGGCCCGGCGCTGTTCGAGGCGCTGGCGGTCGAAGACATCCAGCGCGCCTGCGATCTGCTGCGTTCGGTCCACGAGCGCACCGGAGGCCTCGATGGCCGCGTCAGCATCGAGGTGAATCCGCGGCTCGCCCACGACACCGAAGGCACGATCGAGGAGGCGCAGCGGCTGTTTCGATCGGTCCACCGCGCCAACGTGATGGTGAAGGTGCCGGCCACGCCGGAGGGATTGCCGGCGATCACCGGGCTGACCGCCGAAGGCATTTCGATCAACGTGACGCTGATCTTCTCGCTGGCGCGCTACGCGGAGGTGATCGAAGCCTACCTGGCCGGGCTCGAGCGGCGCGCGGCCCGCGATGAGCCGCTCGATGCGATCTATTCCGTCGCCTCGTTCTTCGTCTCGCGCGTCGATACCAAGGTCGATCAGGCGATCGAAGCCGCCGCGGCCAGGGTGCCGGCCGGTCCCGGGCGCGAGGAGCTGCTCGGGCTGCGCGGTCGCGCCGCGATCGCCAACGCGCGGCTGGCGTACGAACGCTTCATCGCCGCGTTCGGCGCCCCGAGGTTCGACGCGCTGCGCGCGCGCGGCGCCCACGCCCAGCGCCCGCTGTGGGCATCGACCAGCACCAAGAACCCGGCCTACCCCGACACGCTCTATGTCGACGAGCTGGTGGGCCCCGACACCGTGAACACCATGCCGCTGGCGACGCTGAACGCATACAACGATCACGGCTCGCTCGAGATCCGCGTCACCCGCAATCTCGACGCGGCGCGCGCGCTGTTCAAGCGCCTGCCCGAGCTCGGCGTGCCGATCGACGCGCTGATCGCCGCGCTCGAATCCGAGGGCGTCGAGGCGTTCCGCAAGTCGTACGAGGCCCTGCTCGGAACGCTGGAGCAGCGGCGCAGCGCTCTGGCCGGCCGGACCTCGAGGTGATTCGCTTCTCGACCGCCGCGCGCACGCCGGCGGTGGACGCGCGCTGCGACCATCTCGACCTCGCGCGCTTCGGCGAGCGGCTGTGGAAGCGCGACGACGCGCTCTGGCTCGAGGACCCGGCGCACCGCGCGGTGGCGGCGAACCGGCTCGGCTGGCTCGGCGTCGCGGCTCGCATGCGCGGCGAGATTCCCGCGCTGCGCGCGTTCGCTTCGGAGGTCGCGGCGGAAGGCTTCACCCACGCGGTGCTGCTCGGCATGGGCGGATCGAGCCTCGCCCCCGAGGTGCTCGATCTCTCGCTCGGCCGGCAGAGCGGGCCCGGCCAGGCGCCTTCATCGGGCGATGCGGGTCGGGGCCGGGCGCTCGAGCTCTCCGTGCTCGACAACACCTCGCCCGCGGCGGTGCGCGACGTCGCCGCGTCACACGATCCCGAGCGCACGCTGTTCATCGTCTCCTCGAAGTCGGGCGGGACGCTCGAGGTCTCCTCGTTCGAGAAGTATTTCTATGACTGGGCCCGCGCGGCGCGCGGCGACGGGACCGGCCGCGGCTTCATCGCGATCACCGATCCCGGCACGCCGCTCGAGGAGCTGGCGCGCGAGCGCGGCTACCGGCGCACGTTCCTGAACCCACCGGACATCGGCGGACGCTATTCGGCCCTCTCCTACTTCGGCATCGTTCCCGCCGCGCTGATCGGCGCCGATCTCGATCAGCTGCTGGGCGGCGCGGAGCGTATGGCGGCCGAGAGCGCGGGGTCGGTGCCGGCGCGCAACAATCCCGGCCTCCTGCTCGGGGCCGCGCTCGGCGAGCTCGCGCTGGCCGGCCGCACCAAGCTCACGCTGGTCCTCCCGCCGCGGCTTGCCGCGCTCGGCGGCTGGATCGAGCAATTGATCGCCGAGAGCACGGGCAAGGACGGCCGCGGCATCGTTCCGATCGTCGACGAGCCGCTGACCGGACCCGAGATGTACGGGCGCGATCGCGTCTTCCTCGTGATCGGGCGCGAGGGCCTCGATGCCGGCGATCGCAGGCGGCTGGATGCGCTCGAAGCGATGGGGCAGGCGGTGATCGAGTGGCCGGAGGAGGCTCGGGTCGCCTCGGCGCTCGGCTCGGAATTCCTGCGCTGGGAGATCGCCACCGCCACCGCGGGCTCGGTGCTCGGGGTCGATCCCTTCGACGAGCCGAACGTCGCCGAAGCGAAGCAGGCGACTCAGACGGTGCTGCAGCGCTGGATCGAGACCGGGCGATTCGAGTCGCCGGCGCCGCTCGCGCGCACCGGTGAGGTCCAGGTCTTCGCGCCGCCCGCGGTGGCCGCGCGGCTGCGTCCGGCCACCGGAGCCGGTCCGCTCGCGGTGGCCAGCGCCGCGCTCGGTCTCGGACTTCCGGGCGAATACTTCGCGCTGCTCTGCTACATGCATCGCACTCCGGAGCGTCACGCGCTGCTGCAGAAGCTGCGGCTCGCGATCCGCGACGCGACCCGCCTCGCGACCACGCTCGGCTACGGACCGCGATTCCTCCATTCGACCGGGCAGCTCCACAAGGGCGGCCCGAACATCGGCGTGTTCCTTCAGCTCACCGCCGACGAAGGCGCCGACGTGCCGATCCCGGGGGAGCGCTACGGCTTCGCCGCCCTGCAGAAGTCGCAGGCCGCGGGCGACTATCAGGTGCTCGAGCGCCGCGGACGCCGCGTCGTGCGCGTGCACCTCGGCGCCGGGATCGAGCAGACGATCGACGAGCTGATCAGCGCGCTCGATACGCGCGTCCGCGTGTAGGCAGCCTCTCCGAACCCCGCTGGCTGCGTTGCGCGGCGGTCAGTGCCGCAGCCACTTCTCCAGCATCGCGACGTCGACGTTGCCGCCGGAGACGATCACGCCGACGCGCTCGCCCGGAGCGCTGACGCGCCCGGACATCAGCGCCGCGAGCCCCAGCGCTCCGGTGGGCTCGATCACGAGCTTCATCCGCTCGAGCGCGAAGCGCATGGTGCTGATCAGGTCGGCGTCGGGCACGGTGACGACGTCGCGCGCGTAGCGCCGGATCAGCTCGAACGTGACCGTGCCGAGCGACGGCGTGCGTGCGCCGTCGGCGATGGTCTGAGGATCCTCCACGCGCTCGATCCGCCCGGAACGAAGCGAGCGGAGCCCGTCATCGCCGGCCTCGGGCTCGACGCCGATGGCTTCGCAGTCCGGGCAGCGCACGCGCGCCGCCAGCGAGGAGCCGGACAGCAGGCCGCCGCCGCCGAGCGGCACCAGCAGCCGGTCGAGCGCGCCGACCTCTTCGAACAGCTCGTCGGCCGCGGTGCCGGCTCCCGCCGCGATCTCCGGATGATTGAAGGGAGGAATCAGCGTCATCCCGCGCTCCGCCGCCACCTTCTCCGCCAGCGCCTCGCGACCCTCGCCGAGCACGTCGTAGAACAGGGTCTCCGCACCGTAGCGCGCGGTCGCGGCGAGCTTCGAGAGCGGAGCGAAGCTCGGCATCACGATCACCGCCGGGATGCCGAGCTCGCGCGCGGTGAGCGCCACCGCCTGCGCGTGATTGCCCGACGAAAACGCGACCACGCCGCGCGCGCGCGTGGCAGCCGGGATCTGCGAGATCAGGTTCCACGCGCCGCGGAACTTGAACGCGCCCATGCGCTGCAGGTTTTCGCACTTGAGGAAGACACGCGCGTGCGTCGCGTCGTCGAGCGTGCGCGAGGTCAGGACCGGCGTGCGATGCGCAACACCGGCGACGCGCTGGCGCGCGGCATGGAGCCGCGTCTCCATCGCCGCGTGCGAGAGGTCGAACGCGGTGGCGCCTCCGGCCACCGGCGCGGGGTTCGGGCTCACGCGCCTCCGCCCGAGCCGCCGGACCCGGCTTCGAGCCCGGGCTCGGTCTGGCGGCGCGGATCGAGGGCACGGTCGATCTCCTTCGCGTCGAGCTTCGTCATCTCGCGCGCCAGCTCGCGCACCGGGCGCCGCTCCTTGAAGGATCGCTTCGCGATCTCGGCGGCCTGGTCGTAGCCGATCAGGGGATTCAGCGCGGTGGCCATGCTGGGCGAGATCTCGACGTAGTCGCGGCAGGTCTGCTCGTTCGCGACCATTCCGGCCAGCGCCTTGTCGGCGAACGCGCGCGACGCGGCGGCGAGCAGCCGGATGCTCTCGAGCAGGTTGCGCGCCATCATCGGCAGCATGGTGTTGAGATCGAGCTGGCCCCACTGCGCTCCCACCGTGATCGCGACGTGATTCCCCATCACCTGCGCGCCGACCTGGATCACCGCTTCGCAGATCACCGGGTTCACCTTGCCCGGCATGATGCTCGAGCCCGGCTGGATCGCCGGCAGCGTGACCTCGGCGAGCCCGCAGAACGGGCCGCTGTTCATCAGGCGCACGTCGTTCGCGATCTTCATCAGGCTCGCCGCCACGGTGTTGAGTGCGGCGCTCGCCCACAGCGCGCCGTCCTGTGCGCCCTGCGCCTCGAAGTGGTTGCGCGCTTCCGTGAACGGCGTTCCGGTCAGCTTCTCGATCTCCGCCGCCATGCGGCGGCCGAATTCGGCGTGGGTATTGAGCCCGGTCCCGACCGCGGTGCCGCCGATCGCGAGCTCGCCAAGGTCGGGCAGCGTCGCCTGGATGCGCCGGATGCCGTGCTCGATCTGCGACGCGTAGCCGCTGAATTCCTGGCCGAGCCGGATCGGCGTCGCGTCCATGAGATGCGTGCGGCCGGTCTTGATCACGGCGTCGAACTCGCGGGCCTTGCGATCGAGCACGCCGCGAAGATGCTCGAGCGCCGGCAGCAGATCACGTGACAACGCGAGCGCCGCCGAGACGTGGAGCGCGGTCGGGATCACATCGTTGCTGCTCTGGCCCAGGTTGACGTGATCGTTCGGATGGATCGGCTTGCCGAGGATCTCGCCGGCGCGGCGTGCGATCACCTCGTTCGCGTTCATGTTGGTGCTGGTCCCGCTGCCGGTCTGGAACACGTCGATCGGGAATTCGGCGTCCCAGGTTCCCCCGGCGACTTCGGCGGCCGCGCGCTCGATCGCCTTCGCCATGGCGGGATCGAGCAGGCCGAGCGCCGCGTTCACGCGCGCCGCCGCCTGCTTGATGGCGCCCAGCGAGTGAATGCACGCCGGCGGCAGCGGCTCGCCCGAGATCGGGAAGTTGTCGACCGCGCGCTGGGTCTGCGCGCCGTACAGCGCCTTCGCCGGGACCTTCATCTCACCGAGGCTGTCCTTCTCGGTTCGAAACTCCATTCATCGGCTCCTTGAAAGAACGATTGAGTGACTCGAACCCGCACAACTCGACCCGGTTGTCGTCCGGATCGCTGAAGTAGAGGGAATCCGCGCGCCAGCTCTCGAACGTCACCGGCCCCTCGACCGCGATGCCGAGCGACTGAAGACGGGCCTTCTCGTCGGGAATCGTCTCGCGCGCGACCGCGAACGCGAAATGAGCCGGGCCGCCACAATGCGCCGCGCCGTAGGACAGCGGCTTGCTCGTGAGACCGAGCCGCACGCGGACCGGCGGCGGGGGCCCGGCCGGCGTTCCCCCTTCCGCGGCCTGGGTCCCGGGGCGGCCGGCCGCTCCGGTCCACAGCCACGCCCAGGTCGCCGACGGCTCGTGCTCGACCTCGAGCCCGACGACGTCGCGGTAGAACGCCACCGAGCGCGCGACGTCGCGTACGCGGAGGATCAGCTCGGAGAGTCCGTAGCGTTCGTTCATGCCGTCTCGATCTCGAAGCGGTTGACCACGGCGATGGCAGGATCCAGCGAGAAGCGCACCGAACAATACTTCGTCTCGCTGAGCCGGATCGCCTCCGCGATCGCGCCCGGACTCAGGTCGTGTCCCTTCAGGCGATGCACCATCTCGATTCGCGTGAACGAGCGCGGGTGCTCGGTCCGACGCTCGCCGGTGACGTCGACGCGGTACGCCGTCACGTCCTGACGCTTCTTCCTCAGGATGCTGATGATGTCCATGGCGTGGCAGCCGCCGAGCGCCGCCAGCAGTGTCTCGACCGGGTCGGGCGCCACGCTGCCCGCGCCGCTGTCGAGCGTCGCGTTCTTCCCGTCACCGTAGGTCACGCGCATCCGCAGACCTTCGGCCACGGTTTCGAGATCGAGTCGTGCGGTCTTCTGAGCCGTGGCTACCCCCGCGCCCGCGCGACGCCGGCCTGCTCCGGCGCCGCCTTCAGCGCCTCGAGCTTGTTGTAACAGTCATAGCCCGCGACCTTGTAGCACTCGGCCAGCGTCGGATAGTTGAACACGTTGTCGAGAAAGTATTCGAGCGTTCCTTCCAGCGTCATCACCGCCTGTCCGATGTGAACCAGCTCGGTTGCCTGTGATCCGATGCACCAGACGCCGAGGACCTTCCGGGTCTCGAGGTGAACGATCAGCTTCAGCATGCCGTCGAGGTCGCCGAGAATCTGTCCGCGCGCGATTTCGCGGTAGCGCGCGACGCCGGTCTCGAACGGCACACGCCGCGTCGTCAGCTCCTCCTCGCTGGCGCCGACCCACGCGATCTCCGGGATCGCGTAGATGCCGTACGGGAAGAGCACCGGCACGCTGTGCACCGAAACGCCGAACATGTGACACGACGCCAGCCGCCCCTGCTCGCTGCTGGTCGAGGCCAGCGCCGGAAAGCCGATCACGTCGCCGACCGCGTAGATGTGCGGGACGGTGGTCTGATAGCACGCGTTCACGGCCAGGCGCCCGCGCTCGTCGGCGGTGAGACCGGCGTGCTCGAGGCCGAGGGCCTCAGTAGCGCCGACGCGACCGGCCGCGATCAGCACCATGTCGCTGACGAATCGCTTGCCGCTCTTCAGCACGATCACCGCGTGATCACCCTGGGCCTCGATGTGATCGACCTCCTCGCCGAGGCGGAACGTGACGCCGAGCGCGCGCGCTTCGTGTCCGAGCGTCTCGACGATCTCGCGGTCCACGATCTCGAGCAGCTGGTCGCGCTTGTCGAGCAGGGTGACCTCGATGCCGAGCGCGGCGAAGATGGTGGCGTACTCGATCCCGATCACCCCCGCCCCCACCACCGCCAGCGAGCGTGGCAGCCGCTTGATCAGAAGGACGTCGTCGCTGGTCAGCACGCGCTCGTGATCGACCGAGATGCCGGGCGGGATCCCCGGCCGCGTGCCGGTGGCGATGACGAGGTACGCTCCCTCGAGCGTGCGCGAGGAGCCGTCGATCGAAACCCGGACGGCGTGCGGTCCGGCCAGCGAGGCGTCGCCTTCGATCAACTCGATGCCGTTGCGCGCGAGCTGCAGCCGGATCACCTCGCGCTCGCGCCGCATGACCAGGTCGGTGCGCAGCAGCAGCGCCTCGGCGGTGACGGCCTCGGCATGGTAGGCATGGCCGTAGAGCGCGCGCTGCCTGAGTCCGGACAGGTCGAGCACGGCCTCGCGCAGCGTCTTGCTCGGCACCGTGCCGGTATTGATGCAGACGCCTCCGACCTCGCGCCGCCGCTCGATCACCGCCACGCGCTTGCCGAGCTTCGCCGCCTGCACCGCGGAGCGCTGTCCCGCGGGTCCGCTGCCGATCACGATCAGATCGTACGGTTGCATGGACCTCCAGCGGCTGGATGGAAGGTCGTCAGTCTAGGGATTTCGCCGCCGGGTCGCCAGTTGTCGAGCGCACGCCATCCGAAGATTTCGCGGCGACCGCCTCTCCCGCGCCGAGCGACAGGTTGAGCTCGTCGTCGCTCAGCACCGCGCGGCGCGCCAGGATCTGCGACGAATCGTGCTCGAAGAAAAGATGCGTGAGGTGGTCGATGCCGACTTCGAGCTGCTTGCGGATGCCGACCATCTTGATCAGATACGCCGCGGCCCACGCCAGCCAGGCCAGCTTGCCCGACAGCGGAATGCCGAAGAGATCCAGCACCGAGCTGTGCTGGCCGAGCGAGATGATGTAGCCGACGTCGTGGAACTGGAACGGCTCGAGCGGCGCGCGGCCGGTTGCGGAGCCGGACGACTTGTGCGCGGCCACCGAAACGCCGGAGTGGGTCGCGGCCTTCGCGCGCCGAACCAGGGCGGCACCGACCCACGAGCCCATCGCGATCGCGGTCTGGGACAGCGCCGGTTGGAGCTTGCCGTCCGCGCGCCGGCTGGCCGCGCAATCACCGATCACGAACACGTCCTCGATCGGCCTCGCGTCCTGGTCCAGCGGGTGCAGGTACTCGTCGACGCGCACGCGTCCGTCGCGCTCGTGCAGGACAGCCAGGTCCTGGACCACCGGCGGCGGGCAGACGCCCGCGGTCCAGAGCAGGGTGAAGGCTTCGACCGATTCGCCGCCCTCGAGCACGACGCGTCGCGGCTCGACGCGGACCACTCGCGCGTTCCGTCGCACGTGAATGCCGCGGCGCTCGAGGAAACGAAGCACGTAGGCGGAATGGGAAGGCCGGGCGGTATTGACGATGCGATCGCCGCCTTCGATCACGGTGATCGAGAGATCGCTGACCTCGAGGCTCGGATAGCGCGGCATCAGCGTGTCGCGCGCCATGTCCATCATCTCGGCCGCGACCTCGACCCCGGTGACTCCGCCGCCGACGATCGCGAATGAAAGCAGTCGCCGGCGCTGTTCGGGCGTCACCGCCTGTTCCGCCATCTCGAACAGCTCGACCACGCGGGCGCGCAGCGTCATCGCATCGACCACGGTCTTGAAGGGGCGCGTGTTGGCTTCGGCGCCCGGCACGCCGTAGTAGTTGGTGACGCTGCCGACCCCGATCACCAGGACGTCGTAGGACTCGACGAGCTCGTTGTGGAGGCGGACCTTGCGCCGCGCGAGATCGATCGAGGTCGCCTTGTTCTTGAAGAAGCGGATGCGCCGGTGCTGCGCCATCTCGCGCAGCGGATAGACGATGTGGCGGGTCTCGACCGCGCCCACGGCGACCGCGGGGAGCAGCGGGTTGAACTGGAAGAAGTTCTCCTTGTCGACGAGAACGGTGTCCCAGTATTCGCGCGCGGCACGGGAACGTCCGATCGCGCGCGCCACGTCGAGTCCGCCGAAGCCGCCGCCGAGGATGATCAGGCGTTTTCCGGCCATGCCGGCAGGATAGCATGCGGTCGGGACGCGGCACGACCGGCGTGCTTCCGGCGCGAATGCCGTTCCTGCGGCACGATCCGTTTCATATTTGCAGAACGATTCTTTGTAAACGTGTGAATCCGTCTCGACGTTCGGCGGCGGTCGTCGATTCGATATTGACGCTGAGCCCATCCTGTGTCCTAGTGTCACAACGAAGTGGCAACCGCGCGTCTCGGCGCGCGGAGACCGGGACAGGGCCGGGTCCCGGTGATCGGGTGACCCGCAGGGCGTTCGACGACGCGAGGAGATGGAACGATGGCGAAGGCGAGAAGGAAGCGGCACAGCTATACCGACGCTCAGCGCACGCAGGTGCTCTCGGCGGCGCAGAAGGAAGGGCTGACCGCGGCGCAGGTGCAGAAGCGCTTCGGCGTGACCCCGGTCACCTACTATTCGTGGCGCAAGAAGAGCGGCGTATCGGCGCGGCGCGGAGCCGGCGCGGCGCGACTGGGACGCACGCGCGACCTCACCGGCCAGCTTCGCATCGCGGTTCAGGCCAAGGTGCGCCAGATCCTTCCCGACATCGTTCGGGGCGAAGTGACGAGCTATCTCGACGAGCTGTTCGGATCGCGCCGCAGCGGACGGAAGATTCGCGTCTGAACCAGGGTTGGATCGAGAGCTGAGCGGACGCGGTCCGGCATGACGCCGGGCCGCGTCGCGCGTTTCGCCACGGGACCGGAGGACGGTAGATGAAGCCGCTTCGCTGGCTCATGCGCATCGTCGGGATTCTCGCCCTGCTGATCGTGATCATCGCCCTCACCCTGATCATTCAGGGCCGCGCCCTGGCCACACGGGCGATGCCGAATCCCGTTCCGAAGCTCGCCGTGGCGGCGGACACTTCGCTGGTCCCGCGCGGCACCCACATCGTCGAGATCGTGTGCTCGGGCTGCCATACGCCGGCGCCGCACGACCAGATGGCGCTGAGCGGCGGCTCCGAGAACTTTTTCGCGATTCCCAAGGGCCCGACGCTCGGCACGCTCTACGCGCCCAACGTCACGCCCGGCGGCGTGATCCAGGGCCAGAGCGACGGGCAGCTCTCGCGCGCGATTCGCGAAGGAGTCTCGCATGACGGTCGGCCGCTGCTGGTGATGCCGTCCGACCTCTTCCACACGCTTTCGGATCGCGATCTCTCCGCGGTGATCGCGTACCTCCGGAGCCAGCCCGCGGTGACCCGCACCGTGCCGGCGAAGTCGCTGAATCCGCTCGGATACCTGATGCTCGGCCTGCGCGTCTTCTCGACCAGCGTGACCAATCCGATTCCGCATCCGATCCCCGACGTTCCCGCCGATTCCAACGCGGCGTACGGCGCGTACGTGACCGGAATCATCGGCTGCACCGCCTGCCACGGCTCCGATCTGCATGGTGGAACCAGGGGGCAGCTGCCTCCGGTGGGCCCGAACCTGGTCCAGTTCACTCACGTCCAGCCGTTCACGACCTTCGAGCTCGCGCTCCGGCACGGCGTGAACGCCGCCGGCGGGGTGCTCGATCCGACGCTGATGCCCTGGCCGACCTACGCGCACCTCACCGATCTCGAGGCGCGGGCGGTCTACGAGTTCATCCGCTCGAAGCCGTGAGCCGCGACGCCGCGGCGCGATCGAGCAGCCAGCTGCGGTCGCGAACCAGTCGGGCGGGCGGGTCCGCCGGCGCCGAATCCCCCTCGAGCGCGCGCGCGGCCGCGACCGCCTTCTCGGAGCCGGTGGCGAGCACGAGGAGGTCCCGCGCCTCGGCGAGCGCGCGCGGCGTGAGGGTCAGCCGGCGGGGCGGCGGCTTCGGCGCATCGAGCACGGCCGCGACACGACGCGTGCTGCCGGTCAGCAGCGCGCTGCCCGGAAACAGCGAGGCGACGTGGCCGTCCTCTCCGATCCCGAGCACGATGAGATCGAGCGCCGCGGCGAGGTGCGCCTCGTATTCCTCCACCGCGACGGCAAGGTCCGGATACTCCCCCTTCATGCGGTGCACGTTGCGCGGCGGAACCCGGGCCTGATCGAGCAGCGTCTCGCGCGCCATCCGGAAGTTGCTGTCGGGATCGTCCGGCGGCACCGCACGCTCGTCGGCAAAGTAGATCCGCGTCCGCGACCAGTCGATCGCGGAGCCCGCCAGCGTCCGGTAGAGCTCCGCCGGGGTCCGCCCGCCGGAGAGAGCGATCGAGAAGCGCCCGCGCGCCATGATCGCGTCTTCCGCGGCTCGAACGACGCGCGCCGCGGCGGCGGCGGCCACCGCGGCGGAATCGGGCAGGACCTCGATCATGAATCGAATCGGAGCGCGGGCTGGCGCGTTCGCCCGGGCGCGGCTAGAGCACGCGCCACGCGCGACCGTCGCGCTGGATCATCTGATCGGCGGCGGCGGGGCCCCAGGATCCCGGCTCGTAGTTCGGAAACTCGCGGGGCGGATGCGCCTCGACGTGCTGGAGGATCGGCGTGATCCACTTCCACGACGCCTCGACCGCGTCGCGCCTCGAGAACAGCGTGGCGTCGCCGCGCATCGCGTCGAGCAGAAGCCGTTCGTAGGCCTCGGGCGGCTCGCCGCCGAACGCCTCGACGTAGCGCATGTCCATCGCCACCGATCCCACCGCGAAATCGTGGCCGGGAATCTTCGAGGCGAACTGGAGCGTGATGCCCTCGTCGGGCTGGATCCTCAGCGTGAGAATGTTGGGATCGATCCGCTCGCAGACGTCCTCCCGCCCGAACAGGCAGAGCGGGATCTGGCGCATGTGGAGCGACACCTCGGTCACGCGCCGCGCCAGCTTCTTCCCCGCCCGCAGGTAGAACGGCACGCCCTGCCAGCGCCAGTTGTCGACGAAGACCCGCAGCGCGGCGAACGTCGGGACCACCGAGTGCCGCGCCACGTCCTCTTCCTCGCGGTACCCGTGGTACTGGCCGAGCACGAGGTCGCGCTCGAGCGAATTCGCCCACGGCTCGCGCAGCGCGCGTAGCACCTGCAGCTTCTCGCCGCGGACGTCGTCGGCGTCGGAGCTGTTGGGCGGCTCCATCGCGGTCAGGGCCAGCACCTCGAGCATGTGGTTCTGAACGATGTCGCGCAGCACGCCGGTCTGCTCGTAGAACTTGCCCCGGGTCTCGATGCCCACCGTTTCGGCGGCGGTGATCTGCACGTGGTCGACGTACATCCGGTTCCACAACGGCTCG
>DATJEP010000060.1:0-9767 GCA_035496475.1 Candidatus Udaeobacter sp.
GATCGGAACATCCGGCGCCTGCGGCTGAAGCCGGCGCAGGAGATCGAGCGCGTTGCCGTCCGGCAACTGATAGTCGACCAGCACGGCGTCCGGCACCGTTCGCGTGAACGCCGCCTCCGTCTCGCCACAGGACGCGGCTTCCTCGACGTCGAAACCCCGGCTGCCGAGGAATTCCCGCATCATGCACCGCACGGCGGGATCGTCCTCCGCGAGCAGGATGCGGGCGCGGAGCGCGAGAGGACCTTGTGACTCGGCGGGCTTCGGCGCCGGATCCGCGGGCGCGACCCTGGAAACCATGATCGACGTGGGATTCCCGATGCGCGTATCGCACCTCCTGTGCGTCGCGTGTTCGGCTGCCGGACCATTGGACCGGAGAGGAGCGGTCCTGGAAAGTCCATTTATTCCCGGCGCGCTGAAAACTATCACAGACGCAGTACGCCACGCACGGGCGATCGCGCGCGTTCGATATCGCAGTACGCCACGCACCGACGATCGCGCGCGTTCGATATCGCGGATGGCCGCCCGCATCCCAACCCTGAAGCGACGGGCTCGGGGTTCCTGGGTCCATGCTCTTCACTCTGATAGAGTCGCGGCATGCCGAACCGCGTCTGGCGTCGTGCTCGCGTGTCGTGGGTGATCGGGTCGCTGGCGCTCGCCACGTCCTCGATCGCCGCGCCTCGGGCCCCGGCCGAGCTGCCGTTCATCGCCGATGACCTGCCGCGCGCGGTGGCCGAGGCGCGCGAGCAGCGCCAGCCGATCTTCATCGAAGCCTGGGCGCCGTGGTGACACACGTGTCGCTCGATGAGGGCGTTCGTCTTCACGAACCCCGCCCTCACGAGCCAGGCCGGACGGTTCGTCTGGCTCGCGATCAACACCGAGCGCGCTGAGAACGCTCCGTTCCTCAAGCGCTATCCGGTTCCGGCGCTGCCCACGTTCTTCATCGTCGATCCGTCGAATCAAGCGGCGGTGCTGCGCTGGGTCGGTGGCGCGACGGTGCCCCAGATGGAGAAGATCCTCGCCGACGGCGAGTCCTCCGTCTCACGCGGAAGGCTGGCTGGCCGGACGCCGGCATCGCGCCTCGCCGATCACACGCTGGCGCGCGCCGACAGCCTCTATGGAGCGGGGCAGGATTCCGCCGCCGCGGTCGCGTTCACAGAGGCGATCCGCCGCGCTCCCGCCGGATGGCCGCATTATTCTCGCGCGGTCGAATCGCTGCTGTTCGCCCTCGATCGGACCGGCGACGGCCGGCGCGAGGCCGAGGTGGCGCGCGACGCGTTTCCCCGCGTCCGTCGCACCGCCTCGGCCGCCAATGTCGCGTCCAGCGGACTCGAGGCCGCGCTCGGGCTGCCGGATTCGGCGGGCGGACGCGCCGCGCTCGTGACCGTTCTCGAGCGCGACTCCCGCGCGATTGTGTCCGACCGCAGTGTGTCGATGGCCGCCGACGACCGCTCGGGCGTCTACATCGCGCTGCTCGACGCACGCAAGGACGCGCACGATTCGACCGGCGCGAGTCGCGTGGCGGCGGAGTGGGCTTCGTTCCTCGAGGGCGAGGCGGCGAAGGCGAAGACTCCCGACGCCCGGATGGTGTTCGATTCGCACCGACTCGCCGCGTATCTCGAGCTGGATCACGCCGAGCGCGCCATCCCGATGCTGGAGCAATCGGAGCGCGATGCGCCCGACGACTACAACCCACCCGCCCGGCTCGCGGTCGCCTACCGCGCGCTCAAGCGATGGAACGACGCGCTCGCCGCATCGGACCGAGCGCTGGCCCGGGCCTACGGCCCGCGCAAGCTCGGCATGTATCAGGTGCGCTGCGACATCTACCTCGGCCTTCGCGATACGACGGGCGCGAGGAAGACGCTGGAGTCCGCATTGTCGGAGGCGGAGGCCCTGCCGCCGGGCCAGCGCTCGGAGCGCACCATCGAGGGCCTCCGGCACCGGATCGGGACGCTGCGCTAGCCTTCGCCGCCGCGCCCCATGGCGTGGAGCACGACCTGGAGCATGGCGCGCAGGTCCGTGAACATGGTGGCGATCGTGAACGTGACGAGAAAGAGGGCCGCATAGAACGATTGCGGGTGGCGCTCGCTCCACAGCAGCAGCGGTCCGTCGATCCGCTCGCGCAGCCAGCGACGCTGTGAGATCAGGGCGATGACGATCCCGACCACCGCTCCGCCGAGGATGTCGGTCGGGTAATGCTGTCCGGCATAGACGCGCGGCAGGCAGATCACGAACAGCGTCCACAGCAGCAGAAACGCTCCGGCCCGGCGCGAGACGAATCCGAGGCCGGTGGCGAGCGCGAAGAAGAGCATGGAGTGGTCGCTCGGAAACGAGCTCCAACCCCGCAGCTCGCCGGGACCGGTCCCGTAGGGAACGGTAAATCCCAGCGAAGGCTCGTGAATCGGTCGCGCCCGGAACGGCAGCAACAACGCGAGCGCACGGCCGACCACGATCGCGATGAAGCCGCTGGTCAGCGTGGCGAGCAGCCTGCTGCGAATTTCACGCATGGCGGCACGCGGCGCGAACCACAGCCACCAGAAGATGCTGACCACGACGCCGCCCTTGAGCAGGGCGCTGCGGTTCAACATCACCATCAGCTCGTCGATGAACCGCGAGTGGCGGGCGTACTGGTTCAGCGCGAGCATGATGCCGCGGTCGAATCCGTTCATCGCCCTCCCTGGGCTCAGGCGAACCGATGCCTGGCGTTCCCTCGCGCGCATTGTGAGGCGCGATGTTCCGCGTCACAACCCCAAATACCGACCGTCTCGTGCCCGCGATGCACTCTACTTGGTGTGCGGCGGACCTTCTCCGTGGGCACGAGGCGTGAATCGTGAATCCGGCTGAACCGCCTGCGTGGCGGCGGCTCGCCAGCTGGCTTCGAAGCTCTTCACCGCGGCGCCCGCCAGCCGGCCGTTCTCGATCGTCAGGGCGAGATTGCGCGTGCGGAAGAAATAGCTGGGCTCGAGGTTGCCGGTCCCGACCCAGAGGCGCGCCGAATCGGCCACCAGGTACTTGCAGTGCTCGACACGGGCGAACGGAACGTAGCCTCCGCTCCAGTCCGGCACGCGTGACAGACGCACCGAGATGCCGGGCACGGCGGAGAGGGAGCGCAGCTGGGCCAGGCCCTCGTCGCTTTCCCAGTCCGAGATGACGAGCCTGACGATCACGCCTCGCGCCGCGGCGCGCGTCAGAGCGTCATGAATCGCGGGGTCGGGGTTGCGGCGATCCTCGGATGAATAGGTCAGGGACTGGCCGACCAGGTCGTGGCGCGCGGAATCGATCAACCGCACCACGGCGTCGCGGTCCCACCGCGTCGAGTCGGGAATCCATCCGCGCGGGCTGTAGCTCGGCCAGAGCCGCGCGGTGTCGCCGGGCGCCTGAACGATCACGATCGGAAGCTCACCGACCGGGTGGTCTCCTGAGAGCGCGCGCCGCGCCGCTGAATCGGCCGGATTCGCGGCCAGCGCCCAGTCGGACGCGAACACGTCGCCGAAGATCTTCGCGAGCCGCGCGTCGCGAACCGCGAGGCCGAGCTCGTGGATGTGCTCGAGCGCACGCCAGTCGAGATTCTGGCTGCCGACGAATACGGTCGAGCCGTCGACCAGGAAGTACTTGGCGTGCTGGACCCCGCCGGCCAGCGGCCCGAAATCGACCTCACGCACCTCGATCCCCGGCAGGTGTCCGAGCGAGTCGGCGGGCTGGGAATACGTGTCATGCATGCGGCGATCGAGGAGGATTCGAACCCGCACGCCACGGCGGGCGGCATCGCCGATCGCCGTCACCACCGGTTCGAGCGCCGGGCCATTCGAGAAATAGAACTCTTCGAAATCGATCGAGCGGCGCGCTCCGGCGATCAAGGCGGGCCAGACGTCGCGCGCCCGCGGAAGATCGGGATTGCCGAGCCCGGCCTCGACCGGAACGCTCTCGACCAGTTGGATCGGCGGGGTGGGACTCGCGGGGCTCGCGCCCGAGCGCTGCGGCGCGGACATTCCGAGGGTGAGGGCCGCGCACGCGACCAGGATCGGGCGGAAGGGTACGAACCGGCGGGGGCGGATCACGAGCGCACCATACGCGCGGCGGGCGCCGCGATTCAATCCGGCTCCTCGATCTCCGCGAGGCCGGCGAGCACCATCCGCGAGACCTCCATCTCGAGCTCGGAGGATTCGCCCCCGGTACGGATCGAGAGCTCCGAGAAGCGGGTGCGGCGCTGGGCCGCCCGCATCACCTCGAGCCCGAGCGGAGTGGCATCCAGCACCAGCCTGCGCGCGCCGTCGACCAGAACGCGATGCTCGTCCTTCTCGACCGCGCCGACCCGCACCGCGTCAGCCGAGAGCCGCGCCGTCGATGCCGGATTGGCGAGCAGCGCGCGGACGCGCTCGCGCGTGCGTGAGAGCTGCTCGCGCGAGGCGGTCGGCGCGGCGCCGGTGCTCGGCCACGCGAACATCGGAAAGAACCAGCCCACCCATTCCTCCGGCCGGGCGAAGATGCGGCGCTCGAACCATGGCGTGATCTCGCGCACCTGGCGCTCCGCTCCCGCCGGATCATCGCGGGGCGGCGGGGCCACTTCGTCCGAGAACTCGACCGAACGCCGGCCCCAGCGATCGCGATGCGCGGCGGCGAGCAGCGTCGTCGCGCCGGCGCGCTGGGCGATGTGCGCGGCGCCGGTTCGCATGCGGACCGGCATCGAGCCGAGCGAGAGCACGATCTCGTGGCTGCCGCGCGCCGCCGGGCCGCCGACTCCGGTGCCGCCGTCCATGTAGACCACCACCATCGCGCCCTGATCGAGGGCGCGGAGGGCGCGAAGCAGGCCGCCCGCCCCCAGCACCGGGAGCAGCTCCAGCCGGCCGCGGGTGCGCAGCGCGCCGTTCTCCCAGAACGCGCCCTCACGGTCGATGGCCACGTCGTCGACGATCACCACCACGCGAAAGCCGAGGTGCAGCAGCTCGGAGGCGACGTAGCGGTAGGGTCCGAGATGGATCGACACCACCATCGCACCCTGTCCCCGGTCGCGCAGCCGGTCGAGCGGTCGCCGATGAATCACCCGGGCCCGTCCGTCGCGAATGAGATCGCGGTGGTCGAGGTGGCGGAGCGCGTGCTGCACCGCGCAGCGTCTCGCCAGGCGGAGGATCGCGCCCGACGACATGCGGTCCCCGAAGCACGACGTCAGCGAGAGCCCGGCCACGCGGGTGAGCGAGGCGCCCGAGCGCTGATCCGCGCCGAGGCGGGCCCGCGCCCAGGCGGAGGTGGCGAGGCTGCGGATCGGAAGGGTCAGGTCGGCGAGCCGGCCGGTCACGGGCATCGGGTTCTTCCGGCTTGGTGCGGGGAATGGAACGGGCGGAAAGGAGTGAAGGGTTCCTTTCCGCCCGGGTTCTTCATGACGGAGCTGGCCGACTCTCCGCGCGAGCGTGGAGAGCGGACGGCGCTCCACCGATGTCGGTGTTAGTCGCTCGAGCTGCTGGAGCCGCCGAAGAGCTCGCGGCGCTCGAGAATCTCCTCGACCGAGTACGCCTTGTAGAGCTCGACCTGCGAGTCGCGGTTCTCATCCATCTGATTCACCCTCCTTGGGTTCAAAGCCCGGAGCTCCTCAGCTTCCGCCCTCGAAGCGGCGGGACACCCCGACGGCCGGGGCTCGGGGCGGAACCCTAGCAGAACCGCTTTCGGTGTCCAGACGGTTTTTTGGCGCCCGAGCCTCGCGCGGGTGGCGGAATCCGCTCGGACCCGGGCTGAAGCCGCGGGCGCAAAGCCCAGCGGTGCCGCCGTCTGCGGCCCGGCTCGAGAGACGCCCCCGATTCGCGGACGCCGACACCCCTGGTTTGCGGCGGCGGCGCCTGGATGCCAGAGTCGGCCGGCGCCGCGCCGTGAGGCTCAGGTCCGGGAGCGTTCCCGACACGAAGCTCGGGAGCGACGTAACCGAAGGAGCGATGATCGCGATCTTGCGCCGTTACGCGACCTGGCTGCACCTGCGCTGGCCGGCCGGGACGGTCGAGAAGCTGCCGCGGGTGGGCCAGGGCGGCGGGACCTCGGTGCCCGGTCTCTACATCGCGGGCGACCTGACCGGGATCCCGCTGCTCAAGTTCGCGCTCGATTCCGGTGCGCGCGCCACCCGCCGGATCCATGCCGACCTCGCGCGCGAGACGCGTTCCGGTGACGCGGAGGGCGCCATGCCGCGCTCCACCCACGGGCCGAGTCACGCGCCCGAGAACGCGCGCGATCTCGTCATCATCGGGGCCGGCGTGTCGGGGCTCGCGGCCGCGGCCGAAGCCGCAAGGCTCGGCCTCGGATTCGAGGTCGTCGAGGCTTCGCGGCCGCTTTCCACACTGATCGATTTCCCGCGGGCGAAGCCGATCTATACCTACCCGCTGGCGATGAAGCCGGAAGGCCCGCTCGAGGTCACCGCCGATCTCAAGGAGCCGTTGATCGCCGAGCTCGAATCGCAGAGGGCACGGCTCGGAATCGCGGTTCGGCCCGGTCGCGCGGTGCGGATCACCGGCGCGGTCGGACGCTTCGAGGTCGTGCTCGCCGATGGATCGTCACTGAAGGCGCGCCGCGTTCTGATCGCGATCGGACGCAGCGGCGACTTCCGACGGCTCGGTGTTCCGGGCGAGGATCTGCCCTGCGTCTTTCACCGTCTGCACGACCCGCGCGACTTCGCCGGCATGCCGGTGCTGGTCGTGGGGGGCGGGGATTCCGCGGCCGAGACCGCGATCGCGCTCACCCAGGGCGGCGCGCGGGTGACGCTGGTCCATCGCGGAGCCGAGCTGACGCGCCCGAAGCCCGCGAATCTCGAGCAGCTGGAACGACTGCGGCGCGATCCCGCCGCGCACGTCAGCGTCGAGCGGCCGGTTTCGGAACGCATCACGACAGCCATCGGGGACTTCCTGCCCGAAGCCGGGCACGGCACGCTCGAGATCCTCCGATCGACTGAGGTCGCGGAGATTCGCGACCACGAGGCGGTGCTGCGCGTCCCCGACGGACTTCGGACCGTCGCGAATGAAGTCGTGTTCGTCATGATCGGCCGCGAGGCCCCGCTCGACTTCCTCAGGCTCGCCGGGGTCCGCATCGCCGGCGACCGAACGCCCATGAGCTGGGCCGGGCTCGCGCTCTTCCTCGTCGCCTGCGCGTGGCTCTACGACTGGAAGTCGGGCGGATTCTTCTCGGCCCTGTGGTACGCGCACCACTGGTTCCCGGTCGATCTTCCGGAACGCCTCGCGACGCTGGGCGGGCGGATCGCCGCGGACGCGCGCGATCCCTCAACACTGATCGGAACGCTCGCGATCAGCGCGGCGAGTCCCTCCTTCTATTACACGCTGGCGTATTCGCTGGTCGTGGTGATCTTCGGCATTCGCCGCATCCGGCGCCGGCGCACGCCCTACGTCACCGCGCAGACCACCACGCTGATGCTGATCCAGGTGATTCCGCTGTTCCTCCTGCCCGAGATCGCTCTGCCGCTGCTCGACCGGCATGGACTGCTGCCGGCCGGCCTCGCCGATGCGCTGTTCCCGCGCGTGAACTACGGACACGGGCGCGAATTCTGGCGCGCCTACGGACTCATCCTGGCGTGGCCCCTCGACGTCTACAACATCTTCACCCATCGCCCGCTCGGCGCGTGGCTGGTCATCGGCTTCGTTCAGACCTGCGTGCTGATCCCGCTCGCCGTCTTCTTCTTCGGCAAGGGAGCGTACTGCGGCTGGATCTGCTCGTGCGGCGCGCTGGCCGAGACGCTGGGCGACACGCACCGGCAGAAGATGCCGCACGGCCCGGGCTGGAATCGCCTGAACCTCGCCGGCCAGGTCGTGCTGGCGATCGCGGTGGTCCTGCTCCTCGCCCGCATCGCGGGATGGATCCTGCCCGAGGGCAATCCCGCGGCGCGACTGTTCGAAAGCGCGCTCGAGCCCGGCTACAAGTGGGGCATCGACGTCTTCCTCGCCGGCGTGCTCGGCTACGGGCTCTATTTCTGGTTCTCGGGGCGGGTGTGGTGCCGATTCTTCTGCCCGCTCGCGGCGCTGATGCACGTCTACGCCCGGTTCTCGCGCTTCGCGATCGTCGCCGACAAGAAGAAATGCATCTCGTGCAACGTGTGCACGTCGGTCTGCCATCAGGGCATCGACGTCATGAACTTCGCGAACAAGGGCGCGCCGATGACCGATCCCGAGTGCGTGCGCTGCTCGGCGTGCGTGCACGACTGCCCGACCGGAGTGCTGCGCTTCGGTCAGGTCTCGGGCGCCGGCCAGATCATCTCGGTGGATTCGCTCGCCGCCTCTCCGGTGCTGATGCGCGAGGGCGAGTGAGCGCGGGCTTCCTCGGCATCGCGTCCGGCGGCCGGGCGGCGGCTCGGTGACGCGCGCTCTACGCGTGAAGCCCTGAAACGCCGAAACGGCCCGTCGAAGACGAGCCGTTTCGCAACCTTCAGGGGAGGCTCTGCCTCCCGCTCACGGTCTCAGCTGACCTTGCGGACGTTCGCCGCCTGCAGCCCCTTCGGACCACGGGTGATGTCGAACTCCACCTTCTCCCCTTCGGCCAACGTCTTGAAACCTTCTCCCTGAACGGCCGAGAAGTGCACGAACACGTCCTCGCCGCCTTCCTGAGAGATGAACCCGAAGCCCTTCGCGTCGTTGAACCACTTCACGGTACCTAGAGCCACTGCAGTACTCCTTGATGCCGGGGCCGTGGAGCCCCGAGGGGGTGCCGGCCGGCCATGAGTGGCGCGGCCGCGAGGAACGCGGCCGGAACGACGATCCTCACTGGATTCGGAGAACTGGGCTCGGGCACTGGGCCCGCGGCCGTGCTCGAGGCCAGCACGAGGTGGGTTCCGACACCGGGAAGTCTGCCCGTTTCGTCACGCGCCGGTCAAGCACCGTTTTCGCGCGGGGTTCTGCGGCTCGTGGCACGGGCGACCGGCCCCCGGCGCGAGCCGGGACGGACGCCCGAAACGCCCGGATCAGCGCTCTTCGTCGGCGATTCCGGGAGCGTGGCGGACGTCGAGCGTTCTCTGGATCGGCGCCGCGGAACCGGCGGTAAGCGTGGCCTTGTAGCGCCCCGGCGCGACGTAGAGCGGCTGGTCCCCCCATTCGGGCCGGCCGATCCGGTCCTTCGGCTCGCCCGCCTGCAGGTCCCAGGTCACGCGGTGGAAGCCTTTGGTTCCCGGCCCGTGGAGCGTGCGCAACGCGAGCCCCGCGCTGTCCTGGACCGCGATCGACACGCCATCGTCGACGTCCTGGCCGAGGTAGTAGTCGAAGTAGGCGCCGAACGGCGGGTTCTTCGCCCGGAACATCCGGTGGCCCCAGACGCCGCCGATTCCGAGCGTGTAGAACGCCAGCGCGCCGCGGGGCGGGAAGAACGTCACGCTGTCCGAGGTCGAGCGGCTGGTCCAGTGCTCGAGCGGCGTGATGTCGTCCATCACCCACAGGCTGCGGCCGTGCGTGGCGATCACCAGGTCGTGCTCGCGCGGATGAATCGCGATGTCGTCGACGGCGACGGTCGGCAGGCCTTCGCCGAACTTCGCCCAGTGCGCGCCCTGATCCACCGAGGCCCAGATGCCGAACTCGGTGCCGGCGAACAGCAGCGACGGATTGATGAGTCCCTCCCGCACCACCTGCGCGGGTGCGTCGTCCGGCAGTCCGGCGGAGAGCACGTTCCAGCTCTGGCCGAGATCACGGGTGACGAGAACGTAGGGACGGAAGTCGTCGGAGCGGTGGCCGTCGATCGTGACGTACGCGGTGCGCGCGTCGTGATGCGAGGCCTCGATCGAGCTGACGTAGAGACCGGCCGGC
>DATJEP010000061.1:0-7282 GCA_035496475.1 Candidatus Udaeobacter sp.
CGCCCGCCGCCTGGCGCCGCTCGCGCCCATCGCATCCCTGGTTGCGCTTCTCTCCATCGCCGGTGTCGCGCCTCAGGCTCGAGGACAGACGCGCGTGGCGCTGGGCGTCCACGCCGACACGCTCTCGAGCGTGAACTGGACGCTTTCGAACGGTATGCACGTCGTGGCCCAGCACATTCCGGACGCGATCGGCATCGCGATCACCGTCGGCTATCCCGGTGGGTCGGATCAGGATCCCTCCGCGCGCGGCGGTCTGGCGGCGCTGCTGGCCGAGCTCGAGTTCACCTCCGCCGCCGGCGACGTACCGGAGCGGGCGCGGCGCGAGATGAAGAGTCTGCGGCCGCTCGGCGCCGACATCCACGTCGGGCGCTGCTTCACGCTCTTCACCGAGGTCGCGAATCGCGCGCAGTTCGCGGGCGTTCTGCATCAGGTGGTGACGCGGATGCGCGGCGTTCAGGTGACGCCGTCCGTGCTCTCCGCCGCGATCGAGACCCAGCGAACGCTCTTGCGGGATCAGTACCTCGGAAACGCCGACGTCGCGCTCTACAACGAAGTCGCCGAGCGCGCGGCGGGCGCCGATGACGCGGCGCTGCGCCGGCTCACCGGGCTCACCGGAATCGAACACCTGACGGTGCGCGACGTGGCGCCGCTCCTCGCGCAGAACTTCTCGTCGCGGAACGCGGTGGTCGCGCTCACCGGCAATCTCGAAGGCATCGATCTCCGCGCGGTGCTCGAGCGGGAGTTCGCGAGCGTTCCCGGCGGGGCGCCGCCGCCGCTGCCGAAGGCGAGGCCGGAGCACGCCATCAGCGTCGAAGTCGCGCGGCCGGGCGTGGCGCGGCCGGTCGGAGTGCTCGGCGTCTTCGCGCCGGCGATGACCGACTCCAGCTATCCGGCGTTCTACCTCGCCTCACTCATCATCGGCGCCCAGGCCAACGTGCAATGGGGCGATCCGGTCGCACCGCTGACCTCGCGCTTCCAATACTCGGCGGTCGAGGATCCGGATCTGGTCCGCTTCTATCCGCCGCTGACGCTGCAGGACCGCACCGCGAAATCGGTCGGCGAGAGCTTCGGGACCTCGATCGGCCGCGAAGACAATCTGGTCGTGTCCGACGACATCATCGCCCAGCTCCGCTTCGGAGTCGGCTGGCTGATCGGCGGTCCGATCAACGACCAGGCCCTGAATCACATCCGCACCCAGAGCTACCCCCTGATCCTGTGCTCGGTCGGAATCGCCGAGCGCGAGCTGCGCGGCGGCGAGGCGTTCTGGGGCCCATTCCGCGCGCGCGTCGAGCGCGTCGGCGCTCCCGATCTCATCTACTGGCTCAGCTACATGCGCGATCCGAAGCTCCAGGCGAAGCTGATCTATCTGCCCGCCGAGACCGGACCCGCCGAGTCGTCGCGCGCGCGGGGTCACTGACGGCTCACGCGCCGCGCTCGTTGACCCTTCGCGCGAGCGCGAGTTACCTTGCGTCCATGAGGCCTCGCATCCTCATCGGCATCGCGGGCGGCTCGGGATCGGGAAAGACGCTGGTGGCCCGCACGATCGTGCGTGAGCTCGGCTCCGACCGCGTCCTGATCATCGATCAGGACTCGTACTACAAGGACCTCGAGGACATCCCGTTCCGGGATCGCGAGGCGCGCAACTTCGATCACCCCGACGCCTTCGACAACGATCTCCTGATCCGCCACATCCGCGAGCTGCTGGCCGGCCGGTCGATCGAGCAGCCGATCTACGATTACGCGCAGCACCGCCGGCTGCCGGAAACGCGGCGGGTCGGCGAGCATCTCGTGATCGTGCTCGAGGGCATCCTCATCTTCGGCGACCCCGCGCTGCGCGATCTGATGGACATCAAGCTGTTCATCGACGCCGATCCCGACGTGCGGTTCATCCGCCGGCTGCGCCGCGACCTGGTCGAGCGTGGCCGTTCGGTCGACAGCATCATTCGACAGTACGAAGAGAGCGTGCGGCCGATGCACCAGCAGTTCGTCGAGCCCGCCAAGCGCTACGCCGACGTGATCATTCCCGAAGGCGGTCACAACAAGGTCGCCATCGACCTGGTGAAGACCAAGATCCGCGAGCTGCTGCGCGAGCGTGGCGTCGCCGCCGCGCCCACCGCGGATCCCGCCCCGGCGCGCTGAGTTGGCGGCAAGGCCGCAGTCGGCGTTCCAGCGGGAGCGGGCCTGATCACACGCGACAGCCTGGTCGCGCGACTGCCGGCTTCGGTCCTGGCGCTGAGGCGCTACGACGCGCGAACCCTCACCCATGATCTCGTCGCCGGTGTCACCGTCGGGCTGGTCGCGCTGCCGCTCGCGATGGCGTTCGCGATCTCATCGGGCGTGGCCCCGCAGGCGGGCATCTACACCGCGATCGTCGCGGGATTCCTGATCTCCGCTCTGGGCGGATCGCGGGTGCAGATCGGCGGGCCCACCGGCGCGTTCGTGGTCGTGGTGTCCGGCATCATCGCCCGTCACGGACTCGACGGCCTGTTCATGTGCACGCTGATGGCCGGAGTGCTGCTGCTGGTCATGGGTGCGACCGGCGCGGGCGCGGCGGTCAAGTTCCTCCCGCGGCCGGTGGTGATCGGATTCACCAACGGCATCGCTCTCCTGATCGCGAGCACGCAGATCAAGGACTTCCTCGGCCTCTCGATCGCGCATCCCTCCGGCGTGTTCCTGCCGCGGTTGATCGAGATCGGCCGGGGCCTGGGCTCGATCTCGCCGGCCGCGACCCTGCTCGGGGCCGGTTCGCTGATCATCGTGGTCGTCTGCCAGCGCATCGGGCGGCAGGTTCCCGGGGCGATCCTGGCACTGATCGCCGCGACGATCGCCGTTCGCCTGCTCCATCTCCCGGTCGAGACGATTGGAAGCCACTTCGGTGGGATCCCCTCCGGACTGCCGCCGGTGCACATCCCGCGCTTCCGTCCCGAGATGATCCACCCGTTGCTGGCGCCCGCTCTCACCGTTGCCATGCTCGGCGCGATCGAGTCGCTGATGTCGGCCACGGTCGCCGACCGGATGGCGGGCGATCATCACAATCCCAACGTCGAGCTGATGGCGCAGGGCCTCGCCAACATCGCATCGCCGCTGGTTGGAGGTCTGCCGGCGACCGGAGCGATCGCGCGCACCGCGACCAGCATCCGCGCGGGAGCGCGAACGCCGGTGGCGGGAATGATTCACGCGGCGGTGCTGCTGGTGATCCTGCTGGTCGCTGCGCCTCTCACCCGCGACGTGCCGCTCGCCTCGCTCTCCGGCATCCTGCTGGTCGTCGCGTGGAACATGGGCGAATGGGGCGAGATTCCGGGCCTGCTCAAGCTGTCGAAGACCGACATCAGCGTATGGCTGGCGACGTTCGCGCTGACGGTGTTTGCCGATCTTACGGTCGCGGTCGAGACGGGAATGATCATGGCCGCGCTGCTGGCGATCCGGAAGATCGCGTTCACCACCGAAGTAATCGAGGAGACCGACGCCGAAGTCGAATCGAGCCGCGTTCACCTGATGCAGGACAAGGACATCCCGGATTACGTCACGGTGTTCCGCATCCATGGCCCGCTGCTGTTCGGATCGAGCGAGAAGGTGGCCGAAATCGCGCGGCATCCCGACCGCCTGCCGCCGATCGTGATCCTCCGGCTCCGCAACATGACCGCGATCGACGGCACCGGCCTCGGCGCGCTCGAGGATCTCGCCGACCGCCTGCACGAGAGCGGCCGCACGCTGATCCTGTGCGCCGCGCCCGAACAGCCGGCGGCGCTGCTGTCGCAGGCCGAGTTCGAGAGCCACCTCGGCCACGGCAATCTGTGCGCGACGATCGTCGACGCGATCGAGCGCGCGCGCGAGGTCTACGCCGAGCAGAGCTCGCACTCCACCGCCGCGACCGACGAGCCGTAGCTAGGGCTGCTCGGGGACCTCGCCGGTGGTATCGACCTGGGCGCTGTCCGCCGACGCCCGCGCGTGGATCTGCTCCCACTCCGCGGCATGATCGCGGGTGC
The DNA here is from genome assembly GCA_035496475.1 of Candidatus Udaeobacter sp. Taxonomy (GTDB): domain Bacteria; phylum Eisenbacteria; class RBG-16-71-46; order RBG-16-71-46; family RBG-16-71-46; genus JACOSU01. The sequence continues at coordinate 3,987 of DATJEP010000061.1, forward strand.
AGAACGTGATCGGCGCCGTGCCGCGCACGAACGGCGTCCGCAGCGGGTGCGGGCAATCGCTCCGCGCCAGGAGTCCGGTCCAGGGATCGATCCACACCAGATCGATGTCGTCGCGCGGCGGGAACGGCGTCGGCGGGAAGCCGTCCATCAGATCGTTCATGATTCCCGCCCACACCGGGATCGCGACCTGGGCCGCCGGCGCGGCCAGGCTGCGCGGGACGTCGTAGCCGATCCACACCGCGGCCGCGACCTCGGGCGTGAAACCGCAGAACCAGGCGTCGTGATAGTCGTTGGTCGTGCCGGTCTTGCCGCCGCACGGCCGCGTGAAGCCATAGTCGGCACGGAGCGGATAGGCGATGCCGAAGATCACCACGTCCTCGAGCAGCCCGCGCATCAGCGCCGCGGTGCGATCCGAGAGCACGCGCACCGGCTTCGCGACCTCGAACGGCAGCGTGCGGCCGCGCGCGTCGATCACCGCGGCGAGCGTGGTCGGCACGTGACGGACGCCGTGGTTCGCGAACGTGGCGTAGGCGGCGGCGAGCGCGAGCGGCGTCACCTCGTGCGTGCCGAGCCCGATGCTCGCGACCGGAGTCGGCCGGCCAAGGCCGAAGCGGTCGGCGTAGCGCGACACCGTCTCGGGTCCGATCTGCTGAACCAGATTCGCGGTGGCGAGATTGAGCGAGTGGACCAGCGCCTTGGCCAGCGTCACGGTCTCGTGGTATTCGCCTTCGTCGTTGCGCGGCGTCCACGGCCCCTCCGGGGTGTCGAACGAGCGCCGCAGATCGGGAACCGTCGAGCCCGGCGTGAAGCGCGGCGCGCCGCGTTCGGGATCGAGCGCGGCGGAATAGACGATCGGCTTGATCGCCGAGCCCGGCTGCCGGCGCGCACGCACCGCGCGGTTGAAATCGCCCTGCCGGTTCTCGCGTCCGCCAACCAGCGCGCGCACCGCGCCGCTCTGCGGATCGACGGCGGCGAACGCTCCTTCGAGCGGCGCGTCCTGGTGGCCGGTCCATCGCTCGCGCGCATCGATGCCTTCGGCCAGCTTGTCTTCCGCCCTGGCCTGCCACACCGGATCCAGCGTCGTGATCACCGACAGCCCCCAGCCCTCGGCCGCGCCGCGCGGCAGTTGCGCCGCCAGCTCGCCGCGCACCGCGTCGACGAACGAGGGAAAACGATCCGGCGGCCGCTGCGTCGGCTCGAGACCGAGCGGGCGCGCCGCGGCGGCGCGCGCCTCCGCCGCGGTGATCACTCCGGTCTCGGCCATGTCGTGCAGCACGCGGTTGCGCTGATGCAGGGCGCGTGACGGATAGGCGACCGGCGAGTACGCGCTCGGCGCGGGAATGATCCCGGCGAGCAGCGCCGCCTGATCGAGCCGCAGCTCCGAGGGCGGCACGCCGAACAGCCGCTCCGATGCTTCGCCGACCCCGGCCATGCCCTCGCCCTCGGCGGGACCGAAATAGACCGAATTCAGATACATCTCGAGGATCTGCGATTTCGACAGCGTGAGCTCGAGCCCGAGCGCGATCGACGCCTCACGCAGCTTCCGGAGCATGCTGCGCTGGCGGCCAAGGAACATCTCGCGCGCGAGCTGCTGGGTGATGGTGCTCGCGCCCTGGCGTACGCCTCCGGCCGACAGGTTCGTCGCCAGCGCCCGCAGATTGCCGCGCAGATCGAGCCCGTGGTGGTGGTAGTAGCGCCGGTCCTCGGAGGCGATCACCGCTTCCTGCATCACGCGCGCGATCCCGCCGAGCGGCACCCACTCGCTCATCACCCGGTCGCTGTCGGCGATCGTCGCGATCCAGAACGGCTCGAGCCGTGGCGGCGCATCGTGCGCGTGCGATCGCGCGCGCTCGACGGTGCTGATCCGGCTGCCGGCGACGTGCACCCGCACGCGCTCGGGCGGCGCGGCGAACATCGGGGTCTCGGACGGCGAATCGGTGAGCGGGTGGAAGCCGCGCAGGTAGATCTCGGCGCCGTCCGGACGCTCGGCCCATTCGCCGGGAACGCGCGTGCTCGAGACGCGCCGATAGCCGCGCGTGTCGAGCTCCGCCGCGAGATACGCGCGAGGAAGCAGCCGCCCCGGCTCGAGCGTCACCGCGGCGGAATAGACGCGCGAGGGGAACGACCAGGCCGGTCCGGTCGCGCGGCGGTCGCGGAGCTGATGCACCTCGAAAACGAATCGAACGTAGAGGACGCCGCAGACGAACGTGATGAGGGCGAGCGCGACGGCGATCGTCAGGCGTGCGCGCGGCGAGTGGGCGATGCGCGAGAGAAGGGCCTGGAAGCGGGCGCGGAGGCCCTTTTGATCACGGTCGGCGGAGGCCATCCGATGAATGTACACCGCGCGGCGCGGCCGTTGACACTCGTCCGCGCGCGAGAGTAGCGTGCGACGGCCATGTCCGAACCCGCCTCACCGCTCACGCGACCCGGCTCCATCGAGGTGATCGTCGGCAGCATGTACAGCGGCAAGACCGAGGAGCTGATCCGCCGCCTGCGCCGGGCCCAGATCGCACGACAGAAGGTCGAGATCTTCAAGCCGGCGATCGATCGCCGCTACTCGGCGGACGCCATCGTCTCGCACAGCGATCTCAGGATTCCGTCGCGATCCGTGAAGGATGCGGGTGAGATCCTGCGCTACGCGCACGAAGCCGAAGTGATCGGGATCGACGAGGGCCAGTTCCTCGGCCCCGACCTGGTGCGAGTGTGCGAACGCCTCGCCCGTCGCGGCAAGCGTGTGATCGTCGCCGGGCTCGACCAGGACTACGCCGGCCGGCCGTTCGAGCCCATGCCTCAGCTGCTCGCGATCGCCGAATACATCACCAAGACGCTCGCCATCTGCGTGGTGTGCGGCAGTCCCGCCAATCGCACCTACCGCAAGGTGAGGCGCGGAGGCCGCGTCGTCGTTGGTGGCGCCGATCTGTACGAAGCGCGGTGCCGCCGCTGCCATGAACTGGGCCGCCGCGTCGCGGCGCCCGATGACGCGGCCCGCTCCACCGGCGCCGCGACCTCCGGAGGAACGCATGCCCGATCGAACGCCGCGCGTCCGCGCGCCGAGGCTCGTCCCGGCTCGCGCCGTCGTCGCCGTCGCGCTCGCGCTCGCCGCGCTGGCGGCGGCGTGCGCTCCAAAGCCTGAAGCCGCGAAGCCGGCGGGCGCCACGGCCTTCAAGGTCGGGCTGGTCTTCGACGTCGGCGGCCGCGGCGACAAATCGTTCAACGACGCCGCCTACGCCGGCCTCGAGCGTGCGAAGCGCGAGCTCGGGGTCGACTATGTCACGCTCGAAACCGGCGAGGGGACG
>DATJEP010000062.1:0-6788 GCA_035496475.1 Candidatus Udaeobacter sp.
CGCGGGACACCGGCGCGCAGGAGCCCGGCGCGTGGGACACCGGCGCGCAGGAGCCCGGCGCGTGACGGGGCAGACTTCGTTCTCGCCATCGATCAGGGCACCACCGGCTCGACCGCGCTCGTGATCGATCGCGCGGGCACCGTGCGCGGCCGCGGCTACGCCGAGCTGCCGCAGCATTTCCCGCGGCCCGGCTGGGTCGAGCACGATGGAAACGAGATCTGGAGGAGCGCCGCCGCCGCCGTGCGCGGCGCGCTGCGGAGCGCGCGGGCGAAGGCCCGCGGGATCGCCGCGATCGGCATCACCAATCAGCGCGAGACCACGCTGCTGTGGGAGCGGTCGAGCGGCCGACCGGTCGCGCGCGCCATCGTCTGGCAGGACCGCCGTACCGCGCCGCGTTGCGAGGAGCTGCGACGGAAGGGTCTCGAGCGCGACGTCCGGCGCCGCACCGGGCTGGTTCTCGATCCCTACTTCTCGGCGACCAAGCTCGAATGGATGCTGTCGCGCGACCGTGCGCTCGCCTCCCGGGCGCGAGCCGGGGCGATCGCATTCGGCACCGTGGATTCATGGCTGATCTGGAAGCTCACCGGCGGCGCCTCGCACCTCACCGATCCCACCAACGCGTCGCGCACGCTGCTCTACAACCTGCGGGCGCGTGACTGGGATCCGGTTCAGCTGCGACGTTTTTCCGTGCCGCGCGCGGTCCTGCCCGCGGTGCGCGCATCGAGCGGCGACTTCGGTGTGACCCGCGGAGCCCGATTCGTTCCGGACGGAATCCCGATCGCGGGCGTCGCCGGGGATCAACAGGCCGCGCTGTTCGGCCAGGGTTGCGTGCGCCCCGGGGCATCCAAGAACACGTACGGAACCGGCTGCTTCCTGCTTCTGCATACCGGCTCGCGTCCGGTTCTGTCGCGCGCGGGACTCATCAGCACGCTCGCCTGCGGGCCGAGTGGCGAGCCCGCGTACGCGCTCGAGGGCAGCGTGTTCATCGCCGGCGCCGCGCTGCAATGGCTGCGCGACGGACTCGGGATTCTCGCGCGCGCCGCCGACAGCGATGCGATGGCGAGGCGCGTCGCGGACAGCGGCGGCGTGGTGCTGGTCCCGGCCTTCGTCGGACTCGGTGCGCCGTACTGGCGCGCCGACGTGCGAGGCGCCCTGCTCGGCCTGACGCGGGGCACGACGCGCGATCATGTCGCACGCGCCGCGCTCGAGTCGCTCGCGTTCCAGAGTCGCGATCTCGCCGAGGCGATGGCGAAGGATGCCGGCCGCGCGATCACGTCGCTCAAGGTCGATGGTGGCGCCGCGGCCAACGACTGGCTGATGCAGTATCAGGCCGACCTTCTCGGCGTTCCCATGGCGCGTCCACGCGTCATCGAGACGACCGCGCTCGGCGCCGCGCTGCTGGCCGGGCTCGGCGTCGGATTCTGGACGTCGCATCGCGACCTCGATCGGGCGCGGCGCATCGATCGCGTCTTCCGTCCGCGAAAGAGTCGTGCCTGGCGTGAGGCGGAGTACCGCCGCTGGAAGGCCGCGGTGCGGACGCTGCTCGAGGCGCCGCGGAACGAGCGCTAACTGCTTGCGAAGGCCATTGCCCCTGTGGCCCGTGCCCGCGATTCCGCCACCCGCCGGGCGCTTTCGCGCTTGTGCTTCATGAACTCGGCGCCGAACTGGATCTCCGCCGTGTACTGATTGTGAGCACGGCATCGCAGCCGAAGATTGCCGACGGTGGCCCTGCCGCCGTTCGCGAATGCCTCGATGTGATCGAACTCGAGACCTGCCCGTGCCGGACAGCGCTGGCCTGATCCACTCACGAACGTGCACTGATCGTGGTCGCGCTTTCGTACCGCGCGCTTCACGTCGGCAGGGATATGCCGGGTGTCCGTCGGTGCAGGCTTCGCGCTCTGGCGTGGCTTGTCGCTTGCCGCGAACTTCCGCTTCTCGAGCGTCTGGACCAGTAAGTCTAGCGCTCGGTCGAGCACACCGACCAGGTCGCCGAATGCAACTTGATGTCCCAGCAGCTCCTGCGCTCGACGCAGCTTGTCGTGCGTGCCCTTGGGGATCGTCACCTGAAGCGCGAATCGCTCCGGGGCCAGAGGCGAGACTTTCGCGTAAGTGGCGAGCGTCGGCGCGGGCACCGATGGCTCGGCAGATCCACTCACCCGCCCCGGGGCCGGTAACTCCGTTGTCACCGGTGTATCCAACGTTACCGGTCCCGGGGCCGGTAACTCCGTTGACACTGCTGTGCCGGACGCTACCGCTAGATCGAGTGGCCCGCTCACCAGTGGCCTGATGCGCGTGGGCAGGTCCTGCTGCGGGTACCGCTCCGCCAACAGCTGCTCGATCTCACGCTTGGTCTTCCCCATCGCGGCAGCCAGCAGCTCTCCGGCGCTCGCCTCGGTCAGATAACGCGCCAACAGACTCACCCCGCTCACGTGAAGCCGGCCATCGGCGATTGCCGCGAAGATGACCGGGAAGCGGCGAGCGGCACGGGCGGTGCGGATCCGTTTGCAGGCCACGTCCTCCGACATATGAAACTCGGCCACGCACCAGGCGAACATGGACGGATAGCCGGCAGGTACGTAGAGCTTGCGGGCCATGACTTCGCCGAGCAGGGCCAGGAGCCGGGCGGTAGCGGTGCGATCGTTGGAGACGGACGTGCGCCACTCATGAATGAGCGCCCCGTCGGTGAGACGGCGATACGAGTACGTGTTCACTTCAGTGACTCCGCGGGGGCGGGTCGCGGGGCGGGAAAGAAGCCCCGCCGCTGGAGGGCACGCGATTCATATCACGCCCGAATTCGACGCTCTGACACCGGCGCACACGCGAAAACACAGCGCTTCGCGAGAACTCTCTCGTCTCAGTACACGCTGCGGGCGCAGCGCGGATTCATCGCAGTCTGAGACGTCGCGCCAATGCGAGCTACAGAGTCGCCCGCACTCACTCGCGAAATCGCGTCAAGAACTAATTTTCGCGAGGGTCGGTCGAAAACGGCTCCGAGCGCGCCGAAATAGATCGCCCGTCCAACCGCTGGTGAGAGATCGCGCGCCGGCCAAGAAATCAACGCGCACCGAGCCGCCGCGAAGAGCCGCACGCGAATCGAGCCGCCACGAAGAGCCGCACCCACCCACCGCGAAGAACGCACGCGACGGCATGGCGCGCGACGGCGATCGCGCAGCCCCCACCTACACTACGCGCACCGCGTCCAGCCACGCGATCACGTCGCGGATCGCCTCGTCGCGTGACGGCTCGTTGAACACCTCATGAAAACCGTCGCGGATGGTCACGAGCCGTGTCATTCCGTGTGGCGCGGCGCCGCAGAATTCGAGCGCGCCCCTGGGGTCGACCACGCGATCGGCGGCGCCCTGGATCAGCAGGGTTGGAACCTGGAGCCGGCGCGCGTCGCGCATCACGCGCTGCCGCGCCTCTTCGAGCCCGAAGTACAAGCGCGGACTGATGCGGTCGTGAAGCAGCGGATCGCTCTTCCTCTGCGCCAGCACTTCGGGATCGCGCGACATGCCGGACTCATCGAGGCCGTGCGGGAAGCCGGCGCTCGGCGAGGTGACGCGCGCCACGTTGGCGAGCGCCAGCTTCCACCACGGCGGCATCGCCGACTTGAGCGCAGGCGCTGAGGCAATGCACGCGAGCAGATCTCGTGGATGCGCGAGCGCGTAATCGAGCGCCATCACCCCGCCCATGCTGTGGCCGAGCAGCACCCGCTGCAGCTCCATCGGCTGCCCCGGCAGACCGCGCGAGGCGGTGAACATCGCCGGAACGACGCTGTCCCGGGTCGTGACCCACGACGTGAGATCGCCACGCGGGCCCGGCGCCTCCCCATGGCCCGGAAGGTCGAGCGTGACCACCGTGTAGTTGGCGCGCACCAGGGGCTCGGCGAGCGCCGCGTACCGACCTCCATGCTCGCCCAGGCCGTGCACGATCGCGATCAGGGCGCGCGGGGCGTCGGCGCACCACGCGCGGCCGGGCAGCGTCAGGGCCCGCGAGATGCGCACTTCGATTGAAGTCGCGGCGACGCCACCGCGGGTGGGATTCACTCGGTCAGGCCTCCTTGCCTGGCGCCCTCCCGCCCGATGTGCTCGCGGGGGATGCCTTCGCGCCCGCGCAACGGAACGCGCGGCGTGATGCGGGGGACGCGCCTGCCCGGATCCGATCCGACGCAGGACGGCGCGCGCCGATCCCGGGCGCATATTCCATGAAATGCCCCCCGCGCGCACGATCTTTTTCGATAACCTGGGGTGCGCCGGGCGCGTGGATTGTCCGTGAGTTGAGCGCCCCGAACCGCGTCGACTAGACTGCGAACGAGTCCGGTCGCGGTTCCTCGGGAGAGCTCATGGTCGAAGGTCCATCCGATCCGCCGCGCCGCCCCCGCCTGATCGTGCCGGGCGCCGAGCCGGAGCCGGCCGAGAAGCCGCGCCTCGTCGTCCCTCCCGGCGCCACCACTGAAGAGCCCGCCGAAAAGCCGCGCATCGTGCTGCCTCCCGGGGCCGCCCGCGAAGAGCCGGCCGATCTACCCGAGTTCCCGCGCCTCCGGCCGCTCATGCTGATGCCGTTTCGCGATGGTGATCGCGAGCTGATCCTGGTCTCGGATCCGCTCGGCGTGATCCCCGGTCAGCCGGTGCTCGGCATCGAGGCGCTGGCGATCCTCCAGCTCCTCGATGGGACCGTGTCGCTGAACGATCTCAGCGCGGCGCTGATGCGTGAGAGCAAGGATCTGCGCATCACCCAGATGGTGCGCGACTTCGTCGCCCAGCTCGACGAGTTGCTGATGCTGGATTCGCCGCGATTCGATGCCGCCTACCGCGCGCTGCGCGAGGCCTATCATGCGCTGGAGATCCGGCCCGCGGTGCTGGAGGGCCGTGTCTATCCCGCGGAGCGCGAGGAGCTGGCACGATCGCTCGATCAGTATTTCGCCGCCGCCATGACGCGCCGCGACGCCGCCGGCGAGCCGGCCGCCGCGCCGGATGCGCGGCCGCGCGCCATCCTGGCTCCGCATCTCGATCCGCGCCGATCAGGCGAGACCATCGCCCGCGCCCTGCTCGAGCTCGGAGAGCAGCCTCCTCGGCCGCTCCGGATCGTGATCTTCGGCACCGGACACGAGCTCTTCGGCGATCTCTTCGCGCTCACGCGCAAGCATTTTCAGACCCCGCTCGGGAAGGCGGTCTGTGACACCGCGTTCGTCGACGCGGTGGCGTCGCGCCTCGGCGAGGCGGCGTTCCATGGCGAGCTCGCACATCGTGCCGAGCATTCGATCGAGTTCGCCACGATCTTCCTCCAGCACCGGCTGAAGGATCGGCCCTTCACCATCGTGCCGATCCTCTGCGGCGGATTCCTCCACCTGCTCGACGAGGGCCGGAAGCCGCGCGAGGATGCCGGATTCGAAATGCTGATCCAGGCCGTGCGCGAGACCGTCGTGGCACAGGGCGGCGATACCGTCTATCTCGCCAGCGTCGACCTCTCGCACGTGGGGCCGCGCTTCGGGGATCCGCCGACCGACGAGCGCGTGCGCTTGGAGGTGGAAGCGAAGGATCGCGCCGCGCTCGAAGCCGCGATCCGCGGGAACGCCGATGCGTGGTTCGATGCCATCGCGTCGCACGACGACGGCACACGGATCTGCGGCTTCGCGCCGACCTACGCGCTTCTTCGCTGCGCCGAGCCGGGAGCGGGACGGCTGCTGCGCTACGAGCAGTCGATCGAGGACGACCAGTCGCTGGTCAGCATCGCATCCGCGGTCTGGCCGTGATCCGGCTCGAAGGCGGTCCCAGCCCGGAGGCCTGAACGCGTCACGTGCGCGGCACCGGATTCCGGGCGAAGTGGGGCTCGGCCTTGACGCGAAGCTGAAGCGCCATCTCGTGCAGCCGCTCGCTCAGAGCGCGTGCCGTCGTGCCCGCCGGCCACCAGCGATCTTCGTCGTGAAGGAGAACGCCGAGACGGATTCGATATCCGGCCGGGGATCGCGAGCCCTCCGGATCCGTCCAGAGCGGGAGCGTCTCGGGATCAGCGTCCTCGCGCGAAAGCGCCGCCTCGCCCGTCACCCAGTCGAGGTGACGCCGGAGCCCGAGCGCGAACCACGAGCCGTCGCCCCGCGGCCACCGTACCCACACCATGCCCGGGCTCACGCGCCACACCGCCGAGCCTGTGCGCGACTCGGGAACGTGTTTTTCGATCGCGGCCCGCGCGATCACGGCGAATGACGTCGTGGCTCGTTCGCCGGTGGTGGGGCGTTGCATCCAAGTCCTCCGAACCGAGAGCGCTTCGCCGCGAACCCTAGCGTAACCGGGCGGCATGCGCGATGTGCGCGAATTGAGGAGGCCGAGCCACGCCCCCGACATGGCGGGGACCGTACACCCGAGAAGCCGCGTGTTTGCTAAGCTCGCGTCATGACCCGTGCCGACGCGAAGCGGCGCATCGCGCAGCTGTCCGACGAGATCCGCGATCACGACTATCGCTACTACGCGCTCGACAAGCCGACCATCTCGGACGCCGGCTACGACAAGCTCCATCGCGAGCTGAAGGAGCTCGAGACCCAGTTTCCGGATCTGGTCGAGCCTGATTCGCCGACGCTCAGGGTCGGCGGCGCGCTGCGCGCCGCGTTCAAGAAGGTGCCGCACGTGAAGCCGATGCTGTCGCTCGATTCGCTGATGGACGCGGACGAGGTGCTCGAGTTCGACGCGCGCGTGCGCCGTGCGCTCGGAACCGACGAAGGGCTGTTCGCCGAGCCCATCATCTACACCGCCGAGCCCAAGTTCGACGGGCTCTCGGTCGAGCTGGTCTACGAG